>JBEVVH010000032.1:0-22967 GCA_040507245.1 Candidatus Thiodiazotropha sp.
AACTCCTGGACGGGTTCGCAAGTATTTTGAACACCAAAAGATTGCATACGCCGCATAGCGATCTCTGTATTTAACGGCCGGGTTAATAACCCGACCTACGAATTGGATTGTTGCATGATACAAAGTCCGGTAACCCGGATTACGCTTCGCTTCATCCGGGCTCCCGGTGGGTATCGGTTGTTGGGGGGGTAGGTGAACAGCGACTCAGCTGGTGGCCGTTTCCAGGGCTTCAAACTCCTCTTCCCGCACCTTGTCGGCATTGTGATCCTTGGCCAGCAGCACATAGATCGACGGCAGCACGAACAGAGTGAACAGGGTGCCGATGGCCATGCCGCCCACCAGTACCAGACCTATGGAATTACGCGCGGCGGCGCCGGCGCCGGTCACCAGGGTCAGGGCCAGATGGCCCGCCACGGTGGCGAAGGTGGTCATCAGTACCGGACGCAAGCGGGTCATCGCGGCTTCCCTGACCGCATCCATCTTCGACAGGCCCTGCTCTTGGAGCTTGTTGGCGAACTCCACGATGAGTATCCCGTTCTTCGAGATCAGGCCCACCAGGGTCACCAGGCCAACCTGGGCGTAGATGTTCAGGGTGGTGGTCCAGCCGTTGGTCCAGAACGGCATATTGGGGTTGGGCATCTTCAGGAAGGTGAACAGCAGCGCGCCGAACATCGCCAGGGGCACCGAGCCGAAGAGGATGATGCCGGGATCCCGGAACGAGTTGAACTGCACCGCGAGGGCGAGAAAGATCATCACGATGGCCAGGGCGAAGGCGGGCAGGAACTTGTTGCCCTCCTGGCGCAGTTGGCGCGATTCGCCGGTGTAATCCACCGAGTAGCCCGGGGGCAGAACCTCCTGGGCCGCCTCTTCCAGGACGTTCAATGCCTGGTCCAGGGTGCGGTTGGTCATCCCCGAGAGCTTCACCGAGTTGAGCTGCTGGAAGCGGTTGAGGGAACGGGGCACGGTCTTGTTCTCGATATGCGCCACGGAACTCAGGGGAATCAGTTGACCCTGGGGTCCGCTGACATTGATCTCGGTCAACTGCTCTGGGTTGAGACGTTGGGAACGCTCGATCTGCGGGATTACCTTGTAACTGCGACCGGAAATATTGAAGCGGTTGACGAAATCCCCGCCCAGGGCCGCGGCCATGTCACGTCCGACCTGGTTCAGGTCCAGACCGAGGGCGCCGATCTTGTCCCGGTCCAGCACCACCCGGGCTTCCGGCTGGTCATACTTCAGATCGATCTGGGGCGGGAACAGGAACATCCCGCTGGCAGCCGCCTTGCCCTGCAGTTGTTCGGCGAAATCCAATAGCTGCTTGGCGTCCGCGGTGGAGGTGATGAGGAATTCGATCGGGAAGTTGCTGCCGCCGGGCAGTGCCGGAGGGGTGGTGGCGAAGATCTGGAAACCGGGAATCGTCGAGAGCTTGCCCTGCAACTCCTGCTGGATCTCGAACACGGTGCGCTCTCGGGGATTGTGCCAGGGTTTGACCACCACGCCGGAGAATCCGTCCACGTCGAAGCGGGCGCCGACCGAGGGGGCGAACAGGATCTGGAAGGTGAGATCCGCTTCCGGAATGCTCAGGAAGGTCTGTTCCACCGCTTTGCCGAAAAAGCGTTTCTGATCCGCAGTGGCGTTGGCCGAGGCGTTGATGATGCCGAACACCACGCTTTGATCCTCGCTCGGGGCCAGCTCCTTGGGCGACATGGTGTACATCGGTACCGCGGCCACCGCGACCGCCAGCCAGATGGCGTAGACGAAGGGACGGGCCTGCAGGGTCCTGCCGATGAGTCGGCCGTAACCCTGACGCATGCGGTCGAAATGGTGATTGATCCAGCCGGTGAACCCCTTCTCCTCGTCGGCGGCGTCATGCAGCATGTGAGAGGACATCATTGGTGACAGGGTCACTGCGACGATGCCCGAGATGGTCACGGTACCCGCCAGGGTCAGGGCGAACTCGCGGAACAGGGCGCCGGTCAGTCCCCCCTGCAGGGCGATGGGCATGTACACCGCCGCCAGGGTGACGGTCATGGCGATCACCGGGCCGAGCAGTTCCCGGGCGCCGAGCAGGGCCGCCTCGCGCTTGCTGCGTCCTTCGCGCAGATGCCGTTCGATGTTCTCCACCACCACGATGGCGTCGTCCACCACCAGTCCTACCGAGAGTACGATGGCCAGCAGGGTGAGCAGGTTGAGGGTGAAGCCGAAGGCCTGCATAAGGAAGATGCTGCCGATCAGGGAGACCGGGATGGCGATGGTCGGCACCAGGGCGGAGCGCAGTGAACCGAGAAACAGGTAGATCACCAGGATCACGATCAACAGGGTGTCGCCGAGGGTCTTGGTGACCTCGGTGATGGCGCTGGAGATGTACTCCGAGGCGTCGTAGCCGATGTCCACTTCAAGTCCGCTGGGCAGGTCCCGTTCGATCGAGCCGATCTCCTCGCGCACCAGTTTGACCACGTCGATGGTGTTCGCGTTGGGCAGCGGAAAGATACCCATGAACACCGCGGTCTTGCCGGAAAAACTCACCGATGTGTCATAGTCTTCGGCGCCCAGGGTCACATCGGCCACGTCCCGCAGCCGCACGATGCTGTCATCCTGCTGGAGAATCACCAGCTGTTCGAACTCCTCCACGCTATGCAGGTCGGTGTTGGCGGTCATGTTGACCTGCACCAGATTGCCCTTGGTGGCGCCGATGGCGGCAAGGAAATTGTTCGACGCCAGGGCCTGGCGCACCTGGGCGGGACTGATATGCAGCGCAGCCATCTTGTCCGGCTGCAGCCAGATGCGCATGGCGAAGATGCGCGCGCCGAGCACATCGGCGCGCTGCACCCCGGCCACCGCCGCGAGGCGCGGCTGCACCACCCGGATCAGGTAGTCGGTGATCTCCGCCTGGGAGAGAATCTCGGAGGAGAAACTGATATACGCCGAAGCGAACTAGGAGTCCGCCGACTGGATCGAGATGGCCGGAACCTGAGCCTCAACCGGCAGGTCGTTGCGCACCTGGTTGACCTTGGCGGTGATCTCCGCGAGGGCCTTGGTGGGGGAGTAGTTGAGCTTCAGTCGGGCATTGATCATGGAGAAGCCCTGCAGACTCTTCGACTCGATGTAGTCGATGCCGTCCGCCGAGGCGATGGCCTGTTCCAGGGGGGTGGTGATGAAACCCCGCACCAGCTCCGCGTTGGCTCCCACGTAGACGGTGGAGATGTTCACCGTGGCGTTCTCACTGCGCGGGTACTGGCGGATGTTGAGGGTGTTCCAGGCGGCGATGCCGGCAATCACGATCAACAGGTTGATCACGATCGCGAGCACGGGGCGCTGGATGAAAATGTCGGTGAAGGCTTTCATGCTGGCCATGTCGGTAGCATCCGTGTAATGGGGTTATCCGGCTGAATGGATTTCCGGGCGTCGTTTATTCGTTGGCGGGAGCGGGATCGAGTTTCGCATCCAGAGCCAGGCTGTTGTCGATGACCACGGCAGATTTCGGGCGCAGTTTGAACACCCCGCTGGTCACCACCATCTCACCGGCTTTCAGGCCTTCGCTGACGGCGACGAAGTCGCCTTTGGTGCGGCCCAGGCGAACGATCTGCTGACGCAGGATTTGCTGCTCCTCGCCGGTGGTCTCGTCCTTCTGGGTGTCGATGACGAAGACCGTGTCGCCGTAGGGGGCATAGAGCACTGCGGTGGCGGGAATGATCAGGTAGTCCTCTTCCTTGGGCAGCACCACTTCCACGTTGGCAAACATGCCGGCGCGCAGGTGTTCGCCCCGGTTGGCCATCACCGCGCGAATCCGCACGCTGCGGGTCAGGGTGTCGATCTCCGGGTTCACCGCGAGGATCCGCCCCTCGAACACCTCCTCGGGCGCGGCATCGGTGGTGATCTGTACCGTGCTTCCCACGCTCAGGCTGGCGTAACGCTGCTGGGGCAGGGAAAAGTCCACATAGATCGGGTCAAGGGTCTGCAGGGTCACCACCGGGGTCCCCTGTTCGACGATCTGTCCGAGGTTGACCTGGCGTAATCCCAGCAGTCCCGCGAACGGGGCTGTGATGGTCTTTTTTCTCGATCGTGGCGCGTACATTGTCCACCTGGGCGGTGGCTTGTTTGAAGTTGGCCTCGGCGGTATCCAGGTCAGCCTGGGAGATGGTGCGGTTCTTGCGCAGATCCTGGTTGCGGTCGAGGTTGATCCGCGCCAGCTTGGCCGCCGCTTCGGCAGAGCGCAACTGCGCCTCCTCGGCGGTGGTGTCGAGACGCACCAGCAGGTCCCCTGCCTTGACCCGGTCACCGGATTCGAAGGCGATCTTGGTGATCTTGCCGCCGAGTTCTGCGCTGACGGTCACGCCCTGAACCGCCACCAGGGTTCCCGTGGCGGTGACGGTGTCGGCCCAGCGCTCGCTGCGCACCTGGGTGGCGGTGACCGTTTCGGGGGGCATCTGCATCTGCATCTGAGCCATGGCCTGGAATTGCTGCATCTTGATCAGCGCAGGCAATCCGATCAGCACGGCGAGGCCGAGAAGGGTGAGGAACAGTCGTTTCAGCATGATGGTCTCCGTCCCGGCGCAATTTGAAAGACTCTGGACGATTGCGGGTTGTTGTTTTAAATGAAACTAGCGAGGAGCATTGGTTTTTGCCTATCACAGTGGAATTTTTGACCTGCGTCAAGACTGTTTTCCCCGACAACCCGGTGGCAGTCCCTCGGTGGAATTGCGCCGAATACTCAACACGCGGGCTAGCGCATTGTTTTTTAGAGATAAATGAATTTGACCGCAGGCCATGCCGGGGTGTCTGAGTGGCTGCTTGAATACAGACTGTTACAAACCGCAATCGTCAAGTGCCGTTTTGGCGGTTACGATTCAGCTACCCGGCCTGAAAGATCCAGCAACGATGCGCCGGGTGGCGCTTGAAGTCCTCCGGCAGGGTGATCCGGGTGATCTCCTCGGTGCCGGGCAAGGCTTCGAGGTCCGTATCGAGTTTGAATCGGCGACGGTTGGTGGAGAACACCAGCAGCCCGGTCGGGGTGAGCAGTTTCCGGCAGGCCTCGATCAGGCGGGGGTGATCACGCTGCACATCGAGGATCTCCAGCATCTTCTTGGAGTTGGAGAAGCTGGGCGGGTCCAGCACGATCAGCCCGAACAGGCGTCGTTCACGCACCGCCCGGTCCAGGTACTCGAACACGTCCGCACGCACCCGTTCATGATCATCCCCGTCGAAGCCGTTCAACGCCAGGTTGCGGCGGGTCCAGTCCTGATAGGTGTTCGACAGGTCGACATTGGTGGTCGAGAGGGCGCCTCCGGCTGCCGCGTAGACCGAGAAACTGCCGGTATAGGCGAACAGGTTGAGCATTCGCCGTCCACAGGCCCGCTCGCGGACCCACTGGCGGGTCTCCCGGTGATCCAGGAACAGGCCGGTGTCGAGATAGCTGTGCAGGTCCACTTCGAACTGCAGCCCTCCCTCGTGGACAATCCGCGGACGCCCGTGCGCTCCGGTCTTTTCATACTGCGCCAGGCCGCGCTGGCGTTGCCGGGTCTTGAATGCGAGTGCCGATTCCGGGATTTCGAGCACCCGGGCGATCGCCTCGCCCAGGGCCGATTCGGTGGCTTCGTCGAGGGGTTCCTGTCCCTTGCGGGCGTAGACCTGGGCATGCACCTCGGATTCGTACCAATCGATGGCCAGGGGAAACTCGGGGATATCCCGGTCATAACAGCGGTAGCAGCCGATGCCCCGCCGACGGGCCCATTTGCTCCAGTGACGCTGGTTTTTGCGCAGCCGGTTTTCAAACGCGCTGAGGTCCACGTTCTCGTCTATCCTCAGCGGGGCAGGCGCCAGGCCGAAACCAGCAGGGCAAGCCACCCTGCGATGAAGGCGAGTCCGCCCAGGGGAGTGATCATGCCCAGGCTGCGCAGCCCGGTCAGGGCCATGACATAAAGGCTGCCGGAAAACAGGAGGATTCCGGCCAGGAAAAGCCCCCCGGCCATGTGCAGGGCGCGGCTGGAATGTTGCAGCGCCAGCAGCCCGGTGCCGAACAGCGCCAGGGTATGCAGACCCTGGTAGTGAACCGCCTTCTGCCACCACACCAGGTGGTCGGCCGGCAGTCGCGGTTCCAGGGCGTGGGCGCCAAAGGCGCCGAGGATGACCAGCAGCATGCCGCTCAAGGCGGCCAGAATGAGCCAGGAGCGAGCCATCAGGATTCGCTCCCGTCGAGGCGCGCCAGTTCCTCGAGGATGCCCATCACCATGGCCTCGGATTTGCCACCCAGGCGTTTGCACAACACTTCAGGGTTGCGTTCACCATTGATCAGGGGACGGATCACCGAGGCCAGTTGACCCATCGGGCCGCCCACTCGGCTCATCTGTTCGGCCATCTGGGCGATCAATTGCAGCGCCTGGGGATGTCCCTGGCCCGCGGCATGGATCATCGAGGCCAGTCCGGGCGCCGCCAGGGCCGGATCGGGTCGGGCGTTGGGATCCGGCAGGGTGGCCGGGTCCCGCAGGCCGCTGAGTACCGCCTCCGCGATCACCCGGTCTTCCTCATCGAGAGGATTGAGAATCTCCAGATCGCGTCGACCCTGCTGGAAGATGCTCCGCAGACACTGGACCAGAGCGTCCCACCCCTGGCTTTCGGCCATCTTAAGGAGTGCCTGGAACTCCTGTTGGCGCTCCGGGTTGGCGCCGGTCATGACCGCCTGGTTGATGAACTGGGCGTGTACCGCCAGGATCTGATCCTTTTTATTCATGTCGGACTGCATCAATGTGGCGTGGCTGCCGGGTCGATTTGTTCAAGGGATTCCTCTGCGATCTCTCGTACGTCGGGATGGTCGTCATCGAGCAGCGCGGTGAGGCAGGCACGGGCTTCCCCGGCGCGGGTAAGTCCCAGGTAGTGTGCCGCGTCGGCGCGGATATTCGCCTTGGGATGGGCGCACAGCCGGATCAGGTCCGGCAACAGGCGCTGCAGGCGGGTATCCGCTTCGAAATGTTCCATCACCACGCCAACACCGATGCGCGCCGCCATCGGGGTATCGTCGGATGTCATCAGGTTTATCAACGCGGTCAGATCATCTGGTTCCTGTTCCAGCCAGGCAAACACCTTGTCCGGTTTCTGGTCCTGCAGGCAGGTACTGAAATACTCGTCAATTCCGGTGTGCCGGGTCGCGTGCTCGGTCCAGTTCGCCACCTCTGCGGGGGTCAGGCTGCCTTCCAGTTCGAAGGGACCGATCCGGGTCCAGGGAACACTGCGGGTGCCCACGGCCTGTGCGGCTTCCGGATGGATGGCAATGTTGATTGTCTCGAGCCGGCCGATACGGCCCTGCTTGAGCATCTGGTTGAGAGACTCCAGGACCGCCGGACAGTGGGCACAACCGGTGGCCAGCAGGAACAGGGCGTCAGGAATCGTGTCGCTGTCATTCAGGGTGTTGTTCATGGGGCGGAAATGCGCAGAACGGGTAGTCGATCGAGGACTAACTGTAACTGATGGCCGGTGCCATGTAACCCCGTAGGGTGCAGGTTTGCTCCGTCGCGCACCGGCAAATAGGGTGCGAAACCCGTCAAATAGGCGTAGGACGGCGCCGCTTCAATGATTTTTGTCGCCTCAGGCCTATCTCCCTTGGAATAGCTCTAGAGGGATAGATTCCCTCTGACGGGCTTGCTCCGAATAAAAACCCTTATAGTTTTGTTGATAATAAAGGTATCAATAACAATCGGTTATATTTTCAAGGAAAGGGATTCGTCGGTTGATAAACCTCAGTTGATAAGCGTATTTTATGTGCCCTCCCGAAAAAATTGTTTGGCTAAAGGGGGGGCGAGGCATTAATGTCTGTCACCCCGAATCCGGGTAGTGCGTGTCCTGACCAGGAAGTGTCGAGGTCCGCGTCGGCAGGATTCGGGTGCGAATTATGGTTCCGGGCACCGATGGCTACGGGCCAGGAAACAGTTCAAACGAATAACACCGGTCTGATCCCGGTTGTGCTTGAAAGCCGCGGCAGTCAAGCGGCGGCTGAATCACTGCAGTGAAACCCTTAGGAGAAAAACACCATGCCTACATTTGTGCGTACTGAGAAGTGCGATGGCTGTAAAGGCCAGGACAGAACAGCTTGCATGTACATCTGTCCTCATGACCTGATGAAACTGGACAAAGACGGCTCCGAAACCGGTCACGCCATGAAGTCTTTCAACCAGGAGCCTGAGCAGTGCTGGGAGTGCTACTCCTGCATCAAGATCTGCCCTCAGCAGGCCATCGAAGCGCGTCCCTACGCCGACATCGTGCCCCTGGGTGCTTCCGTACAGCCCCTGCGCGGTACCGATTCCATTATGTGGACCATCAAGTTCCGTAACGGCACCATGAAGCGTTTCAAATTCCCGATCCGCACCACTCCCGAGGGTTCCATCGACCCCTACGGCAACAAGCCTGCTGCAGACATGGCGAAGATCGGCGAGCCCGGTTTCTTCAACCACAACGAGCAGAACGGCTACCGTGCCGGCAATCCCAGCGAGCTGATCCGCAAGTAAGCGGCTTTCAGTCAGATTATTCAGGAATACAAATAATTCGAGGTATATGAAATGGCTGAATTCGGAAATCCGGAAGTCGTCCAGGAAGAGGTAGACATCCTTCTGATCGGCGGTGGTATGGCTTGCAGCGGTGCCGCATACGAGGTCGGTCCGTGGGTGCAGGCTGCCGGTGGCAACATCAAGGTGAAACTGGTCGACAAGGCCGCCATGGACCGCTCCGGCGCCGTGGCTCAGGGTCTGTCCGCGATCAACACCTACATTGGTCCCGAGCAGGATCCTGCTGACTACGCCCGTATGGTCTCCAACGACCTGATGGGTATCACCCGCGACGATCTGGCCTACGATCTGGGCCGTCACGTCGACGAATCCGTGCACCTGTTCGAAGAGTGGGGTCTGCCGATCTGGAAGACCGACGAGAACGGTGAGCGTCACGACGGTTCCAAAGGTCTGACCCCTCTGAAGGAAGGCGGCAAGCCCGTACGTTCCGGTAAGTGGCAGATCATGATCAACGGCGAATCCTACAAGTGGATCGTCGCTGAGGCCGCTAAGAAAGCTCTGGGCATGGACAACATCCAGGAGCGTATCTTCATCGTCAAGCTGGTCAACGACAAGAACGACAAGAACCGCATCGCCGGTGCTGTCGGTTTCTCCGTCCGCGAGCACAAGCTGTACGTGTTCAAGGCGAAAGCCATCCTGCTGGCCGCTGGCGGCTGCGTGAACATCTTCCGTCCCCGCTCCGTGGGTGAGGGTCAGGGCCGTGCCTGGTACCCCGTATGGAACGCTGGTTCCACCTACGCCATGGCTGCCGAGGCCGGTGCTGAGCTGACCATGATGGAAAACCGCTTCGTACCCACCCGTTTCAAAGACGGTTACGGTCCGGTTGGCGCCTGGTTCCTGCTCTTCAAATCCAAGGCCACCAACGCCTTCGGTGAAGTCTACATGGACCGCAACAAGGAGATGCTGGACGACTATCCTCCTTACGGCCAGGCTGCTGTTCCGGCTTCCTGCCTGCGTAACCACCTGATGCTGAAAGAGATGAAAGAAGGCCGCGGTCCCATCTGGATGGACACCGTGACCGCTCTGGCTAACCTGCGTGAGACCCTGTCTCCCCGCGAGGTCAAGCATCTGGAAGCAGAAGCCTGGGAAGACTTCCTGGATATGTGTATCGGCCAGTGTGGTATCTGGGCCGGTGAGAACATCGAGCCGGAGAAGAAAAACTCCGAACTGATGCCCACCGAACCCTACCTGCTGGGTTCCCACTCCGGTTGCTGCGGCATCTGGACCTCCGGTCCTGACGATGTGGGCGCGCCCACTGACGAGACTCAGGCCGGCGTTCCCGATCACCTGCCGAAAGGCTGGAACTGGGGCTACCGTGGCATGACCACCGTTGCCGGTCTGTTCACCGCTGGTGACGGCGTGGGCGCTTCCGGTCACAAGTTCTCTTCCGGTTCCCACGCTGAAGGCCGTATGGCTGCCAAGGCGATGGTGAAATACGTCATGGACAACAAGGACCTCACTCCTGAGTTGGACACCGACGTGGACACCCTGATCGAAGAGATCTACCGTCCGGTCCGTAACTACCTTGAGCACAAGGACTACACCACCGCGATTGATGTGAACCCCAACTACATCACTCCGCGTATGCTGCAGTTCCGTCTGCAGAAGGTCATGGACGAGTACGTTGCCGGTGTGGCCACTTACTACACCACCAACGAGCATATGCTGGCCCTGGCTGAACAGAAGCTGGAAATGCTGAAGGAAGACGCTCTGAAGATGCGTGCGAAAGACCTCCACGAGCTGCTGCGTGCTTGGGAGAACTATCACCGCATCCTGACGGCTGAAGCTCACATGAAACACATCCAGTTCCGTGAGGAGTCTCGTTATCCTGGTTTCTACTACCGCATGGATAAGAACTTCGTCGATGAAGAGAACTGGAAGTGCTTTGTGAACTCCATCTACGACAAAGAGACCAAGACCTACACCTGCTTCAAGCGTGCACACGTGGATCTGGTCGACAAGTCCAAGCTGTTCAAGTAATTCTTGACAGTCGAGTGACTTGAAAAGTCCGGGTGCCGCAAAGTGCCCGGACTTTTTCCGTCTTTATCGGAGGCAAAATCATGACTGAAAAATTCGACATTCCTTTCAAAAGCAACTTTGTTCCGACCATTCTGGAGCCCGGTGCGAAGATCAATTTCAACTGCCACAAAGGAATTTCCTGTTTCAATGCCTGCTGTCAACATGCGGACATCCAGCTGACGCCTTACGATATCCTGCGTCTGAAGGACAATCTGGGCCTCAGCGCGACAGAATTCCTGAAAAAACACACGGTACCCTTCGAAATGGACAAGGATGGGGTGCCGGGTGTGAAATTGCGCACCAACGATGAGGGTGCCTGCCTGTTTGTCGGCGCGGAGGGTTGCGGCGTCTATGCTGATCGTCCTACCGCCTGCCGTTACTACCCCATCGGCCACATGGCGATGCGTCAGGCGGGCTCCCCGGACGACGAGGCGCGCTACTTCCTGATCAGGGAAGACCACTGCAAGGGCCACGAAGAGTCCCGCGAAATCAGCGTGAACGATTACCGCAAGGAGCAGGAAGTCGAGATCTACGATCAGATCAATCGTGAATGGCTGCAACTGATCCTGAAGAAAAAATCCGCCGGTCCGTCGATCGGGCGACCCTCGGACACCAGCCTGCAGCTGTTTTTCATGTGCTCCTATGACGTGGATCGGTTGCGTCGATTCGTCCTCAGCGACTCCTTCCGCGCGTCCTATGACATGGATGATGCGTTTTTCGAAACTGTCGAGAAAGAGGATCTGGCGCTGATGCAGTTCGGTACCCGATTTCTCAAGCAGGTTCTGTTCGGCGATGTCACCATCCCGGTTAAGGATCAGGCCGCGGAAAAGCGCCTGGAAGAGCGCAAGGATGTTCTGGAGATGCGCCGCAAAGCGGAAGTGGAACTCTATAAGCAGAAGCAGGAGCAGGACATGAAGGACGCACTGTCCTGATTCTGGTTCCGCCGCGCACGGTCCGTGAGCGGCGCTCTTTTATAGTGGATGCCAGGGACGGCCCCGCTAATTCGCTCTGTCGGTATGGTTTTGCTCTGCCATGGCCGTCCAGTTGCCGAGCCCCCCATCCGGTTGCAGCAGATTCGATGAAACCCGGTTGCGTCCCGCCTGCTTGGCCAGGTAGAGATGTTGATCGGCGTGCATGATCACGTTTTCCAGGGTCTCTCCGACACGAAACTCCGATACACCGAAACTTGCGGTTATAGGACTTTCCGTTTCGAATCCTGAGGTTTCGATCAACTCTCTGAGCCGTTGCGCCAACTCGGTGGCGGACGTGAGTTCGGTTTCCGCGCAGATCACCAGGAACTCCTCGCCACCCCAGCGCCCGACGAAATCGGTCATCCGCACATGGTTGGAGATCATCGAACTGATATGGCGCAGCACCTCGTCACCCATTTGGTGACCCTGTGTGTCATTGATCTGCTTGAAGTGATCGATATCGATCATGATGATGCAGAATTTGCGTCCGTAGCGTTCACCCATCCGGTACTGCTCCTGCAGTTCCAGTTCCGTGGCCCGTCGATTGGGCAATTTGGTCAGATGATCTGTACTGGAGATACGTTCGAGTTGCAGATTCTTTTCCGCCAGAGCAGCCTTGGCATGCTGATTATCAGTGATCAGGGAAACCAGGCTGCGATTCGATTCCACCATTTGGTGCATTGCTTCACCCAGGCGCCGATACAGGCCGATCATCTCCCCAAGCAGCACGAACAGTAAAATGCTGGAGGCGATCATGGCTTCGATCCTGCCGAAATACCAACCCACGGTGTAGCGCTGGTAGGCGCCGAGACTGGCCAGGATGTCCGCCAGAAATGCGAGCAGGGTGACTGAGAGCCAGAGATTGATGGCGCTTAGCTGAGTGAATCGGCTCCAGGTCAACGCCAGAGCTACAAGTGTCACAACGGCTGCCACGCCGCCTGTCCAATAGAAAACCTTCGTCAGGGGGGCGGTTTGAGTGAAATCGAGAAGTGGCGGCAAGGCATTATGAAACACACTGACTACAACGCTCAGGATCACCACCAGACCCGAAACCGCGACCAGTGAGCGATAGGTGGCCGGCCAGATTCGTTCGCTCGGCCAGGGAGCGCGTTTGTCGCGCCAATCGAGCAGCGTGCCCAGGAGCACCACTGATGGAAAAAGGATATGCCAGAAATGCCATAACCAGATAGCGCTTTGCGGGCCGCCGAGAAAGCCCCCCTGCTGCTGGTCCTGGAGAGGAAAGCTGAGCACAAAGGGCAGTGTGATCATGGCGCTCAGCAGGTATGCGCTCGCCAGCATCAGGTAGAGGGGGAGGCGCCGGAAATGAAACTGGCCGTAGAGCAGAAATGCGGTGGTCCCATCGAGCATCAGGACAATCGCGGCGTGAAAGGGTACGAATTCGGGGTGGGCCGGCAGTTGCGTATCCCCGAATACAAGGATGGCCGCAGTCATCAGCAGAATAAGGGTGGTCAGGGCCATGCTGACCTGAACCGAGAGAGGTCTGGCGGATCCCGGTTCATCAAGGTTCATTTGCTTTGACGTGAGTAACTTCGAGGTCACAATCATTTTTCAGGCTTTCTGTATCTCTAGCTAACCACACTCCCTGGGTTATTTGGTTTGTCTTCAAGCCGGAACGGGCGCTGCTTGTTCGGTACAGTGGACGTTTCAGGCCGTAGGTAACCACAGTCTATAATAGGTTATGTCTGCCGGCGCGTAAAAAATTGTGCTAGGTCCGTGGCTGCATCAGCCTGTTTATAAATGGCGTGTCCGGGATGAGTATTCTCAACTACCCTGGCGTGTTGAAAGCCTATACTGCGGTTACCTGTCAGTCATCTGGTTCAAGGAAATCCGCAGATCCCATGCAACTCGTTGATCTGGTTTTGACTCAGCTGTTCGATAATGTCTGTGACGATGAGCGCCTCAGCCGGTTGTGGGGGTTTTCCCTGTTAATCGAAACGCCGGGACAGCGACTGCTTTTCGATACCGGCAGCAACGGCAGGATGCTGCTTGCCAATGCCCGCATGCTGGGCAAGGATCTGGGGCGGTTGGATACCCTGTTTCTCTCTCACAGCCACTGGGACCACCTGGGCGGATTGGACTCGATTCTTGAACTCAATCCTGGCATCAGGCTAGTGGTGCCCGAGAGTCTTTCGCCGCGTTTGATCGCGGATCTGCCCGGTCTTTGTGGTGAACTGGTGGTCGTCCGGTCTGAGCCCTGCGAGTTCGTGCCGGGTTTTTTCTCAACGGGAACCCTGCCCGGTGATATGCCGGAGCAGGCGCTGGTGGTTCCCTCCCCGAACGGCTCACTGGTGGTGACTGGATGTGCCCATCCCGGGATTGAACGGATCGCGCAGCAGGCCATCGAACAAACGGGCCAGTCCATCGCCCTGCTGCTGGGTGGATTTCACCTGTTCGATGCGGATCAGGAGACCCTCGACATGCGGACGAAACGATTGCAGGGGTTGGCAGTTCAGCATGTCCTGCCGACCCATTGCACCGGCCTGAAGGCTGCATTGCGTCTTAAAGCGCTGCTCGGCGACCGTTGTCTCATGGGTGGCTGTGGTCGTACGCTGGTATTCAATGATCAGGCTGAGCCGCAGTTTGAACCGTCCCCCTGAAGTGAATTTGGGGGTGGACCGGGCGTTCAGTCTCAGGGTTGATACAGCTGGTCAGTCTTCGCCGACATAATGAAATCGTTTCGGTGCAGACCCTTGATCTTGTGTGACTACCAGGTCACCGTGGTCTTGCCCCACTCGGTCAAAAGGGCCGGGTGATGCCCCTCTTCCTCGGCCAAGGCGCCGACTCGGTTGGTGAAATCCAGGGCTGAGACGAAATCTTTAAAACTGAAGGTTTTTTCCAGTTGCATGATGCCGTCCCTCACCTCGATGTTCCAATCCGGAATTGCCCTGATCAGTTCAGCCAGTTCCTCGTCGCTGACCTGGGGCGCGTCCGCGCGACAGGCTTCACACTTTTCTTGTGTCAGGGATGTCATGAAGATGGTTCCTCTGTTCAGATAATACGGATATAGTAATTTAGGGATTATCCTGTAAGACTCCTGGCTTGCATACCGGGAAAAAACGTGGGAAAGCGATAGCCGCCGTGACAGGAAACGCGATAAAAACAGCGCTCATCGTGGACGACTCCAAGACCGCGCGTCAGGTGTTGTCCTCGAAACTGAAAAATTACGGAATTTCAGTTGAAACCAGGGAGTCGGCCGCGGCAGCCATCGACTATTTGTACGATCATGCCCCGGATGCCATCTTCATGGACTACGAAATGCCGGGCATGGATGGCTTTCAGGCCCTCAAGGTCATCAAGTCCAATCCCAATACCGCAGTCATTCCCGTGATGATGTACACCTCCAAGGCCGGTGGGCTGGCGGTGAGCCAGGCGCGGGCGCTCGGCGCTGTGGGGGTGCTGCCTAAACAGCTTGAGCCCAAGGACCTGGAGCAGGTGCTCAACGCCCTGCATCTGTTGCCGGAGCAGGAATCCCTGGTGACCGGATTCAAGCAGAGCGACCTGGAAGAACTCAAACGTGGCGGGCGTCCGGACAATGTTCACCTGATTTCAGAGCACGAACGTCACCAACCGGCCCAGGTGGACCGGGTCAGTCTGCCGCTGGACGATTTTCAGGACAACCTCAAGGGCAGCGAATCCCTGAAGCGTTTCATCCGTCGCGAACAGACACAGGCCGAGGAGCGGCTGCAGGAGCATATCGACCGGCACTTCGATGAAGTTCGGGGTGAGTTGTACGAACTCGAGGCATTGCACGAAGCCCAGGGCGGTTCCCGGTTCAGGTCCTTTCTGTATGGGGTTCTGGGCAGCGCGATACTGCTGGGGCTTGCACTGGCAGTCTTACCTCAAAGGCTATGTCGATGAGCCTCTGGGCGGATCCTCAGCGAGTCGGGTCAGCAATGCGGAGTTGATGGATCTGCTGGCGGTGCAGGGTGCCCAGATCGAGCAGTTGGGCCAGCAACTGAGGGTCAGCCAGAAGCCCGAGGCGGCCGCGGCAGGCGCAGGCCTGCCGATGAAGCTGATCGAGTGGGCGGCGAACCAGGGATCCCGGTTCGACTATGGCAGCAAACCCTTCAGCGATGAACGGGCGCTATGGCTTGCTGAACTGGTCACCCAGCTTAAAGAGGCCGGTTTCCGAGGTACCGTGGAACTGCGCGCCAACCATGGCAACTTCTGCCTGCAGAAGAGCGAAGCAGGGGAATTCTCCGTCGCTGCGCCGGGAATGGAGATCGGGCAGTGCCTGTTTGCCAGTGATTTCCGGGGTACCAATGACTGGCTCAATGATCAGTCCGTGGCGTTTGCCAACTACATGAACGTGGAAACCGAGCGGAGCAGCGGAGAAATCGAAATCATTCTGTTCAGCAACGGTTTCAACGAGCCCCTTATGCCATATCCCGAGCGCTACCAGGTGAAAATCGCAGGCGATTGGAACGCCATTGCCGCCCAGAATCAGCGCGTTCAGGTCAATCTCTATACCAACTGAAGCGGCTCCAGGCAGCCTGGGTAGTGGCTCCGTGATGAGAGGACAGGGTCCGCCCGTCACTGATCAGCGTTTCACCAGACGAAAGTATTGAAAGGCCTGAATCGCCCTGGCCGGTGTCAGGTGATCATCATTGTGTGTTTCAATCAGTTCAAATCCTGCTCCGAGCGCATCCAGTAATTTCTCACTGTCGTACTGAACCACATCGAGACCGCTGCACTGGGTGGGGCCGCCGATGGCGAAGCTGGCCAGGATCAGCTGTCCACCGGGGGGCAATGCCTGGCGCAAGGCTGAGGCATAGCGCTCGCGGTCTGCCGCCCCGGTCAGAAAGTGGAACACTGCCCGGTCATGCCAGAGTGCGTAACCGCGCTGGGGTTCAAAGCGGGTGATATCCGATTCGATCCATTCAACCCGTGGGGAATGCTGCCCCAGGCGTTGTCGTGCATGGCTCAGCGCTGTCGCCGAGATGTCCAGTACCGTAAGGTCCGTGTATCCGTTGAGCAGGAGTTGATCGATCAGCCGGGAGGCGCCGCCGCCGATGTCGATGATCGGTGCGGTAGGATCGATTCCACTGGACTTGATGAGTGCCAGGGAGGGTTGTGGATTCGCCTGATACCAGCTGACCTCCTCGGGGGAACGATTGCGGTAGATGTTTTCCCAATGCTGTTTAGGATCGAGCATAGATGGTTGGTCCGGATGGTAGGTTAAGAATACGGTTAGTATCCGTGCATGATAGCCCAGGATGCCTGTGACAGAAGCTTCGATGATGGAGTGAGGTCAGCCGGAAGCGTTGACGCTTGATCCGCAATGCTCCTATGCTCGAAACATTTGCCGGCCACCCTCGCCCGATTCGCGGCGCATCCGGTATTCCCAACAACCCGGAAACATGACCCTTCAAGTGATGAAAAACAAAAACTGGTTGCTGCTGTTTCTGATGCTGCTTATCGTCACGGGAGTCGGCTGGAAAGTTTACCAGCGTCTGCAGGAGACCGGTGGCGGTACAAAACAGAAATCAGCATCTCGGCCGATTCCGGTCGAGGTGGCGGATATTCGGGTCGGTGACATCGAGCTGCGCCGCACCTTTTCCGGCACCCTGCAGGCATTTACGGAGTTCGTGGTCGCGCCCAAGCTGAGTGGCCGCATCGAGCAGATCGATGCGGATCTGGCGGATATCGTGACCCGTGGCCAGGTTGTGGCGCGTCTCGACAATGACGAGTATGTGCAGGCAGTGCGCCAGGCTGAAGCCGACCTGGCGGTTGCCAGGGCCAACCTGGCCGAGGCGCAGAGCCTGCTGAAGATCGCCGACCGGGAACTGGAACGGGTGGATCAACTGCGCAGGAAAGGGGTCAGTTCCGAGTCACAGCGTGATACCGCGATGGCGGACCAGTTGGCCAAGGCGGCACATGTGGAGGTGACCCGGGCCCAGGTGGTACGTGCCCAGGCGGAGCTGGAGACGGCGCGGATCCGGCTTGGCTATACCCAGGTGAACGCCGATTGGGGCAGCGGCAGCGAACAACGGGTTGTGGCGGAGCGCTACGTCGATGAGGGCGAGACGGTCAGCGCCAATGCCCAGTTACTGCGTATTGTGGAACTCGATCCGATGAAGGCGGTGTTCTTTGTCACGGAACGGGATTATGCCCGTTTGCAGCCGGGGCAAAACGCCGTGCTGACCACGGACGCCTATCCAGGGGAGATTTTTGAGGCAGGGATCGTGCGCATCTCCCCGGTATTCCGGGAAAACACCCGCCAGGCCAGGGTCGAGTTGAAGGTGGAGAATCGGGACCTGAGACTCAAACCGGGTCTGTTCGTGCGCATCGATGTGGTGTTGGAACGGGCCGGCTCGGTCACCCTTGTTCCGGAGCAGGCGCTGGCAAAAAGGGACGGACAGGACGGGCTCTTCGTGGTCGACCCGGATGGCCGGCAGGTGCATTGGCGGCCGGTGGACATCGGCATCCGTCACGCACAGCGGGTTGCGGTCTCCGGTGAGGGCTTGACCGGGCGCGTGGTGATACTCGGTCAGCAACTGCTGGCGGATGGTTCCAGCGTCACACTGAGCGGTGAAGGGGAGACCCGTCAGCCATGAATCTCGCCCGCGCGAGTGTGCGCCGTCCCATCTTCACCACCATGCTGGCGCTGATGGTGGTGGTGCTCGGTCTGGTCAGCCTGAGTCGCCTGCAGATCGATCTGCTGCCGAACGTGGAGTTGCCCACCCTCACGGTGCGGACCCAGTACGAGGGGGCCGACCCGATCGTGATGGAGCGTCTGGTGACCCAGATCGTGGAGGAGATCGTCGGCACCGTGCCCGGGGTGGAGGAGCTGACCTCGACCTCTTACGAAGGCAACAGCAGCGTCAAGGTGAAGTTCGGCTGGGGTACCCCTATCGATGCGGCAACGGTGGATGTGCGCGCCACCCTGGAGGATGAGATCAGCGAACTGCCCGACGACATCGTCGGCCCTCGGGTGAGCAAGTTCGATGTGGACACCTACCCGGTGGTGATTCTCGGTATTTCCAGCCGCCTCGATCCGGTGGAGCTGACCCAGATCGTCGAGGACCAGGTGCGATACCGTTTCTCCCGGGTGCCCGGGGTGGCCCAGGTCGATCCCTGGGGCGGGTTCACTCGGGAGGTGCGGGTGGAACTCGATCCCGCCAAACTGAATGCTCTGGGGCTGCCGCTGACGGATATCCTCGACGCCATCGAAGACGCCAATCTGGATCTGCCCGCCGGAAAGATCGAGCGCGGTCCCTACGAGGTGACCCTGCACGCCCCGGCGGAGTTCGGTAGCCTGGAGCAGATTCGCGGCACCGTGATCGCCCGCCAGGGGGGTGCGGTAGTGACCCTGGGGCAGATTGCCCTGGTCCGGGATACCTACGAGAAGCTGACCCGGATCATTCGGGTCAACGGCGAGCAGGGATTGCGGGTGGCGATCCGCAAGCAGCCGGAGGCCAACACGGTGGAGGTGGCGCGGGCGGTGCTCGAAGAGGTTGAAAAGGTCAACCGGGCCTTCCCTCAGATCCACATCACCCCGGTGATCAATCAGGGCAACTTTATCGAACGGGCGATCAGTAACGTGGCCCAGTCCGTGCTCTATGGGGGCGCCCTGGCTGTGCTGGTGTTACTGTTCTTTCTGCGCAATCTGCGCAGCACCCTGGTGATTTCACTGGCGATACCAATCTCGGTGGTGGCCACCTTCGGCCTGCTCTACTTCGGCGGTTTCACCCTCAACCTGATGACCCTGGGCGGCCTGGCCCTGGGGGTGGGGATGATGGTGGACAGCTCGGTGGTGGTGTTGGAGAACGTCTTCCGCCGCCAGCAGGAGGCGGGGGAGGGTCCGGCCGAGGCCTCGGTCCGGGGTACCCGGGAAGTCGCATCGGCGAAGGGATTGCTGGAAGCCTGGGCCGTGCCGATGAACAAGGAACCTAACAGGGCAGCGGCGAGGACTTTTTTGGACAGGACTGGGGTCATGATCGAAGCTCCGAAAAAGTGACAACCAGGTTAACTGCTCACCTCCGGCTGCCGGATTATTAACTGGGACTTTTACCCGGTTGCGAACCGGAATGCCAGATCGTAGTCTACTTTCCATGACACTGCGTCGCAACATTACAAATCGTGGGGACGTTCCGGCCCTGGCGTCCTGGCGTGAACAACTGCTGGATCGGCGCCGATTCCTGCTCGGACTTGCCGGTGGATCCCTCTCCTTGCTGCTGCCTCTGGCGGAGGGTGCGGATGCGAACGCCCTCGATGAAGCGGGACGCTGGCGCCTGATTGCCGATGTGCAGGAGCGGTTGTTCCCCAGTGAACCCGAGGCCCCCGGCGCCCGGGAGCTCAACGCGCTGGCCTATCTGCAGTGGGTGGTCGGTGATCGCAATATCGACGCCCAGGAGCGGGCCTTCATCCTGCAGGGCTGCGATTGGCTGGAATCCCTGAGCCGGGAGCAACATGGACGAGAATTCATCGCACTCGACGCCGAGCGCCAGGAGGCGATGCTGGAGCAGGTGGCCCGCAGTGAGGCGGGAGAGAACTGGCTCTCCACTCTGCTGCTGTACCTGCTCGAAGCCCTGCTCACTGATCCTGTCTATGGCGGCAATCCGGATGCGGTTGGTTGGCGCTGGTTGCAGCACCGCCCCGGTTTCCCCCGTCCCAACGAACGCAACCGCTACCGGGCCGGCTGATGGCGGGGGATTTCGATATCTGCGTGATCGGCAGCGGCGCGGGCGCGGGGCCGGTGATCTGGCGCCTGACCCGGGCCGGATACTCGGTGGTGGTGCTGGAGAAGGGGCCCTGGTTCAAGCGCGAAGACTTCAGCAAGGACGAGCTCGCCTGCTGCCGGCGTAGTCACTACACCCCCAATCTGCGTGACGAACAGCATGTCCTGGAGGAGCTCGCTGCGTCGGGAGGCTGGCAGGCCACTCCCGCCGGCGAATCGAAACGCGATTTCTGGAACGGCAACATGGTGGGCGGTTCCAGTAACCTGATGTCGGGATACTTTCACCGCCTGAAGCCTCATGATTTCCGCCTGCTCAGTGAATTCGGTCCCATCGAGGGGGCCAACCTGACCGACTGGCCGATCAGCTATGACGATCTGGAACCCTACTACAGCCTGGTGGAGCGGGTGGTGGGCGTTTCCGGCAGCGTGACGCCGCATCCCCGGCAGGAGCCCCGTTCGAACCCGGATTTTCCCTATCCGCCGACCGCTGAGCACCCGGTCTCGGCGTGGATCGATGAGGCCTGCCGGGAGCTGTGTCATCATCCCCTGCGGGTCGCGCGGGCGATCCTCTCACAGCGGGAGGGAGGGCGGGACGCCTGCTCCTACTCGGGCTACTGTGGCAGCTACGGCTGCTCGACCAATGCCAAGGGCAGCGCCCGGGCCGCCTTGATCGAGCCGGCCCTGGCCACCGGCCGCTGTGATCTGCGACCCGACAGCAAGGTGTATCGCCTGGAGAGCGATGCGCAAGGGCGGGTGGTTCAGGCTCACTACTACGATGCGCAGGGTGAGGCTCGCAAGGTCTCGGCGCGGATCTTTGTCGTCGCCTGTCAGGCGATCGAAAGTTCGCGGCTGCTGCTGGGGAGTCCCGGCCCCGCCCATCCCGACGGCCTGGGAAACCATTCCGGGCAGTTGGGGCGCAACCTGATCTTCTCCGCCGGTGGCGCCGGCAGTGGATATTTCACCTATGCCAAGCTGACCCCGCAACAGCAGGACCAGGTGCGCACTCTGGGTCCCTTCGTCAATCGGGCCTTGCAGGACTGGTACGTGATCGATGATCCTCGATTCGGCCCTCACCCGGCCAAAGGCGGCACCATCGATTTTCTCTTCGCCCACCCCAATCCGATCCCGCTGGCCAACGGGGTGCGCTGGCGTGACGGTGAGCTGCTATGGGGCAAGCCGCTGAAGCGTAAACTGGAACGCTGGTTCACCGAAGACCGTAAACTGCTGTTCGAGGTCTTCTGTGACTGGTTGCCCAATGATGACTGCTTCGTCACCCTGGATCCGCAGGTCCGGGACAAATGGGGTTCGCCGGTGGCCAGGGTACGCCTGGGCAGTCACCCTCACGACCAAAGGGTGGGCCGATACCTGGCGGAGCGGGGGCAGGAGGTGTTGCGTGCCATGGGGCTCGACTGGATCGGAGCCAGTGTCAGTGGCGCTCCGCCCCCTAACCTGGTGGCCGGTGGATGCCGCTTCGGAACGGATCCACAGCAATCGGTGTTGGATCCCGACTGCCGGGTCTGGGGGGCGGACAACCTGTATGTTTCCGATGCCTCCTTCATGCCTACCGGAGGCAGCGTTCCCTATACCTGGACCATCTACGCCAATGCCTTTCGGGTCGCGGATATCATTCGTCAGCAACTGATCTGAACTGGTCTCACTTCGAGTCGGCATGGGAGGGTGAGCGGGCAATTCCAGGGTTTTTCCTCGTAGCGCCTCAGTCCTTCCCGATTGAAGAATCACCAGCAAATCACAGGGGATACCTGGATTGTGGAGTGTGATGGCATAAGCTGTTAATTCTGGATAAAGGAGAGAGCCCCATGAATCTGCAGCGATACAAATGCATAGGCCCGAAGGTTTTGATCGGCCTGATGCTTGGGATGGCAGCCGTTTCCGCGATGGCGCGAGGTGTCCTGATCACTCCGTTGGGAAGCCATGACGGGGAATTCTGCCGCTTCGACCGGGCCTTGCTGCTGGAGGACCCGGACGGCACCCGGATACTCTACGATGCCGGGCGAACGGTGGCTGGAGCGGATGACCCCCGCTTGGGGAAGGTCGACCTGGTACTGGTCAGCCACATGCATGGCGACCACGTGGGAGACAAGCGCATCGCCAAGACCAATTCGGGCAGTTGCGAAAGTCCGGACCTGCCGGTCTCCGTTTTGCCCAATACCAGCAGCGTGGAGATTGCCCTGGCAAACAAGGCGGTGATACTGACCGGCAGTGAGATGCCGAAGTTCTTCGCCAGCAAACTGGCATCCCTGGGGGGTGATCCGAAGCAATCCCAGCTGGTTCGCTTCGGTGGCACGAAAAAGATCGGTGGTGTCACCCTGGCCACAGTGCCGGCGGTGCACTCAAATGGTATCGCCGGCGCAATGGTTGGCGGGGAGTTGGGTGAACTGCTCGATGCCTCCGGACTCACCGCCTATGCCGGGCCGCCCACCGGATATGTGTTGACCTTTTCCAACGGGCTGACCCTCTACCTGTCGGGTGATACTGGAATCACTGCGGAGCAGGAAAAGGTGGTGCGGGATCACTACCGCGCCAAGCTGGTGGTCATCAACATCGGTGACACCTTCACCACGGGGCCGTTAGAGGCGGCGTATGTGATCAATGATCTGATTAAGCCCATTTCAGTCATTCGCTGCCAGCCAGGGAAAGCGAAGCGAAGGCTGGTAGTCCCCGGTAGTCGCGAGGCGATACTGGAAACCCGACGAGCCGTAGGCG
>JBEVVH010000033.1:0-22949 GCA_040507245.1 Candidatus Thiodiazotropha sp.
CCGGGGCACTAATAGGCTGTCAAAGATCGAATCGATTTTGGTGGACTTGGATGTCCCAAAATCTTTCATGAGATCGAAGACTCGCTTGTGTCTTGATCCTGCGACAGGAGTTGGCCCATCGTACGGATACCACGCCAATACGATCTCCTGCACGCAATCTGGAAAAAAAACAAAACGAACCTCTGGTGATCTACAAGCGTCGGCGTAAAAATATCGTGATGGAATAGTAATGTTTTCTTCAGGACTCTCGAGGTGACCAATGATCCGGCTTGGATGCGTCAAGTCAGGTGAGGAATGTAAGCGTAACAACCAGCCTTTTTCCAAGGTATCCGCTTTCATGCATCAACGGGATGGGAACTCGACCCACTGCTGACCACTCCATGCTTGAAAAGGTCTGAAACGGGATTTGTAGTTCATCCTCTGACAGGATTCGATCCAGAAACCCGGGTAAACCCACCTGAGTCCCAGATCCCGGGTGTATTCGATCTGCCACATCAAGGCGAAAACCCCCAGTCCTTCCTGGCGCATCTCGGGATCGAAGAAGGTATAGACCGATGAGGTGCCGTTGGGCAGGAGATCGCTGACCGCCACCGCCACGAGCCGGCCGGATTTACGAAATTCGATGAAACGCGTTTCTGCCCAGTCGCAGGTGAGAAATTGCGAATATTGACCAGGGCTGTTACATACCATGGCCCCATCCGGATGACGGTTTCCCAGATAACGTTTATAGAGCTGGAAGTGCTCTTCCCGGTAATGGGCTGAGGTGGGAATCACCTGAATGGAGTCACTGTTTTGTTTCCAATTACGGCGCTGACTGCGGGATGGCTTGTAGTCATCGACCGGTATTCGCAGGGAAACACAACTGTTGCAGTTCGGGCATGCGGGTTGGTATAGATAACAGCCGCTGCGACGAAAGCCTTGATCGATCAGTTGCTGATAGAGCTGTGGCGTAACCTTGGCCATCGGGTCAAGAAAAAGATTGCGAGCTTCCTGGTCCGGCAGGTAGGAACAGTCATGCAACTGGCTCATATAGCATGCATAAGCGGTTTTCTGGTCGAAATCGGAATGGTTCATCATGATTCGAACCCGGGTACGGTCCCAGCCCAACTGCCAATGTAACCCGGCACGCGGGTCCAGTGCTGCAGTTCCATGCAAAATTGATTGCGCGGGATCTGTTCGGCACCCAGACTGGCCAGGTGCCGGGTGTAGACCTGACAGTCGATCAGTCTGAATCCCCACTTCTGAAGTTGTCGGCTGAGTGTGACCAGTGCAACCTTCGAACTGTCGCTGACCCTGCTGAACATCGATTCACCGAAGAATACCTTACCGATGGCCATGCCATATAATCCGCCGACCAATGCCTGGTCTTTCCACACCTCGACGGAGTGAGCCAGTCCAAGGCGAAATTGCATGCGGTAAGCTTCGATCATTTCAGGGACCAGCCAGGTTCCTGGGTTGTCTCCCCTTGGCGCTGCACAGGCATGGATAACCGCGTCGAAATCCCGGTCAAAGGTGACATTAAAGACCCTTTTGCGCAGCGTCTTGCCGAGACTGCGACTGACACTGACCCGTTCGGGATATAGTACCGTGCGAGGGTCCGGCGACCACCAGAGTATCGGCTCACCTTCGGAGTACCAGGGGAAAATACCCAGTTGGTAAGCCTGGATGAGTCTCTGCGGGGTAAGGTCTCCACCAACAGCGAGCAGTCCATCCGGATCACGTTCCGCTTCGGAGACATCCGGAAAAGGCATGTTCGGATTTTCGTCGAGGAGATAGATCATGGCGAGTACTGGTTTCAGCTACCATATAATCATAACAAGCACTTGTGCAAACACTAAAAAATTCGCATTATTCACCGCTTGTTATTGTGTGAACCTGGAGTGATGTCTTGACTGATTCTGTCAAATACTTGCAAATAGGCGATGTACTGCAGTTGCAGTTTGCCTCGCCGAGCGAGAATCAGGATCGTTTTTCCGCAACACTCATCGGATTTTTACCCAATCAAAGCCTGGTGATCACCACGCCGCGTAAGTCCGGTAACCCGATTATCGTGCGTGAAGGCCAAAGCTTCACCGTACGCATGCTTCAGGGGAGCAATATTTTCGGCTTCGTGTCCCGCGTCCTGCAGGTGTCGTCCAAACCCTATCCCCATCTGCACCTGGCCTATCCCGGAGAGGTCGAAAGTGCCGTGGTGCGCAATGCCCCCCGGGTGTCGACTGAACTGCAGGTTACACTGATTCGTCCGGGTGGCGCGAACCAGGAAGAGCACTATCCGGTGATCATCAGTGACATCAGCAGTACCGGAGCCCGGGTCATCGATCGGAAAAAACTCGGTGAGGTCGGTTCGGTGATTCAGATCAGTCAGACCCTGGCCGTGTGTGGCGGGGAGGACGTTCTCAAGGTTTTGGCAGTGATCCGGAATATCCGTGAAGTCCCGGATGCGTCAGGCAACCTGCGCTACCTGCATGGGGTGGAGTTTCGGGGCCTGAACCGTTTCCAACAACTGATACTCTGCTCCTACGTGCTGGGCTGCATTGCCCGGGAGCGGGGTTGAGAAACCCATTCTAAACCCTATTCAGGGCACCATTCGGTACCCTGGGATAGGTTTCAGTCCGGATGCTGGCCCGGCCCCGTGATCTATGGAAAGTACCAAGGATCAGGAGTTTTTGGCGCTCAGTGCGTCGAGGTAGCGTTCAGCGTCCAGGGCCGCCTGGCAACCGGTTCCAGCAGATGTAATGGCCTGGCGGTAGACATGATCCATCACATCACCGGCCGCGAACACCCCGGGAATCGAGGTTTCCGTGGCATTGCCTTCAAGCACGCCGCGTACTTTCAGATAGCCGTTGTGCATCTCCAGCTGGCCTTCGAAAAGACCGGTGTTCGGACTGTGGCCGATGGCAATGAACACGCCTTGCAGGTCGATATCTCGGGTGGCGCCGTCCTTGACATTCTTGATGCGCATTCCAGTCACCCCTGAGGAATCCCCGAGTACCTCGTCCAGAACGTGATCCCATTCGATGGTCACATTGCCGTCTTCAGCCTTCTGCTTCAGTTGGTCGGCGAGGATCTTCTCGGAACGGAACTGATCACGCCGATGCACCACCACCACTTCTGAGGCAATGTTGGCTAGGTAGAGCGCTTCCTCGACCGCGGTGTTGCCACCACCGATCACGGCAACTTTCTGGTTTCTATAGAAAAAGCCGTCACAGGTGGCGCAGGCGGAGACCCCTTTGCCACGAAACGCCTGTTCGGACTCCAGACCCAGGTATTTGGCAGAGGCCCCGGTGCAGATGATCAGCGCATCACAGGTGTAGACCGCCTGATCACCGGTCAGTCGGAAAGGACGCTGGTCGAGTTCCGCCTTGTTGATATGGTCGAAAATGATCTCGGTGTTGAAACGCTCCGCATGCAGGCGCATACGCTCCATCAGCTCCGGACCCTGAACGCCGTTGTTGTCACCCGGCCAGTTGTCCACTTCGGTGGTGGTCATCAGCTGGCCACCCTGTTCCATACCGGTGACCAGGACCGGTTCCAGGTTGGCGCGCGCCGCGTATACCGCGGCCGTGTAGCCCGCAGGACCCGATCCGAGAATCAAGAGGCGGCAATGCTTGGTTTCGCTCATGTATACTAACTCCCTTCGGGGGCTGTCCGTTTGGTCGGGGCACACCACGAATGATAGTGGGTTGGGTCAGGCGGGTCCGAGATTCGGTGACCCGCATCCAGGACTCGAAAAATGAATGCGGGAATACTACGGAATCCGCCCTTCGGGGTAAAGAATCACCACGGGCAGCAAGTTATGAAAATCGGCATACCCACAGAAATCAAACCCCTGGAAGGTCGAGTCGGGCTGGTGCCCGACGCCTGCGCGGAACTGATCAAACGCGGTCATCAGGTGCTGTTGCAGGAGGGAGCCGGATTGAATAGCGGTTATCCTGACCCGCGCTACTCCGAGTTGGGGGTTCAATTGGTCCCGGATGCGCAAGCGCTGTATGCCGAATCGGATCTGGTGGTCAAGGTGAAGGAGCCTTACGGGGGTGAGCCGGATATGTTGCGCGAGGGGCAGCTGCTGTTCTGTTTTCTGCATCTTGCGGCTGATGAGACACTGACCCGTCGCCTGCTGGCGTCCGGGGTCACCGGTATCGCCTTCGAAACCGTGGAGGAGGGCGGGGCGTTGCCCATCCTGGCGCCCATGAGTGATATCGCCGGACGGCTTGCGGTGCAGAATGGGGCCACCCTGTTGCACCGTCCCAGGGGTGGCAAGGGTTTGCTGCTGGGTGGACTGCCCGCTGCGGAGCGGGGTCATGTGGTCATCCTGGGAGGGGGTCAGGCCGGAGGTAATGCCGCGGCGCTGGCGGCTGCAATGGGGGCCCGGGTGACGGTTTTCGAGCGGCTCAGGGAGCGCATGGGTCACTTACGGGAGTTGGGTGCCAATGTCACCACTCTGTATCCCTACCGGGAAGCGGTGAGCCAGGCTGTCGCCGATGCAGACCTTCTGATCGGCGCTGTGTTGATTCCGGGTGCCCGGGCGCCCCATGTGGTTTCCCGGGAACAGATCGGGAGCATGGCGCCGGGAGGTGTGGTGGTGGATATATCGGTGGATCAGGGCGGATGTATCGAAACCACCCGTCCAACCACCTACGAGGACCCGGTCTACGAAGTGTCGGGCATCAGCCATTTCTGTGTCACCAACATGCCCGGCGCGGTGCCGCGCAGCGCCAGTCAGGCCCTGTCAGCGGCCATGATGCCCTACCTGCTGCCCCTGGTCTCCCCGGACTGGCGATCCAATGAAGTGTTGAGTCGGGCCGTGAATCTCTCCGCAGGTGAACTAGTGCATCCGGTGTTGCGTGAACAGTACCTCTGAAATTAGAATAAATAACAGGTATAACTTAATAATTTGAAAAGATTTTGTGAATTTAATATCGCCCTCGGGAATTGTGCAGTGATGAAACCCCGGGCGTGGAGCCAAGATGTCAACACAGGCTAAAAGCCAACAAACCACGGAACAGAGCGCTTTCCATACCCATGTCAGTCGCGCCTTGCGCGAGGGTGTGATGTGGAGTCTGTTCTGTCTCAGCGGCTACCTGCTGTTATCCCTGTTCAGCTATTCTCCTCAGGACCCGGGATGGTCATACACCGGACCGGCGCACAACGTACACAACTCCGGAGGACCGGCCGGTGCCTGGTTCGCGGACGTGTTTCTCTACCTGTTCGGAGTGTTCGCCTACCTGTTCCCGGTGATGCTCAGCTGGAGTGCGGTGCTGGTGTTTCGGCGTCGCAATCCGGATGACACGGTGAATATCAACCTGGTGCTGGTGCGCTGGCTGGGCTTCTTTGTCACCCTGGCATCGGGATGTGCCCTGGCAACTCTGCATATCGGCCATCTGGGCAGCGCACTGCCTACCGGCACCGGGGGCGCGCTGGGCTCGACCCTGGCGCAGTACTTCGAGGCCAATTTCAGTTCATCCGGCAGCACGCTGCTGATGCTGGCCCTGTTTCTCAGCGGTTTCACACTGTTCACCGGCGTGTCCTGGTTCACCGTCATGGACCTTCTCGGTGGCTGGGTCATCTGGCTCGGTCAGGGAGTACAGCGCCTGTTTGCCGGATGGCGGGACCGCTCAGCCGCCAAGCAGGCCCGTCGTGAGCGGGTGGAACTGGTGAAGAAGGAGAAAAAGAAGGCTGAAACCCGCAAACAACCCCGCATCGAACCGGTGATCAATGCCCCTAAGCCCAGTGAGCGGGTGGAAAAAGAGCGTCAGGTGCCCCTGTTCGAGGCCGATCCCAATAGTGAGCTGCCTCCGCTGGCACTTCTGGATCCGGCCAAGCAGACCGTTCAGGCCTATTCGCAGGAGGCTCTGCAGGCGATGTCCCGGCAAGTGGAGATGAAGTTTGCCGATTTCGATATCGAAGTTCAGGTGGTGGCGGTGCATCCCGGGCCGGTGGTCACACTCTACGAACTGCAACTCGCTGCCGGTACCAAGGTCAGCAAGATCAGCGGCCTCTCCAAGGACCTGGCACGCGCCCTGTCAACGGTCGCGGTGCGGGTGGTTGAGGTGATTCCGGGCAAATCAGTGATTGGTCTCGAGATCCCCAATGAATACCGGGAAATGGTGTTTCTCAGCGAGGTGCTGCAATCGGAGACCTACGAGGCCTCCAAGTCACCCCTGACCCTGGCGCTGGGCAAGGATATCGCGGGCAATCCCATGTGCGCCGACCTCGCGAAGATGCCCCATGCGCTGATCGCGGGTACCACCGGTTCGGGTAAATCGGTTGCCATCAACGCCATGATTCTGAGCTTGCTGTACAAGGCCAAACCCTCTGAAGTGTGCATGATCATGGTCGATCCGAAGATGCTGGAGCTGTCGGTGTACGAAGGCATCCCGCATCTGCTCACACCGGTGGTGACGGACATGCAGGAAGCGGCCAACGCGCTGCGTTGGTGTGTCGGGGAGATGGAACGCCGCTACCGCCTGATGGCAGGACTCGGGGTGCGCAATATTCAAGGCTACAACCGCAAGGTCAAGGAGGCGATCAAGAAAGGCGAGCCGATTCCCGATCCGCTTTTTCAGCCTCAGCCCAATGAGATCATCGAGGCCATGGCGCATCCCACCTTGGAACCTCTGCCCTACATCGTGGTCATTATCGACGAACTCGCCGACATGATGATGATGGCGAGGAAGAAGGTTGAGGAGTTGATCGCCCGTCTGGCACAAAAGGCACGGGCTTCCGGCATCCACCTGATCCTGGCCACCCAGCGTCCCTCCGTGGATGTGATCACCGGTCTGATCAAGGCGAACATACCGACGCGTATCGCCTTCCAGGTGTCATCACGGGTCGATTCACGGACCATTCTCGACCAGATGGGGGCGGAGCATCTGCTGGGGCATGGTGACATGCTCTACATGGGGACCGGCAGCAATATCCCGCAACGCCTGCACGGCGCCTTCGTCGACGACAACGAGGTGCATCGCGTGGTCAACCATCTGAAGGCTTCCGGAGAACCGGACTACCTGGAGGAGATTCTCCAGGAGGCCACCGAAGCGGTGCCGGGGTTCCCGGTTGAAGGTGGGGATACCGAGGATAACGATCCCCTCTATGACGAGGCGGTACGGATCGTCACCGAAACCCGCAGGGCCTCCATCTCCGGGGTCCAGCGCCGTCTCAAGATCGGCTACAACCGGGCTGCGCGGATGATCGAGGAGATGGAGCGCACCGGCGTGGTCGGTCCGGCCGAGACGAACGGCAGTCGTGCCGTACTGGCCCCGCCACCCGTCGATTGACATCAGGAATCGCAACGTTATGTACAAACCGGTGAGTCATTTCATTCAGGCAGCCCTGCTGTGGCTGATGGCGCTGTCATCCGCGATGGCGGCCACCGGAAGTCAACAGCTCGATGCCTTTCTGCAGGGACTGCAGACGCTCAAGGCCGATTTTCGTCAAACCCTGGAACAACCGGACAACGAACAATATTTTGCCAGCAATGGGGTGTTTTATCTGAAACGCCCGGGCCTGTTGCGTTGGGAGTATGAGGCACCTGCCAAGCAACTGATCGTTGCCGATGGGAAGCGTATCTGGCTCTACGACATGGAACTCGAACAGGTGTCGCATCAGGCCCAGGACTCCGCACTCAAAGGCACGCCGGCCCAGTTGCTCAGCGCCACCCGGCCAGTGAGTGATTTTTTCGAGGTCAACGACCTGGGAGAGCAGGATGGTCTGGCCTGGGTGGAGCTGAAACCCAGGGACCCGGAGGGGCAGTTCCGTCGCCTGCTGCTGGCGCTTGAGGATAACAATCTCCTGCGCATGGAGATGTATGACAACTTCGGCCAGATCACCCGCTTCTTTTTCGACGGGATACAGCGCAATCCCGATCTGGACGAGAGTCTGTTTCACTTCGAGCCGCCCCCCCTTGTCGATCTGATCGGCGACTGATGGCAGGGGAGGATCTGTTCCAGGATTCCGGGGAGACGTTCCGCCCCCTCGCGGACCGCATGCGTCCCCGCAGTCTGCAGGAGTTTGTCGGCCAGTCCCATATCCTTGCGGAGCAAAAGCCCCTGCGACTGGCCATCGAAACGGATCGACTCCATTCAATGATCTTCTGGGGGCCGCCGGGTACCGGTAAGACCACCCTGGCCGGATTGATCGCACAGCATTCCGGGGCTCAGTTCCTGAATCTCTCTGCGGTATTGTCCGGGGTCAAGGAGATCCGCGCAGCGGTGGAGCAGGCGCGTATCTGCAAGCAGCAGGAACATCGCCCTACGGTACTGTTTATCGACGAAGTGCACCGGTTCAACAAATCCCAGCAGGATGCCTTTCTGCCCCACGTGGAAAACGGCACCGTGGTATTTATCGGGGCCACCACGGAAAATCCCTCGTTTGAACTGAACAATGCGCTGCTCTCCCGGGCACGCACCTATGTGCTGAAGGCACTCTCACCGGCAGAGGTGGAGACCATCATCAGTCAGGCCCTGTCGGATCCCCAGCGGGGACTGGGGGCACGCAACCTGAGTATTGATGAACAGGCAAAAACCCTGCTCGCCGAAGCCGCCGATGGGGATGCAAGGCGCGCCCTGAACCTGCTTGAAATCGCCGCCGACCTGAGTGAAGAGGGGCAAATCAAACAATCGGTCATCGAGGAAGTGGCCAGTGGCACCCTGAGACGTTTCGATAAAGGCGGCGAGGCCTTCTACGACCAGATCTCCGCCCTGCACAAGTCGGTGAGGGGATCCGCGCCGGATGCGGCCCTGTACTGGCTGGCGAGAATGTTCGACGGAGGCTGCGATCCCCTCTACGTGGCGCGCAGGGTGGTGCGTATGGCTTCCGAGGATATTGGCAACGCTGATCCCCGGGCCCTCACCCTGGCGCTCGATGCCTGGGATGTGCAGCAGCGGCTGGGCAGTCCCGAGGGGGAACTGGCGATTGCCCAGGCGGTGGCCTACCTGGCGTGCGCGCCGAAGAGCAACGCCGTCTACATGGCTTGGAAGGCGGCCCTGGCGGATGCGAAAAATTCCGGTTCCCTGGAGGTGCCCCTGGCGCTGCGCAACGCACCGACCCGGCTGATGAAATCACTGGACTACGGCAAGGCGTACCGATACGCCCACGACGAACCCCATGCCTACGCGGCCGGGGAAAACTACCTGCCGGAGGCGTTAGCCGGACATCGCTACTACTTTCCCGTGGACCGGGGCATGGAGATCAAAATCCGCGAAAAGCTGGAATTTCTGCGTCAGTTGGACGAGGCTGCGGAGAAGGATTGAAGCGCGCGGTTCACGCAGCGACTTCCTCATTTGGAGTTACATTCCAGATGCCTCGGGCGGCGATGCGGCGCGCATATTGGGTGAAATCGGCTGGCTCACGACCCAATGCACGCTTGACGCCATCACACACCTGGGCATTGCGACCGTCGAGGACCGTTTCAAACAGGTAGTTCAACAACCAGGCGATATCATCCGGCGCACCAGAGTCGGCAACCGCTTCGGCGAATGCCTGTTTAGGGATCTGAACATACGGCACCTTGCGACCGGTGGCTTGAGAAATTTCCCGTGCCAGCTCGCTGAATGTGAGCAGACGGGGACCTGTCACTTCATAGATTTCACCGGCGTGTCCTTCTTGGGTCAGTGCTGCAACCGCAACATCCGCGATGTCATTGATGTCGATAAAGGGCTCGGGCACATCCATGGCAGGCAGCGTTATGGCACCTGCCAAAACCATGTCGAGAAATTCCCCCTCGGAGAAGTTCTGCATGAACCAGCTGGCGCGTACCACCGTCCACTCGACACCGGCTTGCTGGATGATTCGTTCACAGGCCTGAGCCTCCTCTTCACCCCGTCCCGACAACAGTACAAGCCGCTTGACGCCCTGGGACACGGCTTCGTCAACGAAACGGCGTATTGCGTCAGTGGCCCCTGGTATCGCAAGATCCGGTGCATAGGTGATATAGGCAGCTTTCACCCCATCGAGAACAGCGCTCCAGGTGTTCGGGTCGTTCCAATCGAATGAAGGCTCAGTGGATCGGGATGCCGCGCGGGTAGTCACGCCAAGTGCCTGCAGACGCTCTGCAACACGACGACCGGTTTTTCCGCGGCCTCCCACGACAAGGGTAATGTCCTCGGACGCCTGATGGATGTTTGTCTCGATATTCAAAGTGTGCTCCTCAATGTTGCAGGTCTCTGTTTCAGGATTCATTGGAATGATGCCAAGCTGCTGGTGCAGGGATAACTGGTCAAGAAGCTCCCACTCTTCGACGATTTTGCCGTTTTCAAAATGACTGATAATCATGCCGTGTACCTTCACCTGCCTGCCGGTTGCCGCCAATCCCATGAGATGCCCCTGGTGGGTGCCACGAAGGGTGAAGGCGATAACGGTCTTCTGATCATTGCTGACCATCTCATCGATGCGGATACGCAGATCGGGAAAAGCGCATCGGTAGGTCTTCAACAGATCCATCAGTGGTTCCGCTCCATACAGGACCTGATCGGGACTGCGATAGACGTAGTCCGGATGAATGACCTCGTTGATTACCGGGAAATTCCCCTCGTTGATGACCTGCTCAATAAAGCGTCGCATTGCTATTTCATTGCTCATGACCATGTCTGTCTCTCCTGTATGGTTTGAGTTTTATCGGGCTTTTGCCGTCTGGCTGTTACCCTTAAAGGTATGAAACAAGGACATAAGGCGCCATTTCCGGAAAGCTCGGATTCATACGTGTTCGTCTATAATTGGCCGCATGGATAATCTGGGTGGATTGCTGGATGCGCCGCGTGCGCGCGGTGCCTTTGCTTTGCGGGCGGTCATGAGCCCGCCCTGGTCACTGAGGGACCTGGCCGGCTCACCACTGACGCTGATCGCCGGTGTGAAAGGTGTGCTGTGGCTGACGGCCGATGATGCTGATCCGCTGAGGATCGGCCCCGGTGATATCGCGGTCATCCGCACGCCGGTGCAGTACAATCTTGCCGATGCACCCGCCTCATCGCCGCAGGTGATCATCCATCTGGGCCAACTCTGTTGTGACCTGCATGGAAACCCGCTGCATGATGTGATGATGCATGGGGTGAGAACCTGGGGTAACGATGCTGAGGGATCCAGTGTCTTTCTCGTCGGTGCCTACGAGCATCTGAGCGATATCAGCGATCGTCTGTTGCGGGCATTGCCGCCCGTACTTTCCCTGAGTCATGAGGACTGGGAATCTCCCCTCATTGCGTTGCTCTGTGATGAGGTGATTAAGGATGAGCCGGGGCAGGCAGCAGTGCTGGACCGGTTGCTCGATCTGTTGCTCACCGCTGTGCTCAAGGCCTGGTTTGCCCATCACGACAATAACAGGCCGGAGTGGTGGCGTTACCAGGGCGACCGAATTATCGAGCGAGCCCTTCGGATCATGCATGACAAACCGGCCAGGCCCTGGACGATGCAGGCATTGGCGCTTGAGGTGGGTGCGTCGCGGGCGCTGCTCGCACGTCGCTTTCAGGAACGGGTGGGTGAATCCCCGATGACCTTTCTGCGGAATTGGCGCATGGCCCTGGCAGCGGATCTTCTGTGTCTGCCGGACGAGACCGTGAGCAGTGTGGCCGGGAAGGTGGGTTATGCCACGCCCTTCGCTTTCAGTGCCGCGTTCAAGCGTGTCAGGGGCGTGAGTCCGCAGGCGCATCGTGCGGCTGTGCTCTCGTCTGTATGAACAGTAGTCCGTTCAGCACGCGTAGATGGTATGTTTAGTGGCGTTTTCTTCTCTCTGATACTGCTTGTTCAGCGCATCAAATCGAGCAGACCTCCGCTGCCTTTGTTCGCCTCGATGTATTCGGCAACCTGATCATGATTGGCACGCCGGGCAAGATCCGCCGCGCTTTCACGACGTTGATTCAAGTGGTGGGCATCCGCATTCAGTTCGATCAGACGTTTGACGATCTCCAGATTGCCCTCTTCAGCCGCCATCATCAAGGCACTGTTACCGGCATGATTGTGGTGGTCCAGATCCTGTTCATAACGCAACAGCAGGTTGAGGGATTCCAGTGAGCCATTGCGCGCCGCAAGCAGCAGGGCGGTATTGCCATTGTCACTCTCCCTGGTGACATCCTGATCGATTTTCAGCAATGCCTCGACCAGTTCCGTGTGGCCCAGGGCCGCTGCGTGCATCAGTGGCGTCATGCCGCCCTGGGCCTGAAGATTGACCCGCGCACCCGCGTTCAGCAGTTGATCGAAGATCCTGCGATTACCGGTGTCGATCGCATGATAGAGGGGTGTACGACCCTTGGTGTCGGCCTCATCGGTGTTGGCTCCCTGGGCGAGCAGTTCGGTTACGATTTCCGGTTGCTCCCTGATCACGGCCAGAGCCAGTGGTGTCAAGCCATCGTCTCGGGTCTTGGTCTGCTGACTGCCCAGAGGCAGCAGCAGCTTCACCACTGCCAGGTTCCCCTGTTCGATGGCCAGGTGAAGCGGGGTGAAACCGTCCGCCGTGGCAATGTTCACATCCGCACCGTGACGGATGAGGGGTTCCACCAGTGCTGTCTGGTTTTCCCGGCACGCCAGGAGCAGGGGGGGCATGCCTCCAGAACCACTTAGGTTGGTGTCTGCGCCCGCTTCCAGCAATGTTCCCACCACGTCTTCATGTCCCTGCCACACTGCGCGGCTGAGAGCGGTCAGACCCTGCGGATCGAGGCTGTTAATCTCGGCACCCTCTTTCAGCAGGGCATCAACCAGGGGAGACTGACCTCGCCAGGCGGCAAGATGCAGGGGACTCCATCCACCGAAAGGGTTGTCCGGATCCACGCCCGCATCCTTGCTTGCCGAGACTGATGAGCGTATCCGCGCCAAGTCGGGAAATTCCGATGTACGGTTGCGGGTCAATGTGGCCCGGCCCCCCCGCCGCTTTCAGACGCCGGGCAACATGGTTGTATTTTCTCAGCAATGCCAGGTCGAGAGGGGTTTGCTGCTTCGGGTTTTTTGCGTTGACTTCAGCGCCGTTTGCAAGGAGCAGGGCGACCACGTCTGCATGATTACGGCCCGTAGCCACCAGCAGAGGCGTGTTCATGTTGGCATCCTTGGTCTCCAGCTTTGCACCGGCCTTCAACAGACTGTCGACGATACGGGCGTATCCAAGCCCCGCTGCGGTATGCAGGGGGGTATCCCCCAGACTGTCGCTGGTATTGGGGTTGGCACCCGCTGAGAGCAGCAGATCCACGGCTTCCGGGCGGTTGTTGATAGAGGCTTCATGGAGTGCGCTGCGGCTGAAGTCATCCCGGGTGTCCGGAGAGGCACCGGTTGCCAGGATACGTTTCAGGGTTTCCGTTTTACCCGCTGCCGCGGCCCGGTTGAGCAACTCGGATACCTGCTTGTCATCCAGTCCCTCGACCGGAGAGACGTTAGCCAGAACCTCGAGCTTCTTTTTCGCCAGTCGGTGGCCTTTGGACGCGGCCCTCTCATACCAGTCCCGGGCCATATCCAGGTCGGCGGGTGTACCCCAGCCGTTTTCGAACATTGTGCCGAGGGTGTACAAGGCCTCGGTGTGGTCCTGTTTCGCTGCCGCCTGGTACCAATGCAAGGCCTGGACATAGTCCTTGTCGACCCCTCGGCCTGCGCGGTACAGACCACCCAGGGCAAATTGCCCCTCGGCGTCGCCGGATTCCGCCAGGGTCTGGTAAATCGTGGCAGCGGTGTCAAAGTCCCTCATCCGAATGGCCGCCTGGGCATCCGCGTGGTCCACAGCCGGTGCCGGACATGGACTCAACAGCAATAGAACGACCACGCCATGCAGCCAATGTCTTAGATAGTGCAGGAGTGTGCTGGCCTGATCAGGCCGTGCCATGCTTGGTTTCCATATCGATGCCGGTCTCCTTGAGGAATCCAGTGGGTAACACACCGCCCGCGCAGATGATGGCCGCGTCGTTCGGCAGTTCGATCTGTTCGTTACCGGCGTTGATGATGACCCGCTCCCGGGTGAACGAAGAGATATTAGAACTCATCAGCAGGCGTACTTTGCCGGTTTCCACGGCTCTCTCGATCTTTTCCCGGTTTTTGCGTTTTGCACGGCTGAATGCGCCACTGCGATAGGAGAGGGTCACGGAACTGGCGTTATTCTCTGCGATGCTGGTGGCGGCCTCCAGTGCGCTGTCGCCACCACCCACAACCAGCACATGCTGCCCCTGATACTGTTCGGGATCGATCAGACGGTAGGTGATCTTGCTCAAATCTTCCCCCGGCACACCCAGTTTACGGGGTGTACCCCTGCGTCCGATCGCCAGCAGGATGGTACGGGTGTGGTATTCGTCCCGGTTGGTTTTGACCCGGTAGCCCCCTTCATCCAAGGGGCTGATGTTCTCGACCCTTTCGTGGTAATTGATTTTAACTCCGGTCTTCTCGGCGACCTGTTCCCAGAATGAGAGCAGAGCCTCCTTGGTGGTTTCGACGAATTTCACCTCTCCCACCAGGGGGAGTGTTACCGGTGCGGTCATGACCAGTTTGCCCCGGGGAAACTGAAACACGGTGCCACCCAGGGATTCCTGTTCGATGGTCTTGTATTTGAGGTTCTTCTCCATCGCCCGCAGTGAAGCGCTGAAACCTGCGGGACCGGCACCTACAATCGCTGCCAGCCAGGGAAAGCGAAGCGAAGGCTGGTAGTCCCCGGTAGTCGCGAGGCGATACTGGAAACCCGACGTGCCGTAGGCGCCAAAGGGGATCCAAAGATCGCATCCGAACGCGACGTCCAGTCATTCGGGAGCTGACAACGGAGCGGTGACGAGCTTGCGAAGTCATCGCGTAGTGTCAGTGACCGGGACGGCCGGGGCACTAATAGGCTGTCAAAGATCGAATCGATTTTGGTGGACTTGGATGTCCCAAAATCTTTCATGAGATCGAAGACTCGCTTGCAACACGTCGATCGGAGCCTGCGGTCGGCTTCCGAGTCCCTCGGCAATATGATCAAGGGCTTTGTATCCCTGCTGGATTGCGTTGCGGATCAGCCCCATACCCCCAAGCTCGCCTGCGATGTAGATGCCGGACATGCTGGTTTCAAAGTTGGGTTTGAGCAGGGGTATGTCCACACCCCGGCGTTCTGTGCCAAAAACCAGGGTAATTGCATCGAAGGGGCAGGCGGTTTTACAGGCGCCATGGCCGATGCAGTTGGTCGGTGCGATCAGCTCGGCTTTACCGTTGATGAGTCCCAGTACCGGGTGGTTGGCCTGCTCGGGGCAGGCTTTGACGCAGGTGCCGCAGCCCATGCATTTCCCGGGGTCGATCAACGGGTGGAGGGAGGCGGGCTCTGTGAGCCCCGCCTCGAACTCCTCTGTTTTGAGCGCAAGATTCCGCCGGCTCTTGGTTTTGCCGTGAAGTATGTACATTGCCCATACTATGAGTATGGGTAATGCATAAATCAGGTAGAAATCAGTCGTATACTTCATTGGGAGAGAAGCTTTGGCCAATTGAGAATTGTCAACTGGTTCAAGTTTGTGGGAAAAACCGCCTAAATTCTAGCACTCCATTCTCAATTACCCTCAGTGTGTGCCGATCAAGGCAGTGTGGATCGTTGGATTTGTGATCCTTTTCAAAAATGGGAAAATCGTCCCAACGTTAAAGGGAATCTAGAGTATAGAATACAAGGAACATAAACGCTGTCGAATTGTTTTTGAATCAGCGAAATAATCATAAGTAGTTGTATTATATACCAAAAATGTGATCATGATGGAAACAGCGGCCATTTCACCCAGTGTCAACGAATCAACAATGGATATTGTGGTGTCTGGCTGGCAGAAGCGTGCCGGCCTGATTACAACGATTGCATTCACCCTTTTTTCCATGTTGCTTCTGTACATGGCCTGGCTCAATCACTACCAGCGGGTTTGGACGGCTGAGTCCGGCTGGGGGTATTGGTTGGGGATTGTGGGTGGCAGCATGATGCTCGCACTGCTGATCTATCCCATGCGCAAACGGCTGGGATTCATGTCCAACTGGCTGACTGTGAAATTCTGGTTCCGACTGCACATGATCTTTGGTGTTCTGGGGCCGGTGCTGATCATGATGCACTCCAGCTACAGGCTGGGTTCCATGAACGGTCGGGTCGCCTTGTTCAGCATGTTGATCGTTGCGATCAGTGGACTGTTTGGCTGTTACTTCTATACCCGGATCCACTACGGCCTGTATGGCAAGAAGGCGACTTTTGCCTCGCTGCACGCGGATTCCGAGGAGCTCAAAAGAAAGCTGGGCCCGTTGTTCGATCTGCAACCGAAAGCCCGTGACATACTCAAAAACTACGAACAGCTGGTCCTGAATACACCCTCAAATCCCTTGCACAGTGCCTGGCACTGGATTCGTATGCGTTACATGGCGGCACGACTCTATCCCACGGTGATGCGTTCATTGAACAAGAAACTGCTGGCGGCGGGTTATCGCAAGGGCTGGGATAAGAGCAAGGTCAGACGTCGGCAACTGCGTATCCGCTCCATGCTGCTGGCGCATCGCCGGGTCCTCAAACAGATTCTGGAACTGCACTTTTACGAGCGTCTATTTGCCATTTGGCATCTGCTGCACATGCCGCTGTTCATCATGATGGTGATTACCGGCTTTGTGCATGTATACGCGGTCCACGCGTACTGATCACCCGCCTGTATTTGTATCCTCAGGCTCATGATGCGCGGCGCATTTGCCATTGCCCTGGTAATGCTGATGATTGCATCCATACCGACCAGTCAGGCCGGCAAACTCGATCTTCTGCTTATGCCCGGGCCAGTGATCAGCGGGCATGAACCGTTTGAGGAAAAATGTGAAAGCTGCCATGAGACCCTGAAGAAAGCAGATCAGGTCGAGCGCTGTCTCGCCTGTCACGATCATAGTGATGTCGCCAAGGACATCGATAGTGGAACCGGATTTCACGGACGTCTGGGTAAAGATCAGGTTACGAACTGCAAGCGCTGCCACACAGAACACCAGGGACGTGACCGGGACATCGTAAATCTGGATACCGAATCTTTCGATCACAGCCTGACGGATTTTGCCCTGCGCGGCCGCCACCAGAAACTCACCTGCAATCTTTGTCATACCCAGGACTATAAGAAATACAGTCAGGCCCCCTCGGTCTGTTTCGACTGTCATGAAACCGATGACACCCACCACGGTAAGCTGGGTGAGGACTGCGCAAAGTGTCATAACGAGAAGGGATGGAAACAACAGGACTTCGATCATGATCTGGACACAGACTATCCTCTGACCGGCAAACATCGCGACTTAGACTGTAAGTTGTGCCATGCAGATGAACACTATGACAACACACCCAACAAGTGCGTTGAATGTCATCTCATCAACGATGCTCATAATGGCCGCTATGGGAACGTTTGCGCCAAGTGCCATGGCACCCAGGAGTGGAAGGAATTGGTGTTCAATCATCGCTTGGATACCCGTTTTCCCCTGGAGGGACGCCACAAGGATGTTCCCTGCGACACCTGTCATGTGCGCGGTCCTTATGAGAAAAAACTACCTAAGAACTGCTTTGCCTGTCATGAGAAGGATGATGAGCATAAAGGCCGCAACGGTGAGAAATGCGAGGATTGCCATCGCGCGAAAAGCTGGAAGGACACCGCGTTCGATCATGAGAAGGATGCAAATTTCGCTCTCAAGGGCAAACACCAGGATTTGAGCTGCCACGCCTGTCACCGGAGTGCGGCCATGGACGACCTGAAGGATGCGAGTTGTATCACCTGTCACCGGGCAATCGATATGCACAAGGGGGATCTGGGCGAGGATTGTGGCTACTGTCACAACGAGACCGGGTGGAACAGGAAACTGTTTTTCGAACATGACATCACCCGGTTTCCGCTGATTGGCATACACAGTGTGACCTCATGCGAATCCTGTCATATCAACGCGGAATATAAACAGACCGAGCGTGAGTGCGCTGCCTGTCATAGCAACGATGACATCCACCACAAGCGCATGGGTGAGCGTTGCGGGATGTGTCACAACCCGAATGACTGGATGCTGTGGACCTTCGATCACGATGAACAGACTCAGTTTCCACTGCAAGGCAAACACAAGGAAATCTTCTGTCACGCCTGTCACCGGGCCGAACTGTACGAGCATAAACACTCCGCCAATCACTGTTACGGCTGCCATCGTGGCGATGACATCCACCACGGAGGTTTTGGACGTAACTGCGATCGCTGCCACAGCACGGAAAGCTTCAAGGACCCAGTCATACGTTGACGATTATTGGACGATGAGATGATCAAACTGACCTCAACAACGTCGAGACTATTCCACCAGGTGATGTTTCTGGTGCTCATGGTGATGGGAACGTTAGTGAGTCAGTCGCTACTGGCAGAAGGCGAGAAATTCGATCACTTTTCGACCGGATTTCCACTTACCGGCGAGCATCGGGATGTGGCGTGCGATCAATGTCATGACAAGGGGCAGTTTGTCGGCACCCCGGTGTTGTGTGAGGGTTGTCATAACGACACGGATGCTCCGGGAAAGTCCGCGAATCACATCCGCAGCGATAATCAATGCGACGACTGTCACACCACAGCCGGCTGGCACGTGGCACGCTTCGACCATGGGCTGATCACAGATGGTTGTCTCTCCTGTCACAACGGGGATACGGCCCAGGGAAAGGGCACCGACCATATTCGCTCCGCCAACACTTGTGAATTCTGCCATTCCACATTCAGTTGGGGACGCGTGAGCCGTGTCGATCACACTGCGGTAACCGGAACCTGCGAGAGCTGCCACAACGGTACCATCGCCACTGGACAGCACCCTCAGCATATTGCCACGACGGAAAGCTGCGATACCTGTCATATCACGAGCAGTTGGCTGCTGGTTTTCTTCGATCATGCCAATGTGGAGCAGGGCAGTTGCGAAACCTGCCATAACGGTGTCAGTGCGACGGGCAAGTCCGTCAATCACATACTCACCAGCGAGGCTTGCGACCTGTGCCATTCCACCCAGTCCTGGCGCGTGGATCACTTTTCCCATGTCGGAATCCGCGGTGATTGTGAAACCTGCCACAATGGCGTCAGTGCCACCGGCAAAAACGTCGGCCACCTGGTCACCGGCGAGCCCTGCGAGGTCTGCCATACCTCCACCAATTCCTGGAACATTGTCACCTTCGTTCATGCTGAAGAGGTGTTCGGCCGTTGTTCGAGCTGCCATGACGGCGTGACCCAGCCCGGAAAACCGGGTGACCATATCACCACCAGCGCGGAATGCGATACCTGCCACACATCGACGAACGAGTGGGAGCAGGTGGGATTCGATCATAGTGGGGTCGTGGCGGGAACCTGTGCGAGTTGTCATAACGGGGTTCAGGCACCTGGCAAGCCGGCCAACCATATCGTCACCGACGAATCCTGCGATCTCTGTCACGCGACCACCGCCAACTGGAATGTCATCCGCTTCAGTCATGCGAACATCCAGACCGAGGGGGTCTGTTCCAGCTGTCACGACGGCGTTCGCGCCACTGGTAAACACGCCCGCCACATACAAACCAACGCCCAGTGTGATACCTGTCATCTGTCCACCGACAACTGGTCTAACACACACTTCGACCACAGCGGCGTCACCACTCAGGGTGTCTGCTCAAGTTGTCATGACGGAGTCTCTGCCACCGGCAAGCATGCAACCCACATCGTGACGGACGAACAGTGCGATGTCTGCCATGGTTCGACCACCTCCTGGTCGAACGTGAATTTCGATCACGGTGCGACACAGACCGAAGGGATTTGCTCAACCTGCCACAATGGTGTGCGGGCCACCGGCAAAAATGCCAACCATCTACCGACCGACAGCGAATGCGATACCTGTCATACGATCGGCGCCTGGAATGCCAACTTCTCCCACGAAGGCATCAATGGCAACTGTGAGTCCTGTCATAACGGCTTGATTGCCACCGGTAAGCATGGCAATCACATTGCCACGTCCTCGCCCTGCGAGGCGTGTCACTCTCCCGGGAACTGGGGTTTGACCGGATTCACCCATGAAGGGGTCGCCGGGACCTGTGAATCCTGTCATAACGGCAACATTGCGACGGGTAAGCACCAGAATCACATTCCTACCACGGCCTCCTGCGATAACTGCCACAATACCAACGGTTGGTCCATGAATGCCTTCAATCACGAAGGTGTAACCGGCAGTTGCCAGTCCTGTCACGATGGAACACGTGCCACAGGCAAGTCAGGCAATCATGTTGCGACCAACGCTTCTTGTGAAGGTTGCCATACCTCGACGACCGACTGGACCGAGGTGCTCTTCGACCACGCCATTGTGATCGGGACCTGTGCCAGCTGCCATGATGGTACGACCGCGACCGGCAAGCCCTCCGATCATGTCGTTACCGACGCAGCCTGTGACAATTGCCATACCTCCAACGAGTCCTGGCTGAATGTGCGTTTCGATCACACTGGAATCACCTCCGGCTGCGAGTCCTGCCACAACAATGTGGATGCCATCGGTAAACCCGATACCCATTTGCCGACCACCGAGCCCTGCGAAAACTGTCATAACACCATCACCTGGAGTACCGGACGGTTTGACCATGCCGGTGTCTCAGGCGCCTGCTCCAGCTGCCATGACGGGGTGATCTCGACCGGCAAGTCGGCAACACATATTCCTACCATCGCACAGTGCGACAGTTGTCATACATCCACGACCGACTGGACATCCGTGACTTTCAATCATGATCACGTACAGGCGAGTGGGGCATGTTCCACCTGTCATGATGGCAATCGGGCGACCGGCAAATCTGCATCGCATATCCAGACCACGGCTCAATGCGATACCTGTCACCTGTCAACGATTCTGTGGACCGATACCAGCTTCGATCACAGTGGAGTGAATGCAGCCGGTAACTGTGCCTCCTGTCACGATGGGACCACCGCGACCGGCAAGAACAGTACCCACATCACGACCAATGAGCAGTGCGATGTGTGTCACTCATCGACCACCTCCTGGACAAGGGTGACCTTCGATCACAGTTCGGTACCCACTGCGGGCGTCTGCTCCAGTTGCCATAACGGTGTACGTGCCACCGGAAAACATGCCACTCACCTGCAAACCAATGCGGAGTGCGATACCTGCCATACCATAGGCAGCCGGACCATTTCGAACTTCTCTCACGATGGGATTACCGGAAATTGCGAATCCTGCCACAACGGCAGCAACGCCACGGGCAAGCCTGCCAGCCACATTCCCACCACACAGGCCTGTGAGGACTGTCATAACACCACCAACTGGCTGGTCACCACGTTCAATCACCAGAACGTCACCACCGCCTGTGAGGCCTGCCACAATGGGGACATCGCCACCGGTAAGTACCCGTCCCATGTGTTGACTACGGCCTCCTGCGATACCTGTCATACCACCAGCAGCTGGACGATCACCAATTTCAATCATGACGGGGTGACCGGCAGCTGCCAGTCCTGTCATGACGGAGTGCGCGCGACCGGCAAGCATCCCACCCATGTTGCCACCACCGCGTCCTGTGAGGCCTGCCATACCTCGACCACCACCTGGACTCAGGTGCGCTTTGATCACTCCGTGGTCATGGGTACCTGCGAGAGCTGCCACAATGGCACCACTGCGACCGGCAAGCCCGCCAATCACGTGCAAACCAGCGCAGCCTGTGACAACTGCCATATCTCAAACACGACCTGGACCAGTATCCGTTTCGATCACACCGGGATCACCAGCGGTTGTGCGAATTGCCATAACAACGTGGACGCCATTGGCAAGCCCAATAACCATATCCCGACCGCGGAACCCTGTGAGAACTGCCACACCACCGTGACCTGGGCGACGGGCACCTTCAACCATGTGGGTGTCGCCGGGACCTGCTCAAGCTGCCATAACGGCGTAACCGCCACTGGCAAGAGTGCGTCCCATATCGCCACCACCGGCCAGTGCGACAGCTGTCATATCTCGACCAGCGTCTGGACCAGCATCCGCTTCGACCACAGTACGGTTACCGGTACCTGTCTGAGCTGTCACAACGGGGTGACCGCAACCGGCAAGCCGACCAACCATGTCACGACCCAGGCCAATTGCGATGCCTGCCATACCTCGCAGACCAACTGGGCCGCGATCAGCTTTGATCACGCAGCGGTCAGCGGCAGCTGTTCGAGCTGTCACAATGGCACTACCGCCACGGGAAAACCCACGGGTCATATACCGACCACCTCGGAGTGCGATGCCTGCCATACCTCGCAAACCAACTGGCTGTCGGTGCGCTTCGATCACACCAACGCGGCTGGAAACTGCTCCAACTGCCACGACGGAGTGACCGCCACCGGCAAGGATCCGGGTCATATACCCACCACCGCTCAGTGCGATGAGTGTCATCTTTCAACCAGTAACTGGCTGAATGTGCGGTTCAATCATGTGAACGTGGCGGGCACCTGTTCGACCTGTCACAACGGGGTGACCGCGACAGGCAAACCGACCAACCACATTCAGACCTCGGCCCAGTGCGACAGCTGTCATGTATCGACAACCGATTGGACCAACGTACAGTTCAGTCACCAGGGCATCACCGGTGGCTGCTCAAGCTGTCACAATGGGGTACTGGCCACAGGTAAGCCCACCAATCACATACCCACCACGGCGGAGTGCAACACCTGTCATACTTCGACCAGCAACTGGCTGAGCGTACGTTTCAGTCACACCAATGTCGCGGGTACCTGTGCAAGCTGTCACAATGGTGTTTACGCCACGGGTAAATCAGCGAATCATGTCACCACCAATGCGCAATGCGATGCCTGTCATACATCCACCACCAGCTGGACCAGCATCTCATTTGATCATTCCGTGGTATCCGGCAGCTGCAGCTCCTGCCATAACGGCACCACGGCAACAGGTACGCCGCCGGGTCACTTCCTGACCACCCAGCAATGCGCAAGCGAGTCTTCGATCTCATGAAAGATTTTGGGACATCCAAGTCCACCAAAATCGATTCGATCTTTGACAGCACTATTAGTGCCCCGGCC
>JBEVVH010000034.1:0-22766 GCA_040507245.1 Candidatus Thiodiazotropha sp.
TCGCGTTCGGATGCGATCTTTGGATCCCCTTTGGCGCCTACGGCACGTCGGGTTTCCAGTATCGCCTCGCGACTACCGGGGACTACCAGCTTTCGCTTCGCTTTCCCTGGCTGGCAGCGGGAGAGATCGTCATTGCCGAACATCTCACCCACCAGTAAGAAACGCTCGTTCAGGTGCTTCTCGCTGTAGCTGCGGAAATGATCGAAGTAGAACCAGCCGATAACCCCAAAGGCGGCAATCTCAAATCCGAGAACCAGCAGGGTGATGCGTGATATCAGGCTCAGGCGCGATGGTTTCATTGGGTGTAATGGGGGGGTTCCTCGAAAGACTCGAGTTGGGTCTTTGGCTCGAGGAGGTAGGCCGCTTCATCGGGGGAGATATGACCAAGAATCTCGATGCCCAGTTCCGGTCGGGTGTTGCGAGGTTTCCATCGGGCGATGTAGATACTCTGTTGCAGGTGATGGCTAACAGGATTCATGTGGGCGGGATCGTCCTGCATGCGTTCCGATGCGCTCGCCTGGTATTGTTCGAGTTGCCGGATGACCGCATGATTATCGGTCGTACCGGCCTTCTCAACGGACGCGAGCAGTGCCTTGGTTGCCAGGTAAGCGGCATGGGTCACATCGCCCGGATAAGCGACGCGGGTGTGGCCGTAGCGGGCCCGGTAGCGATCGACGAATTCGGCGGTGCCTGGCGTATCGAGGTGCCAGGCCCAGGTGGTGCCGAACAAGGGACGAGGGGTTCCGGGGGCGGGATACAGTTCCTCCCAATCCACTTCACCGACGATCCACAGCTGTTCGTCCAGTACCTTGCGGTCGATATGGGAAAACAATTTGATCTGGTTTTCGCCGCTGACGCTGACGGCGACCAGGTCTGCCGGGATCGCAGCGACTTCCCGCAGGATGCGATTGGGATCCGGGAAGGATTCCGGCGAGAGCACTTCACCCACCACCTGTCCGCCGAACTCCTCAATGAACGGTCGCATGGCGTCGGCGTTGCTGTGGCCGAAATTATTGTCTTCCGTGAGCAGCAGAACCCGTTTTGATTCGCTGATCGTGAGGGCATACTTGATCAGGGATCGATTGATGTTGGCGCCATGCACATCGAACACGAACTTGGTTCGGTGGGCATTGGTCGTCGATTCGGAGGGAGCCGATGAGTTGGTGTTGATGAAGATCACCCCGTATTTCTGCGCCACCTGGGACATGCTTGCGGCCACCCCGGAACTGATGGCGCCGAGCAGGAAGGCGGGATGGGTCTGGGTGATCAGTTCCTCGGCGATGACCCGGGCCTTACCCGGATCGAGGGTCGGGTTACGCGATACCAGGACAACCTGACGTCCCACAACCCCGCCTTTCTGATTGAATTCATCGATGGCAAGCTCGGCACCCCGGCGATCGGATTCCGCATGCAGGGAAAAGCGCCCGGTGGTTGGAGCCACGTGGGCAATGATCAGTGGTTTGGACGGGGATTCTGCGAAAACAGCAGGAAGGATGCCCGCAACCAGGCTGGCGAGTAATGCAGCGAGAAAGCTGGCTGTTCGCCAGATCATGCGGTTTTCTCTTCCGCTCAGGAAATGCGACATGTTACTCGCTCCGGTAGGTGAACCCTCTCAACGATAGTGTATCGGTTGTGGTTTCGCGGGTTGAGCAGCATCCTCCGGACCGATCAACGGACTTTTCGGATGCGGCCGAGGGAACATTCATGCCGGTACCTGCCCGCTGAATCGATCTGATACCATGGCCGCACAGGGGTGAGCGTTACCCAGGGCCTGTCTACAGTCCCTTGTAACCCGTTGCATCCGTGATACTTCATCCATCGGCCTGGAAACGGAAAACCTGAATGTTTCAGCTACACCCGCAATTGAGTCAGGATTGCGCATATCTTGGGCGTTTTACCCTATGTCATGTGCTGTGGATGCGCGACGCCAACTACCCTTGGGCGATCCTGGTGCCCGACCGGGTAGCGGTTCGCGAAATCCATGAATTGAGTGCCGAGGATCAGGCCCAGCTGATAAGGGAATCCTCTTGCCTGAGCCGAGTCCTGGCAGCCCGCTTCGAGGCGCACAAGATGAACCTGGGCGCTCTGGGTAACCTGGTGCCTCAACTGCACATCCATCATGTGGTCCGCTACCGGTCCGATCCGGCCTGGCCCGCACCGGTGTGGGGGCGGGTGCTGCCTCGAGCGTACGACTCCCAGGCGCTGGCGGAGACCCTCGCCGGGCTGCAGCAGGCGCTGCAGGGTGAAATGGGATTTCAACCCGGAGATATCGGGGCGCTGGAGCATCAGGAGGAACGCTAATCGGGTGGGACGGTTTAAGAGGGATCGTGTTATGAGGCGCATGGGTGTGTGGTTACCGGCCGGGTTTGTCCTGCTGCTATTGCTTGTGTGCCGGGCGGGTATTGCGGGAGACCAGGGTCTGTTATGGCGCATCGAAGGGCAGGGTGCCCACGCCTGCCTGTTCGGTACCATGCATAGTGACGATCCCCGGGTCACGCAACTGTCCGATGCGGTGACCCGATGCTTCAACGAGTCAGACATTCTGATGCTGGAGATGGCGCTGGATGAGCGCACGATGATCGACGTGGCCACCCGGATGATGCTGGATCAAGACACTTCCCTGAGTGAGCAGGTCGGCTCATCTCTGGGTGCGGAGGCCTGCGGAGCCATGCAGTCCCTGGGTATTCCCCCCGAGGTGACCGAACGGATGCAGCCCTGGGCGGTGGTCATGACACTGGGTATGCCGCAGATGGAATCCGGCCTGTTCCTGGACAAGCTTCTCTACGAGCGAGGCATTGCCGCAGGCAAAAGATTTCAGGCGTTGGAAAGCGCCGGGGAGCAACTCTCAATCTTTAACTCGTTGAGTCTGGATGAGCAGAAATCGATGCTTCGCCAGGTGTTACGGGAGTATCGGGATTACCCCGGCATGTTCGAAATGCTGACCCAGGCCTACCTGGATCAGGATCTGCAGCGCCTGATGGCCATCACCATCGCCAACCCGATGTCTTCCGATACTCAGCTTCAACAGAAGATGATGGCGCTGATGCTGGACTCGCGAAACCGGCGCATGGCCGAACGCATGTTGCCTCTGCTCGATCAGGCCCGGGTGTTCGTTGCCGTGGGTGCCCTGCATCTGGCGGGAGAAACCGGTCTCATCGCGCTGCTGCGTCAGCAGGGTTACAAGGTCAGCCGGGCTGACTGAACAGGCACCGTGTCACCGGGCCACCGTTCCCAGTGACCCGGCTCCGCTTCAGACGAACAGATTCACATCGGCCTTCAGAGCCCGGGGCAGAAAACTGGCCGCCCCGACCCACTCCTCGATTTCGGGAATGAAAGCCTCCTTAGGGTAATCGAACAGGTCCACGGTCATCTGGCAGGCCACCAGTTTCACTTCCGCCTCCAGGCACAGGCTTCGCAGTTCCTCGATGGGGGCGACACCCTTGTCGTTCATGGTGCGGCGCATCAGCCGGGTGGCCATCCCCTCGAAACCGGGCATCAGGGTCATCAGCGAGGTGGGAAGGGGGATCTCCTTGCCCTGCAACCACCCGGGACCCGCCGGAAGTTTCATCGGCATAGCGGGATTACCGATTGGCGTGACCTTGAGATCCAGGTCCCGCTTCAGCAGGTTGAGACCGTAGAAGGTGAAGAAGATCGACACATCCCAGCCCAGGGCGCCTGCGGTTGAGGCCAGGATGAACGGGGGGTAGGCCATGTCCAGGGTGCCCTTGGTGGCGATGATGGTCATCGAAGGGGTGTGTGCGGCCTCCCGTTGGGCCATTTTTTCCTCGAAACGCTGATCGAACCAGGCATCCAGGTCCTGATCCGGCGAGGGGGTTTTGATCGCGGTCGTATTCATGGGGTTGCCTCCCGGGTCAGGACTTGCGAATCCGGAAATGGAATTCTCCGGATTCTTGTTGGCTGGAGAGTATTTCGTGGCCGGTCTGTTCGCAGAACGAACTCAGGTCCTTTACGGAGCCGGGGTCGGTCGCGGCGATCTCCAGCACCTCGCCGGAGGACAGGGCCGCCAGCGCCTTCTTGGTGCGCAGGATCGGCAGGGGACAGTTGAGGCCGCGGGCGTCCAGGGTGTGGATAGTTTCGTTCATGAAATGTCACTCCTTGCTTGTCAATGGAACAAGTCGACCGGTCGGTCAACTCTCGGGTCAAAAAAATTCAATTGGTCAGGGGCAGTTCGATCCTCAGGGTTTTGATCGCCGGTCCGAGGATACGCACCACTTCCGGGTCGTTGCGGCTCTTCGCCAAAAGGATCACCCCTTCGAGATAGGCCAGCATCGCCTGGGCGGTGGCGGCAGTGTCGAGAGCAGGCATCAGTCCCATGCTCACAGCCTCTTCGAGGGTTTCGTCAAAGCGGGCGCTGGCCTTCTCGAACACCGCGTTGATCCGGGCGCGTATCACCTCGTCCCGGGTGCTGATCTCCAGGGCCAGGTTACCGAACAGGCATCCCGGCATGCGGCCTTCCAGGTCCTTGGCCGCCTTCTGCCAGTAGTAGGCCGCATCGACCAGGTAATCGAGCCGTTCCAGAGGCGGCAGATCCCTGTCGAAGGCCTCGGCGACGAAGCCGTGGGCCCAGTCATCGGCCATATTGTCGATGACCGCCATGGCCAGATCCTGCTTGGAGGGGAAGAAATGGTAGAAGCTGCCCTTCTGCACCTGGGCGAGCTCGCAGATCTCCTTGATTCCCACATCCGCATAGCTGCGGCCGTGAAAGAGTTCACGGGCGGTACTCAGAATACGGGTGCGGGTGTCGAGGGTCTGATTCATGGGGTTGAGTATAATTGACCGGTTGGTCAAGTCAAGGGTTGGTTGGTGAAATCCGGTTTCCGGACAGGGAGGGCGAGTGTATCCCTTGTTACAGAACCTGTGGGTACCTATCCCGGACAATGCGAGGCACTGCGGTCTTGCCGAAGTGGTAAATACCCAGGGTAGTACCTGGGACGGCTGCGGTGTGTTTGCTCACCCATGACATAGAGGTCTCAATGATGAATAAAACCCTATTTTCTCTTCTGCTCACTACTTTCGTGTTCCTCTTCGCATCTTCGGCTTCGGCCACCGATACGGCGGATCTGCCGGTTCTTGAACAGGCCCGCACCGCAGTGCTCATCACCGATCCTCAGAATGAATTTCTCGATCCCAAGGGTATGCTTTATCCATTGCTGGCGGATAATCTGAAAGCGCTGAACGGTATCGATAACATCGAACGGCTGATGCAGGCTGCAAAAAAATCCGGAATCCTCCTGGCGGTGGATCCCCTGGGCTATACCGCTTTGGACGGTAATTGGATTCATGCCGGCGCCCTGCAGCGTAAACTTCTGGATATGCAGGCACTGCATCGGGCGAACCTGAATGACAACAAAGGGTTCGAAGGTTCCGGAGCGGATTTCTACACGCCCTTCAAACGTTATATCCTGGATGGAAAAACCCTCGTCGTCTCGCCGCACAAGATGTATGGGCCGGAAAGCAACGATCTGATTTATCAGCTCCGCAGCCGCGGTGTGGATACCGTGATTCTGGGCGGCATGGTGGCGAATCTGTGCGTCGACTCCCATATGCGTGCCTTGATGGAAAACGGCTTCCGGGTCTATGTGGTGAAAGATGCCGTGGCTGCCCCGGGTGAGGAGGCCTATCAGGCTGCTTTGGTGAACTACGGCATGATTGCCAACGGTGTTTTGACCACGGATCAGGCGCTGCAGGTGCTGGTGCGTTGAGTAGGAAAAAATCGAAGAACGATTCTTAACTCGTGATGAAAAAGAAGGGTTACGTTATGCAACCCTTCTTGTTCCGACTGCCTGACAGGGATCAGTTGAGCGGGCAGCCCCGTTCGTTGCCATCCGCGAATTCATCCTTGAGCATCTCATAATCGTCCTTGGTACCCGGATAGGCATCGTTGAACAGATCAATGATGGATTGCGGGGTATGTCCGTAGTTCACGCCCGTGGATGCCGCGTTCAACAGCGCCGCCACGGTATGGCGACCCAGGGCGTTGATCTTGCCGCCGCCGTTTCTCATCACCTGAAGCAGGGTCATGCCGGGAAAGGCATCCTCGAACACATCGCTGAACGGGGTGTCCGGGGTGTACATGTTCCAGGAGTCGAAGTGGTGGGGTTGTTTCCAGTAACCCGGGGTGCAGCCGTCACCGCCGTCTTCTTCCAGTTCACAGTACATGGAGCAGCCGTCCCCATTGTCGAGATTGCCATCGTCACATTGCTCGCCGGGATTGAGAATGCCGTCGCCGCAGAAGGGTTCGATGGTGCATTCCGAGGAGCAGCCGTCGCTGTCCATCAGATTGCCGTCGTCACAGGATTCGCCGATGTCGAGCACGCCGTCACCGCAGTAGGCTTCGATGGTGCAGGAGGCGGAACAGCCGTCGAAGTTCATGTTGTTGCCATCGTCGCAGGCTTCGCCTTGGTTCAGAACGCCGTCACCGCACATAGGTTCGAGCAGGCATGCCGAGGAGCAGCCATCCCCGTCGAGTATGTTGCCGTCATCGCACTGCTCCCCCGCAGCCTGATCGGCGTATCCGTCGCCGCACTCCACGGCGAGTGCGGAACCGCCCCACAGCAGCAGGGCTGCGGTCATCGATGAGAGCAGGATGGATGTGTAGTGTCGCATGGTTTCTTTCCCCTCATATATTTCGCTGTTCAATTGCTGTTTCGGAAAACTACCATGCCCGCTCGAGTATAACCTCGTATTCGTTTTGGGGTTTATCCACCAGGAGTGTCCTATTGGATGACCAGGTTGATGCAAAGCGATGAATGATTGGAAAGGCAAAGGGTGTAAGGCCGGTAACCGCTTTGATTGGTGACTTTGCAGCTGTAATTGGATCAAAGTCGCCTGATTGCCCCTAAGGTGTTGTTAATTCTATTAATTCATAATTTGGCATAGCGTTTGCTCATAGTCACATGTTCTCAACTGTGAACAGTACGGACCGCCCTGACGGGTCCGAGTGACTGGAGGCGATAGCCATGACCGAAACCTTCTACGACGTGATGCGGCGACAGGGGATCACCCGCCGCAGCTTCCTCAAATTCTGCAGCCTGACCGCCTCGGCGCTCGGTCTCGGACCGGCCTTCGCGCCGAAGATCGCGGAGGCGATGGAGACCAAGCCGCGACTGCCGGTACTCTGGCTGCACGGGCTGGAGTGCACCTGCTGTTCGGAGTCCTTCATCCGCTCCGCCCATCCGCTGGCCAAGGACGTGGTGCTGTCGATGATCTCCCTGGACTATGACGACACCATCATGGCGGCGGCCGGTCATCAGGCTGAGGCGATCATCGAAGAGACCATCGAGAAGTATGATGACCAGTTCATTCTCGCGGTGGAAGGCAATCCGCCGCTGAACGAGGACGGGATGTTCTGCATCATCGGCGGCAAGCCGTTCACCGAACAGCTGAAGAAGGCGGCGGAACACTGCAAGGCGATCATCTCCTGGGGGTCCTGCGCCTCCTGGGGCTGCGTCCAGGCGGCGCGACCCAATCCCACCCGGGCGACCCCGGTGCACAAGGTGCCAGGGCTGGCGGACAAGCCGATCATCAAGGTGCCGGGCTGTCCCCCCATCGCTGAGGTCATGACCGCGGTGATCACCTACATCCTCACCTTCGAGCGCTTCCCGGAACTCGACCGCCAGGGGCGGCCGAAGATGTTCTACAGCCAGCGTATCCACGACAAGTGTTATCGCCGTCCCCATTTCGACGCGGGCCAGTATGTCGAGGCCTGGGATGACGAAGGCGCGCGCAAGGGCTACTGCCTGTACAAGATGGGCTGCAAGGGTCCGACCACCTACAACGCCTGCTCGACGATCCGCTGGAACGGCGGCCTGTCGTTCCCGATCCAGGCGGGTCATCCCTGCATCGGCTGTTCCGAGGACGGCTTCTGGGACAAGGGTTCTTTCTACCAGCATGTAACCGATATCCACCAGTTCGGGGTCGAGGCCAATGCCGACAAGGTCGGGCTGGCCGCCGCGGGTACCGTGGGCGCGGCCATCGCCGCCCATGCCGCTGTCAGCGCCCTGAAGCGTGCGCAAAAGAAGAGGGGTGACGAATAATGGGTATCACGACAACACCGAACGGTTTCAAACTCGACGACAGCGGCCAGCGGGTGGTGGTCGATCCGGTGACCCGGATCGAGGGCCACATGCGCTGCGAGGTCAACATCGACGAGGAGAACATGATCCGCAACGCGGTCTCCACCGGCACCATGTGGCGCGGGCTGGAGGTGATCCTCAAGGGCCGCGATCCGCGCGACGCCTGGGCCTTCACCCAGCGTATCTGCGGGGTCTGCACCGGCACCCACGCACTGACCTCGGTGCGCGCCGTGGAGGACGCACTGGGCATCCAGATACCGGAGAACGCCAACTCGATCCGAAATATCATGCAGCTGACCCTGCAGGCCCACGATCACCTGGTGCATTTCTATCACCTGCACGCCCTCGACTGGGTCAATCCGGTGAATGCCCTGAAGGCCGATCCGAAGGCCACCTCGGCCCTTCAGCAGTCGGTCTCGCCGAGCCATTCGCACTCCTCCCCGGGATACTTCCGGGATGTGCAGAACCGGCTGAAAAAGTTTGTCGAGAGCGGTCAGCTGGGCCCCTTCAAGAACGGCTACTGGAGCAACCCGGCCTACCTGCTGCCTGCCGAGGCGGACCTGATGGCGGTGACCCACTACCTGGAGGCGCTGGATTTTCAGAAGAACATCATGCGCATCCGCACCATCCTCGGCGGCAAGGACCCGCATCCGAACTGGATGGTCGGCGGGGTGCCCTGCGCCATCAACATGGATGACGACCTGTCCGCCGGCGCGCCGCTGAACATGGTCAACATCAACCTGATCTCCTCGATCATCGACGAGACCCGGACCTTCATCAAGAACGTCTACATTCCCGACATCCTCGCGGTCGGTCAGTTCTACAAGGGCTGGCTCTACGGCGGCGGGCTGTCCGGGATGAACGTGCTCTCTTACGGCGATATTCCGGACCGGGCCAACGACTACTCGGCGGAAAATCTGATGATGCCCCGCGGGGCGATCATCAACGGCAACCTCAAGGAGGTCCACCCGGTGGATCTGCGCGACCCGCAGGAGATCCAGGAGTTCGTGCCCCATTCCTGGTACCAGTACCCAGACGAGGCCAAGGGACTGCATCCCTGGGACGGCATCACTGAGCCTAACTTCCAGCTTGGGCCGAACACCAAGGGCAGCCGCACCGACATCCAGGAGATCGACGAGAACGCCAAGTACTCCTGGATCAAGGCGCCGCGCTGGCGCGGTCATGCCATGGAGGTAGGACCCCTGGCCCGTTACGTGATCGGCTATGCCCAGGGTCACGAGGCGATCACCGAGCAGATCAACTTCGTCCTCAAGACCCTCGACATCCCGGTCAGTGCCCTGTTCTCCACCCTCGGCCGGACTGCGGCGCGGGCCCTGGAGGCCGACTGGGCCGCCGACCAGATGCGTTACTTCATGGACAAGATGATCGCCAATATCAAGGCGGGCGACAGCAGCACGGCGAATATCGACAACTGGGATCCGTCCGCCTGGCCGAAGGAGGCCAAGGGCGTTGGCTTCACCGAGGCGCCGCGGGGCGCGCTGGCCCACTGGGTCCGCATCAAGGATACCCGTATCGATAACTACCAGTGCGTGGTGCCCACCACCTGGAACGGTTCACCCCGAGACAGCCAGGGCAATATCGGCGCCTTCGAGGCCTCCCTGATGAACACCCGGGTGGAGCGCAAGGAGGAACCGGTGGAGATTCTCCGCATCCTGCACAGCTTCGATCCCTGTCTGGCCTGCTCGACCCATGTGATGAGCGAAGAGGGCGAGGAACTGGCCAAGGTCACGGTACGATGAACCAGAGAGGATTTGAAATGAAACAGAAAAACTATCGCAAGTTCGTCGCATCGTTGCTGTTGCTTGTTTCGGCCCCGGTCGCGGCGCACCAGGGACTCCATGACGGCGGTTTCGCAACCGGCCTGGCGCACCCGTTCAGCGGCAACGATCACCTGCTGGCGATGCTGCTGGTGGGGGTCTGGGCCGCCGGGTTCGGTCGTGGACTCAGGACCTTGCTGGTGCCACTGGCGTTCGTCACCTGCATGGGACTGGGTGCGCTGTTCGGAATCGCCGGTTTCGGGGTGCCGATGATGGAGTCGGGAATCGCCTTCTCGGTGATCTTCCTCGGAGCAATGCTGATGTTCGGCCTGCGCCTGCCGTTGGGTATCGCGGCGCTGGCGGTGGGGCTGTTCGCCCTGTTTCACGGCAACGCCCACGGCCTGGAAATGCCCCCGGGGCAGCACCTGCGCTACTTCGGCGGATTCATCCTGGCCACGCTGTCACTGCACCTGCTGGGAATGGGGCTGGGCCGGGTATTGCTGTCCCATGACCGGGTGCTGCGCGGTTTGGGTGTGCTCAGCAGCCTCGCAGGCGTCTCGCTGATGTTCGGCGGCGTAGCCTGAAGCCATCGCCTGGCCGGGTTGGGCGGGTAAATCCCCGTCCATCCTGGCGAGGATGTCTGCTAGGTAATTACGAACCCAGTTCGAGGAAAGATCATGCAAAGCGAACTCAGACAATCATCGGTCTATGTCTACGAGGTCCCGGTGCGGCTCTGGCACTGGGTCAATGCCCTGTCGATCACCCTGCTGGCGATTACCGGCTACCTGATCGCCAATCCCCTGCCCAGCGTGCCCGGCGAAGCCAGCGGTTCCTACCTGATGGGGATCATCCGTTTCATTCACTTCATCGCCGCCTATGTCTTCACAGTGGGTTTCATCGGGCGAATTTACTGGGCCGTCGTCGGTAACGAACATGCCCGGCAACTGTTCAGTCTGCCCCTGTTCAAGAACCGGGAATACTGGAAGGAGGTGTTGTATGAAATCCGCTGGTACGCCTTTATTGAAAAGGAACCGAAGAAGTACATCGGGCACAACCCGCTGGCTCACCTGGTGATGGTGTTGATCATCACCGTGGGCGGCTTTTTCATGGTGCTTACCGGTTTTGCCCTGTATGCGGAACAGAGCGGTCTGGGCAGTTGGCAGGACAGCCTGTTCGGCTGGCTGATTCCGTTGGTCGGACAGAGCCAGGATGTGCGCCTGTGGCATCACTGGGGTATGTGGATCATCGTGGTATTCGTCATGATCCATGTATATGCCGCGGTGCGTGAGGACATCATGTCCCGGCAGAGTCTGATCAGCACCATGATCAGCGGCTGGCGCATGTTCAAGGACGATCGCTGAAGCACTGATACAGAAACACCCTCGTCGGCATGATCTGTGCTGTTGCACAATGTCTTGCATCTTACGGGATGCGAGGCATTGTGCTTTTGTCGTTTCAGGGTTTGGCATTGCAGACGCCCGGCCTACAGAATGCCCGCTGAGTCATGCCATCAAGGAGCCAGGGAAGGAGGGCTTAAAGCAGACGCGCGCAAAACACGCACCATCTCCTTCGCTCCCACGCAGAGCGTGGGAATGAGTGCCGGAGGCTAAGAGCTCATGCGGTATTTCTGCACGGTGTCGCATGCCGAATCCCGATGCATGTCACGCTTTCCTGGCGCACCAGAATTGCGACGCAGGGCGGTTTTTAAATTCTCTCCTCGTAATGAGATCGTCAATCTAGGATACTATCGAGCGTACCCCGTCACAGATACGCCCGCTTGCAGAGGGCTGGAAGGGGCCAGTGGACCGGTGTGCCTGGTTGTATTCTGGCAACTGAAATGGCGCTGATGGCGATCGGATCAACACCGGGGTTCAACTTTTAAGGATTTGGCCGCTACAGGAAAGACATTGCCCATTGTCTTGTAATCCACCCCAGGCGCAGGTAACTGATTGCCAGGGATATGTCCGGTTACACGGCGGGAGTTCCCAGTTTGGAGTCCACAGCCTCCAAACCTGCGGATCGGGCTGTTAATGGAAAGCCGAAAAGGTGTTCAACAGACACCTCCGGCTTGGGTAGTACCATTAATCAAAATAAATAAGAGGTGTTTTGCCATGAGGGCAAGTGTTGTATGCATAGGAATGGTGCGAGGTATCAAACCTTTTGCCTTGGTTTTTCTCTTATCCGGCAGTCTGCCACAGACCGCTATCGCAGAAGACGATTATCTGTCTTTGATCTCTTCAGAAGCACAAAAGGTCGATTTGGAGTCATCTCCATCGGCTGATTCCACGGCGTCGGACACGGTGCAACCGGCTGACGATAAACATCTGGCGTTCGAACAGGAACTCAAGGATCAGTACAAAGGCAGCTATTTTGTCTATATGAGACTGAGCGACGCTTCGAAGCAGTCTGTCTACCAGGATTATACATCCGGTAGCTCCTTCGATGAGGTCAGGAAAAAGATCCTGTCACTCTACTCGAATCATCAATAACAACCCAATCGGTCTTCAAGGCATGCCTGGATCAGTGTCAAAAGGTCCCGGTTTGCCTGAACCTGTCCAAATTTTCAATCAAGGAACGGTATCATCATGAAGAAGTTGTATCCCAGTAAGTCCCTCCTGGCACTCATGCTGTTATTCCCGCTCAGTGTTGTGGGCCTCAACGCCGTGGCCAGCGAAGGCGGCAAAGCACGGCTCACCAAAGACAAGCCTTTCATCACTGTGATGCATGAGGGACACAGTGTGAAGGTTGAACGGATCCAGGATCCCGAACATGTATTGACCGGCTACTATGCGCAAACCGCCCGGGACTGCCCGCCTTTCTGTCTACAACCTGAGGTCGTGGCGCCGGGCGTGACGACAATCGGAGAGGTTGAGTTGTTTGACTTCATGGAAAACAAACTCAACAAGCAAACCGGTGTGTTGGTGGATGCGCGAACACCGGAGTGGTACGGCCGGGGCACCATTCCCGGTTCCATCAATGTTCCTTTCTTTGATCTGCAGAGGCCGGATTCAGTTGAGATGAAGAAGGCCCTGACCCGGTTTGGCGGGATGGAGCGGGTCGATGTCAGTTCCATCACGCGACAGTTCGAGGCGTTGATGGGACAGGATGAGAACAAGACCGAACAGTGGGACTTCAGCGGAGCCAAGGATCTGGTGTTGTGGTGTAACAGCCCCCAATGCGGACAGTCTCCGAGAGCGATCAAGGGCCTGCTGGCGGCGGGTTATCCGCCAAGCAAGATCTTCTACTACCGGGGCGGAATGCAGATGTGGAGGCTGTGGGGCTTGAACACGGTTGAACCCGGCAAGTAACCGCTCGATTAATCAAGCCAATTCAATACCAGGTGATTCGCGTAGGCGTTCCCACGCAGAGCGTGGGAACGAGACGGTATTCCCGGATCCGTTCGGGTTCAGGCGCAACCCGTCCCCGCTTTCCGAGCCCCATTCAACCATCTCCTCTGGCCGATTCAATGCCAGGTATTCCAATGCAGGGTGAGGGATCACGACCTGATCCTCTGATCCGCCGCCGCATATTCGGGCTCGTTCCCACGCTCCGCGTGGGAACGCAGACCCTCGTCAGCCAATGCTTTCAAACCGTTTGAATGTCGGGTGATCCGGATAGCCATGCCCATACACGGCATGGAATCGGGTCGCTGATACTGTGATCCGCTTGCGTGAATCAAACGATCCTGGCTGCATTATCCTGAAGCGGATTTCAGTCCGTGATGCATGGGTCACTACTGAACACACGACCAGAAAAGCCATAATGGCAATAAACCTTACACTTTGTGTTACTTATAACCGGTTCGATCCCCTCTGCTAGCCGCCTGACTGTAATGTAACTTTTCGTTTATTGGCTAAACTGAAAAGTAACTTTACGCATCGCCCATCCTTTGCTCCAGGATGATTGGGATAATTTTCCTAAATATCAGTCGGTTGATCGCTTGATTCAGATTGGCACAGGCCTTGCTTTCACCTCAATACAGTGTTCAGTAGCGACTGGAGCAACCCTGATGTCACATCCGTCAACCCTGGAAAAACCGGACCGGACCGGATCGGTCCTGGTGCTCGGAATCGGCAACATCCTGTGGGCCGATGAAGGCTTTGGCGTGCGCGCCCTGGAGGCCCTCAGGAGTCAGTACCGGTTTCCCGACCATGTGACCCTGCTCGACGGCGGCACCCAGGGCATCTACCTGGTGCAGAACATCCGCGAGGCGGACATCCTGGTGGTGTTCGATGCGGTGGATTACGGACTGCCCGGAGGCAGCCTGAAAAGAGTCGAAGGGGACGAGGTGCCCAAATTTCTCGGCTACAAAAAGGTCAGCCTGCACCAGACCGGTTTCCAGGAGGTGTTGGCGATGGCAGAGATGATGGGGGATTACCCCAGGCATTTGCTGCTCATCGGGGTGCAACCGGTGGAACTCGAGGACTACGGCGGCACCCTGCGTCCCGCAGTCAAGGCGCAGATTCAGCCCGCCATCGAGCTGGCCCTGGCGTACCTGGCGGAGCACGGCATTTTCGCCGAATACCGTGCTGAGCCCCTTGACGCGGACCGCGCGGCGGGTGCGATTGCCGACATCAGCCGCTACGAACGAGAGCGCCCCGACGCGAACCAAGCCTGTCGGGTCGGTGATGACCGGGTGCTCTATTCCGATGAGTTCCAGGTGGCCTACCGGCCGGCGGATATCGACGGGGTGAGCGTGCCGGTGGACCAGCACCTGGACAAGTACCGGGAGGGCGACTGAGCCATGTGTATCGGTATTCCCATGCGAGTCATCGACTGCTTTCCCGGCTATGCCCTGTGCGAGACCCATGACGGGGTGAGCTATCGCATCGACACCTTGCTGCTGGGTGACCAGGTGCCCGGCACCTGGCTGCTGACCTTTCTTGAAACCGCCCGGGAAGTGATCAGCGAGCGTCACGCCGCCCAGGTCCATGCCGCATTGCATGCGCTGCAGCTGGCGATGCAGGGTGAAACCCGGATCGATCACCTGTTTCAGGATCTGATCGATCGGGAGCCCACCCTGCCGGAGTTCCTGCGCAGCGCCAACCCGACTTCCGACGAAGGAGCCTGAAACCATGCCATCACCGCAAATCCGCCGCCTCACCGAGCGCCACCACTACCCGGTACTGAGCGACGTCACCCTGGGCCGTTACGCCTCATTGCAGGAGCACCTGGTGCTTTTTTTCAGTGAAGACCCGGAGCGCTTTCCCGAGAGCAACGACGTGGCCATGGTGCTGCCGGAACTGATCAAGGCCTATGCCGGACGACTCCAGGCGGCACTGGTGGAACGTTCCGCCCAGCAACGTCTGCAGAGCCGCTTCGGCTTCAACCAGTGGCCCGCCCTGGTGTTCCTGCGTCGCGGGGAATACCTCGGCGCCATTACCCAAATCCAGAACTGGGAGGATTACCTGCGGGAGATCGATCGTCTGCTCAACGCCGAACCGGTAGCGGCGCCTTCCTTCCCGATCCCGGTGGTGGCTGACAGCCGTCCCCGCGATTCTGTGGAGACCCCATATGAATGAGTACCCCCTGAACGGCCCGGGCAGTCAGCCGGGTGAAGGCGATGGCGCCGAACTGGATATCCTGCAGATGCCTTCGGGGATGATGACCTATGCCCACCCCGGTCTGCCCGAACCGGAAGCGGTAAACGGACTGGAGCAGGGGCTGAGCCTGTTACAACAGTTGAACCGCCAGTTGCGCGACTATCGTGCTGGCACACTCCCTGATCCGATCGATCTGAGCGGCCTCGATGAGGCGAACCGCAGTCTGGTGGACCAGGTACTGGGGGAGGGTGAGGTGAGCATCGTCCTGGACGGGGTCGAAGGTTCCCGCATCCAGGAATCTGTGCTGGCCGGGGTATGGCGGCTTCAGCAGCGCGACAAGGCGGGCCGGCTGGTCGCAGACCGGATCGAGATCGGCGCCATCCCCCGTGAGGTGGTGACGGGTGCTTTCGAAGGCGCCCGGGACGAGGCGCTGCTGTGCGAACCCCTGCCTCCGGGTGTGCTCAATGCTCCGCCCCTGTTTGCCGAGATCAACGAATACAGCCGGGACTACCAGGCGGGTGATCCGTCCCACGTGATCAACCTGACCCTGCTGCCGCAGACCGAAGCGGACCTGGGATTTCTGCAGCAGCAACTGGGACCGGGCCGGGTCAGTATCCTCTCCCGGGGTTACGGCAACTGCCGCATCAGCAGCAGCGGCACCCGTAACGTCTGGTGGGTCCAGTATTTCAACTCCCAGGACAAAAATATTCTCAACTCCCTGGAGATCACCGGGGTGCCGAACGTGGCCTGCGCCGCAGCGGAAGACCTGGCGGACAGCGCCGAGCGACTGGAGGGGATCCTGGAGATCTACCTGTGATCGAGGATTCCTTCTTCAACGGTTCCTATGGAGGCGATAACTCAAAGATCAGCGACACCACCCGGCTGGAGTGCAAGATCTGCTGGCACGTCTACGACCCCGCCGAGGGGGACGAGTATTGGCACATCCCCCCGGGTACCCCGTTTTCCGCCCTGCCGCCCCACTGGTCCTGCCCGGTGTGTGATGGCAACAAGGAGGATTTCATGGTGATTGGGGAAGCCTCGTGACCTCTCTGTCCAGCCAGGTGACGGGGCTGGTCTCGGCGTTTCGCCAGATCGAACAGACGCGCATGCAGGGGCTGCCGTTTCTCAACCCCGCGCTGCAGGTTGAGGCGGTGGGTTTCGTGCCTTGGGAGACCGGTGCCCTGGGGGTTCTGGTCACCCCCTGGTTCATGAATCTGATGATGCTTCCGGGTTCGGCAGACTGGCAGGAATTGCGGGTTGGCAGTAAGGTGAAGCATCGCTTCCCGTCCGGCTGTTACGAGTTCACCGTGGGCGATGAACCGGGCATCGGCCGCTACCAGGGTTGCTCCCTGTTTTCACCGATGCAGGCATTCGAAGACCAGGCCGCAGCAGTGGCCACCGCCGCGGAGGTGATGCACGGGCTGCAGGACAAGGAGAATCGGGAGGGCCTGACTCTCAACGAGGCCGAGGTGCGGCGTGCCTGGCAGGGCGAACCGGAGCCCTCGGCGGAAGAAAACGACAAGTCCCTGTCGGAGCGGCTGGATCAGCCGATCAGCCGGCGTGCTTTGCTGAGACTTGGCGGTGACGCGGAATTTGACCGGCCGCCGGAATAGGCGTCTTGAGCATCGAAAGACTGGCATGACATCGTATGAGTTTGAATTTGATGAGTTCGCTATGCTCACAGCTTGCAGGATGCCCCCTCTCCCGCAAGGGGAGAGGGGAAGTCTTTGTCGAAGGAATCGATTGCGTTCCGTTAGGTGCGGAGTCCAGCTTTTGGGTTTTATCCGCGCCTGATTCAAGCGTCCCCTCTCCCCCAGCGGGAGAGGGACAGGGAGAGGGGGAGCAGATTAGGTGGTGAGCGTAGCGAACTCATAGCGAGTGCTCTGGCCGTGTAAGGCAGATGACCGAAAGTGAAATACAGGCAGTGACCCGACAAAGATGAATCTGGAAGGCAAGATCACCATTCGCCTGAAACTGAATGACGAAGGTGTCGCGGATGTGGCCATCGAATCCCGCCGCATCCTGCACGCCACCCGGGTGCTGCAGGGGCGCAGTCTGGACGAGGCGGTGCAGATGGTGCCCTGCATCTTCACCCTGTGCGCCACCGCCCAGGCGAGTGCTGCGGCCCAGGCCGGGGAGCAGGCAATGGGCCAGACCCCCGCTGCGGAGGTGGTCGCGCTACGTCAGGCGCTGGTGGACATGGAGAGCCTGCGCGAGCACCTGTGGCGCATCCTGCTCGACTGGTCCGGTTTTTACGGGGCGGAACCGCAGCGGGAGAGCATGGCCGATGTGATGCGTCTGGCGGGCGCCTACAAGGCAGCCTTAACCGGTTCGGAAGATCCGTTCCGTCCGGGCGCCGAGGGCCTTCAGGCGGATGCCGGTCTGGCCGGCCAGCTGCTCACCCAGCTGGGTGAACGACTGGAGCGTTCCATCTATGGCTGCCCGGTAGTGGAGTGGATGAGTCTTGAGCAGGTCGAGGCACTGGAGGCCTGGGCGATGAGCGGCGAGAGTGTGGCTGCGCAGCTGGTACGCCAGCTACTGCAGGATGCCTGGGCCGACAGCGGTGCCTGCGGGATTGGTGTATTGCCCGAGTTGGCGACCGAACCCCTGGCCGAGGCGATGACCCGGGACGGATTTATCGAACAGCCCCGCTGGGAGGGTGCATGTTACGAGACTGGTTGCCTGCCGCGGAACCAGAGCCCCTTGTTGGATACGCTGCGACAGCGTTACGGTAACGGACTGTTGACCCGGATACTGGCGCGGCTGACCGAAGTGGCGCGTTTATGGCAGACGCTTGCCTCCGGGTTCGCGCAGGTTCAGACGCCCGGCGCCCTGGGCCAGGATCAGGTGGGTATCGGGCAGGTGGCGGCCGCCCGGGGATTACTGGTGCACCGGATCGCGTTGCGGGACGGGCAGGTCGAGGATTACCGGATACTCGCCCCGACGGAGTGGAATTTCCATCCCCGGGGGGTTGTGGCCCAGTCCCTGTTCGGTCTGCGCGGGGATGCCACGCTGATCGAACGGCAGACCCGCTTGCTGATCAACGCGGTCGACCCCTGTGTCGCCTATGAACTACAGATCGAGCCGGGTGTGGAAGATGCATGAGATGTCATTGTGTGAGAGCGTGATCCAGATCGTGCAGGAGAATGCGCTCAAGCAGGGTTTTAAACGGGTCAAGACGGTATGGCTGGAGATCGGCGAACTGTCCGGTGTGGAGGTGGAGGCGATGCGCTTCGGTTTCGAGGTGGTGAGTCGCGGCAGCCTCGCGGACGGGGCGACCCTGGAGATCATCGATGTACCGGGCAGCGCCCGGTGCATGCAGTGCGGCAAAAGTGTGCGGGTGCGGCAACGCTTCGACGCCTGCCCGGATTGCGGCAGTTATCAAATACAGGTCACCGGTGGTGAAGAAATGCGAATCAAAGAACTGGAGGTGGAGTGATGTGTACCGTATGCGGTTGTGGTGAAGGCGAAACCACCCTCGAAGGTCAGGAGTACACCCATGAAGAGGGTCATGCGCACCCACACCACCATCATCATCACGATCATGACCATGCGCATGACGGGCATGCTCATACACATGATTACAGCCACGACTACGGACAGGGTCCGGCCCACGCCCATGCCCCCGGCATGAGCCAGGCGCGGATGGTGCAGATCGAACAGGACATCCTCGGCAAGAACAACGAGTACGCCGCCGCCAACCGGCGCTGGCTCGCGCAACGCTCGATCCTCGCCCTGAACCTGGTGTCCAGCCCGGGCTCAGGCAAGACCACCCTGCTGACCCGGACCCTGGAGGATCTCAGGGAACGCTGCCCGCTGGCGGTGATCGAGGGGGATCAGCAGACCAGCAACGACGCGGACCGGATCCGCGCCACCGGTGCGGCGGCTTTACAGATCAACACCGGCAAAGGGTGTCACCTGGATGCGCACATGGTCGGTCATGCCCTGGAACACCTCAACCCGCAGAACGAGGGCATCCTGTTCATCGAGAACGTGGGCAACCTGGTATGCCCGGCGGCCTTCGACCTGGGTGAGGCGCACAAGGTGGTGATCCTCTCGGTCACCGAGGGCGAGGACAAGCCGATCAAGTACCCGGATATGTTTCATGCGGCGGATCTGATGCTGCTGAACAAAATCGATCTGTTGCCCTACCTGCAGTTCGATGTGGATCGCTGCATCGAATATGCGCGGCGGGTCAATCCCTCCATTAAGGTGTTGCAGGTCTCCGCAACCAGCGGTGAAGGCATGGACGGCTGGTACCGCTGGCTCGACGCGACCCGGCAACTCGCCAGTATCGGACAGTAAATCATGTGTCTTGCGATTCCCGCATTGGTAACCGCTGTCAGCGAGGACGGCTCGATGGCCACGATCAGTCTCGACGGCGTGCAGAAGGAGATCTCCCTGGCGCTGGTCGAAGGGGTTGGGATCGGCGACTACGTGCTGGTGCACGTGGGCTACGCCCTCAACCGGGTGAGTCCCGAAGAGGCGGAGCGCACCCTGCGGATCTTCGCTGAAGGCGGCATGCTCGGAGAGAATCCATGAAATATGTCGATGAATTCCGTGACCAGGCGCTGGCCCGCAAACTGGCCGGGGACATTGCCGCCGAGGCGCAGACGGATCGCCACTACCGGCTGATGGAGTTCTGCGGCGGCCACACCCATGCGATCTTCCGCTACGGGGTGCAGGACCTGATGCCGCACAACGTGGAGTTCGTTCACGGTCCCGGCTGCCCGGTCTGCGTACTGCCCATCGGGCGCATCGACAATGCCATCCAGCTGGTGCAGGAGCACGACGTGATCCTCTGCAGCTACGCCGACCTGTTACGGGTTCCGGCCAGCAAGCGCATGAGCCTGCTCAAGCTGAAGGCCGCCGGCGGGGATGTGCGCATGGTCTACTCCACCCAGGATGCGTTGAAGGTCGCACGGGAGAATCCCGACCGCCCGGTGGTGTTCTTCGCCATCGGTTTCGAGACCACCACGCCCCCCACCGCGGTGGCGTTGCAGCAGGCCAGGGCGGAAGGTCTGAAGAATTTCAGCGTGTTCTGCAACCATGTGCTGACCCCGGCGGCGCTCACCGCGATCCTCGAATCCGGGGAGGTTTCCATCGACGGCTTCTTCGGTCCCTCCCATGTGAGTTCGGTGATCGGCAGCCAGCCCTACGAGTACTTTGCCGACCACTACGATAAACCGGTGGTGATCGCCGGCTTCGAACCCCTCGATATCATGCAGTCCGCGCTGATGCTGATTCGGCAGCTCAACCAGGGGCGTCACGTGGTGGAGAACGAATACATCCGTGCGGTCAGCCGCGAAGGCAATCAGAAGGCCAAGGCCCTGGTCGACCAGGTGCTGGAACTGCGTGACCGGTTCGAGTGGCGTGGCCTGGGACTGGTGCCCGACAGCGCCTTGAAGATCCGTGCCGAATATGCCGAGTTCGATGCGGAACAGCGTTATCCGGTCCCGGCGATCAGCGCTTCGGACGTCAAGGGTTGCGAGTGTCCCAGCATCCTGCGCGGACAGAAACGGCCCACCGACTGCAAGCTGTTCGGCACCGTGTGCACCCCGGAAAACCCGATGGGTTCCTGCATGGTTTCCTCCGAAGGCGCATGTGCTGCTTATTGGAGCTATGGGCGATTTCGCCAGCCTGAGCAGCGGGCGGGATGAATTGTTAGTTTTGAGTTGTGAGTTTTTAGTTTTTAGTGGGTGGTGTGCGCTTTGCGCACGTTGGTTTGAGCCCCCTCTCCCTGGCCCTCTCCCGCGAGGGGAGAGGGAAAGCACGGTTCAGGCGGAGAGAGGTGAGGGTGGAGCCGTAGGTCGGGTTACGCTGCGCTAACCCGACCTACCCACTGACCCGCAGCATTTGATGCACTCGGGCAGAACGTCCCCTCTCCCCTTGCGGGAGAGGGCCAGGGAGAGGGCCAGGGAGAGGGGGAAAAGAAAAACATGAGCGGAGCGAACTCATAAAAACAATAACGGCTATTCAACCATGAAGCCTTGGCTGAATGAGCGTGGTTCAAGATTAATACCTTCGGGTGATCGGAGTTTGTAGAGCATGAGATACACCGTCCTGTTCGATCGGTACAACAAACAAACCGGGCGTTCTGCACGAGTCCCCTTGAGCCGGGCCTGCGGCGATGCCTTGACGGCCAACTACTCAAACGGTTCGAAGTCGCAGGTTTGGAAAATGCAGGTGCGCCATGCCGGCTAACAGTCGTTTCGGCCAGCGCCTCAACACCCGCGAAGGCAGCGTGGACATGAGTCACGGCAGCGGCGGTCGCGCCATGGCCCAACTGATCGGCGAGCTGTTCGTCAAGCACCTGGACAACGAGCTGCTGCGCCAGGGCAATGACCAGGCGAGTTTCCCGGTGGACGCAGGCCGCCTGGTGATGAGCACCGACGGTCACGTGATCTCGCCCCTGTTCTTTCCCGGTGGCGACATCGGCTCCCTGGCGGTGCACGGCACCATCAACGACGTCTGCATGTCCGGTGCGAAACCCCTCTATCTGTCCGCCGGTTTCATTCTCGAAGAGGGTTTCCCCCTGGCCGATTTGGAACGCATCGTCATGAGCATGGGGCGGGCCGCGGCCGCCGCCGGTGTGCCGGTGGTCACCGGCGACACCAAGGTGGTGGAGAATGGCAAGGGCGACGGGGTGTTCATCACCACCACCGGGGTCGGGGTGGTACCGGAAGGGGTCAACATCTCCGGTGACCGGGCCCGGCCGGGAGACGCGATCCTGCTCAGCGGCAGCATCGGCGATCACGGTGTGGCGATCATGGCCAGCCGCGAGAACCTGAGCTTCGAAACCACGGTGGAGTCCGACTCCGCCGCACTGCATACCCTGGTGGCGGCGATAGTCGATGCGGCCCCCTCGATTCACTGCCTGAGGGACCCGACCCGGGGCGGACTGGCGACCACCCTGAATGAACTGGCGCAGCAATCCGGGGTGGGCATGCGCCTGGACGAATCGGCGATCCCGGTGAAACCCCAGGTGGCGGCTGCCTGTGAACTGCTGGGGCTCGATCCCCTCTACGTGGCCAACGAAGGCAAGCTGATCTGTATCTGTCCAGCGGAACAGGCCGAGGCCGTACTGGCGGCGATGCGCGCCCATCCCCAGGGTCGGGATGCGGCGATCATCGGTGAGGTCAGCGATGACCCCCACGGGTTCATCGAGATGCGCACCCGCTTCGGCGGCAACCGGGTGGTCGACTGGCTGGCCGGGGAACAGCTGCCAAGGATCTGCTGACCACAGGTTGTGTAAATGCGTAGCCCGATGTAATGGTCTCCTCCCCTCTCACGAACGGCGTCGTAATGCGCCATGATTGAAGTTGCGGTCAATCAAAATGAGAAGAGGA
>JBEVVH010000035.1:0-22683 GCA_040507245.1 Candidatus Thiodiazotropha sp.
CGGGGCACTAATAGGCTGTCAAAGATCGAATCGATTTTGGTGGACTTGGATGTCCCAAAATCTTTCATGAGATCGAAGACTCGCTTGATGACCATGATGGCCCTGGAACTCGCGGTCGAGGACAGCGACTACGAGAACATCGCGATTCAGAGCTACAAGCAGTTTCTCGCCATCGCCAAGGCGATCAGTGGCGGAGACGGGCAGGGCAGTTCCCTGTGGGACCCGGACGCGGGTTTCTTCAAGGATCTTCTGATCGCACCGGATGGGTCCCACCACCGCATTGATGTCTATTCCTGGGTCGGCCTGATCCCCCTGTTCGCCACCGAGGTGGTCGATGCCCGTCTGCTGCGGACTGTGCCGCGTTTCCGGGAGATTCTCAGGGAGCACAAACTCGGGCTGTTTCAGGGCAGTTACGTCTGTGCCTGCCCGGAGTGGGAGAACGAACAGGGTGAGCATCTGCTGGCGCTGGTGGACCACTCCATGCTGCCGCGCATCCTCAACCGGTTGCTGCATGAGGACGAGTTTCTCTCACCCTACGGGGTGCGCAGTCTGAGCAAACAGCATGAACATCTCCAGGACCTGGGGGATCTGCCCGGGATCGGGCGTACCCGCATTCGTTATGTTCCGGGGGAGTCCGAGAGTGGCTTGTTCGGCGGCAACTCGAACTGGCGCGGGCCCGTGTGGCTGCCCACCAACTATGCCCTGGTGCAGGCGCTGGAGAAGTACCACCGCTTCCTCGGGGACCGCTTCAAGTTCCAGGTGCCCTGCCTGCCCGGGGAGTCCCTCACCCTGCTGGAGATCGCCAGCCTGATCGCTGACCGCCTGGTGGATCTGTACCGCCGCGACGATGAAGGCCGGATTCCCGCCCTGCGACGGGACAGTCCCTTTCAGACCGATACGGGCTGGCAGCATCTCAATCTCTTCTACGAATACTTCCATGCCGAAACCGGCCAGGGACTGGGCGCCGCCCATCAGACCGGATGGACCGGATTACTGGCCAACCTGGTGATGCGCCGCTACCGTCGGGATATTCCGGTGTTCCTTGGCGAGGACGAGTCCCACAGTCTCTGAGTCCGACCCGGATGGCGCTGGATTGGAGAATTGGCCAGTGGCAGAAAAAAAGTTTTGAGTTGTGAGTGATGAGTTTTGAGTTTACGTGTTCGCTACGCTCGCGGTTTTATGACCCCCCTCCCAGGCCCGCTCCCGCAAGGGGAGAGGGGAAGACCTTTTAGAGTGCGCCGTCCACTTCTTGCCGGGCCGTGGAATTGAACTGTCTGTTCGATCCGCTCTTGATTCATGCGTTCCCTCTTCCCTTGCGGGAGCGGGCCTGGGAGAGGGGGGTTCAATACCGATATGCGCAGCGAACACCCAGTCCCAACACCTATAGCAATGCTGGTGGCGGAACCAATCGCTGAGCCTCATGGGTAATCAGAAAGAATTTTTCGCAAATGAACGCCGCACGATAGGCTCTGTTCACGGATTTCGTGTTCATTCGTGGTGATTGGCGGAGATTTGCGGTCAATACCCATTACAAAGTCTCATGGATCACCTCGACACACATCACGCGCTTTCCCCTGGGTTGTCGTGGGGTAGGTTATTTGTCCCGTTCATGAGGATATCCGGGGAAGTAATGACCCCATAGGAGCGATCGTTTTGCTTTCATCCCGCGGCCTGTTTAGGGTGCTATCCACTGACTATGGCCCACTTCATCGCAGGAGGTTTGTTTCATGAAGTACGGTCCTCGCGAGATCACCACCCCCTTTCGCCCCATTCCGTTGGAAGTGCCGGAGGGCATGAAGCCCAACGAGTTTTTCAACAGTACTGAAAATCTCAACGACTTGGTGCACAACAACGGTCTGCTGGTGAACCCGGAAAATCTCCTGCTTTACCGTAAGGCCCTTGGCCACAGCACGGAATTCGATACCTCGATCATCTACAACACCTCCAAGGTGATTCTCAATCCGCTGGGTCGACCGGTGCGTCGTACTCAGGTGCCTGGGGAAGTGCGCCACGTTTGGAACCGCATGAACCAGATCATCATCGAGTACATGCTGGAGCGTTACCCAGATCCCAACGAATATCTGGTGCTGGCCGGAGAGGCGAGCCTGGATGCCACCTGGCCGCTCACTTCACCGGGGGTGCCGAGTATCCGCATGCTGCACAACCATTTCATCGTGTTTCCCATGGATCAGCTGCGCAAGGCGGAGATCGCCAATCCGGACAACCCCAACCTCACCGATGGCGGTCAGCACAGCCTGTTCCAATCCTACATGCGGGATGTCTACCGGGAGTTTTTCGACAAGGCCCTGGATCTCAAGGTGCTCAAAAGCATCAGCTCCGATGAGTCCGGTATGCGCCTGACCGGCTACCCCCAGGGATTGCCTTGCTGGGAGATCCGTGGTGGCGGGCATGCCTTGAAGAATATCCGCTTCTGGCATGAATATGATGCCATCCTGGAAGGCTTCATCGATTTCTACCGCACCTTTTTCAGCCAGGTCTCGACCCGTAACGCGCCCATGCCGAAGGATGTCCACTACCCGGATCAGGTGGAGTCGGTGCTGCTGTTCAATAACGACTTCCTGGGTGCCGCGAAGAAGGTGCGTGAGCGTTGTATCATTGATGCGAAATATGCCAATTCGATCCGTTGGCAACCCGCTTTCAAACAGCTCATCTATCGCAACGAGGAAGGCAAGCTGATCGTCACTATCAGCCAGAACTCCATTGGCAACGCGATCACCGAGTTGCTGGGCGTGGTGGTCAAGCGGGTACCGGACACCGAGGCTTATGAACAGGCAGAACCGGCCCTGCTGGAGAAATTGCTGGAGGTTCGCAATCGGCTTGTGGAGGCCGATCTGGGCGAGGGGATCGGCACGGAGTACTGGCCGGCCTCATGATCCAGGTCAGGGAGCCCTGAGCCGGTACTGGCTTTCTTCACGGTTCCTGCCTTAAATTGTAAGAAATATGATACAACCTGGGTGTCGGTAGTACGGGGCTGACAGGATGTATTAAGAATCAGAGGCAAAGGGGGGGAACTGTGCGTCACAAGTCTGTGAAAGGGAAATTCGCCGATGGTTTCCGGCGGGCTGGTGGATAAGGCCAGGGACAGGTCTTCGTGCTCAGAACGATCCTACACCGGCTGATCCTGCTGATACTCCTTTGTGTCTCATCCCTGAGTCTGTGTGCCGAGTCAGCACCATCGCAGGATGGACCTGAAACATCGGACCCTGTGACTGCCGACCCGGACGGGACCCTGGTCATCGCGGGAAGTTGGAATCTTCCCCCCTTCAGCCAACTGGACAGTGCCGGCCAACCGACAGGCATCGGGGTGGACATCTGGGAATTGTGGGCCCAGCGGACCGGTCGCAAAATCCGCTTCCGGCTCTCCAACCTGATGGACTCCCTGGAGGACCTCAAACAGGGACGGGCAGATTTTCATATGGGTCTCTATGCCTCTTCGCAACGCAGCGAATGGCTGGCATTCTCCAAGCCCTACCTGAGTGCTCCAGCCACCTTCTCCTTTCGTCCCAAGGGGGATCGCCCGACCCGCCTGGCCGATCTGGATGGCAAGCGCATCGGTATTCTCGGACCCCCGCCCAAGACCCTCTTCACCCAGCAGTTGCCCCGTGCCGAAGCGGTGGTGTATGAAAACATCCCGCGCATGATCGAAGCCATGGATGAGAACGCCATCGAGGGGTTCATCGCGGATCGCCCCTCAACCGAGATGATCCTGTTGCGCCAGGGGCGGCGGGGAGACTTCGTACCCTTGTCCCGGGATCTCTTTCAAGCCGAGTTGCGGGTCGGGCTGCAGAAGTCAAACCCTGAACTGCTGGAGGTCATCGAACAGGGTCTGGACCTGCTTACCCGGGAGGAACTGGAAGCCATCCTCAGTCGCTGGCTGGGCGCCAGCGTCGACTATGGTCAGTTCCTGCCCCGTTATGATTCGGTGGGACTGTCACGCAAGGAGAAGGCCTGGGTTGAACAGCATCCTGTCCTAAGAATCGCGGTTGACCCGATCTTCGCACCCTATGAATTCATCGATGATCAACAGAACCACCAGGGGATATCCGCCGATTTTCTCAGTCTCCTGGGACGTCGCCTCGGCCTGGAGTTTCACCTGATTCCGACCTCTGACTGGGATCACTCGGTCCAACTCGGCTACGACAAACAGGTGGACCTCCTTCCCATGATCAATCGCACCGAGGAGCGGGAGCAACATCTGATTTTCACCGACGCCTATTTCCTCTCCCGCCGGGTGATCATTACACGGGGACTGCGCAATGACCTGAACAGTGAAGCGGAATTGGCCGGCAAACGCCTGGCACTGCCCACAGGTTATTCGATAAATGAGATCATCACCCGGGATCATCCCGATGTCACGATCATCGAAGTGGCGGATATCCCCACCGCCCTGCTCAAGGTCTCGGAGGGAACCGCGGACGCAACCATCCTGAGTATCGGCGTGGCCGGTTACTGGATGGAGCGCAGTGAGATCAGCAATCTGCGCATCACCGGCAATTACGGACGCCCAAGTGTGCTTGCCATGGCGGTACGCAACGATTGGCCCGAACTGGCCGCGATCCTGCAAAAGGGTCTCGACAGCATCAGCGACGAGGAGCGTCAGCAGATCCGGCGCCGCTGGATCACCCTGAATCCGGGTGAGATTCCCAGCCTCAACAATCCCAAGATCAGTCTCGATCTGGGCGTCAAGGAGTGGTCATGGCTGTCGAAGCATTCCAGCATTCGGATTGGCATCGACCCCAACTGGGAGCCCATTGAATATGTCACCCTAGAGGGGGAATACCGGGGCATCTCCTCGCGCTTCATGAAACGTCTCAGTGAGATCATCGGCATCGGCCTTTCCCTGGAACCCAACCTGACCTGGCAGCAGGTGATGCAGAAGGCCGAAGCCGGAGCGATCGATGTTCTGCCCGCCGTCACCCCCTCGCCGGAACGGATGCTTTACCTGAATTTCACCGAGCCCTATCTGCAGTCACCCATCATGATCTTCAATCGCAAGAACGCGCCTCTTTTGACCGGCCTCCCGGAACTCAAGGGACAGCGGGTTGCGGTGGTGAAGAATTACGTGGTGGAGGAGAACCTGAAACGGGATCGGCCTGATCTGGATCTGTTTACATTCAGCACGGCGGAGCAGGCACTGCGGGCTCTGGCCGCAGGCAAGGTTGACGCCTATGTCGGCAATCTCACCATTGGCAGCTTTCTCATCGACAACTTGGGACTGAGCAATCTCAAGGTGGCGGCTCCCACGCCTTATAACAGCGCGCTGTCGATCGGAGTGCGCAAGGACAGCCCCGAACTGTTGAGCATTCTTGAGAAGGCCCTGGCTTCCATCGGTGAAGATGAGCGTCGCGAGATGCGTCAGGAATCCCTGGCGATACGCTATGAAGTGGAGGTGAACTACACCCTGCTGTGGCAGGTGATCGGTGGCGCATCGGTGCTGTTGCTGCTGAGTTTTCTCTGGCTCGCCCAGACCCGCAGACAAAAGCAGGCGCTTACCGCCGCCAAAGCGGAGGCGGATCAGGCGAATCAGTTCAAGACCTATTTTCTGGCCAACATGAGTCATGAAATCCGTACCCCCATGAATGCGATTGTCGGGTTTGGTCATCTGGCACTGCAGACCGAACTCTCCCAACGCCAACGTCACTACATTGAAAAGATCCAGGTGTCAGCCAACGCACTGCTCAACGTGATCAACGATGTGCTTGATTTCACCAAAATCGAGGCGGGTAAGCTGGATATCGAGCAGGTCGCTTTTTCCCTCGGTGAGGTGCTGGATAACCTGGTCAGCATCAATGCCATCCGGGCCGAGGAAAAGGGTTTGGAACTGCTGCTCCAGCAGGACCTGTAGGTGCCTGATCAACTGATCGGCGATCCCCTGCGGTTGGGGCAGGTGCTGGTCAACCTGGTGTCCAATGCCATCAAGTTCACGGAGAGGGGCGAAGTGACCATTCTGGTCAGTGAGGTGGAACGGGAAGGTGAGCGGGTACGCCTGAAGTTCAGTATCGAGGATACCGGGATCGGCATTCCGCGTGATCAGGTGGAGCGATTGTTCGATGCCTTTACCCAACTGGATGGCTCCACCACGAGACGTTATGGCGGCAGCGGGCTGGGTCTGAACATCAGTCAGCAACTGGTGCATCTGATGGGCGGACGTCTGGAGGTCGACAGTACACCGGGTCGGGGCAGCCGTTTTTCCTTCGTATTGCCCTTTCATCTGCCTCAGGAACATGAGGAACGGTCCTGGTTGCCCGCTCCCGGAATGCGGGGATTGCGCGCCCTGGTGATGGATGACAATGCAATGGCTTCGCAGATCCTCAGCGAGATGCTGGAATCCTTCACCTTCGATGTGACCTCGGCGAGTCGCGCCGAACAGGCACTGGGTCTGGTGGAAGCGGCTGACAAGCAGGCGAAACCCTTCCAACTGGTATTGATGGACTGGCGCTTACCCGGCCTGGATGGTGTCGAAGCGGGACGCATGATCAAATCGGAACTGGGGCTTTCCCATATACCGGTGGTGATACTGGTCACCGCGTTCGGTCGTGAAGAGGTCATGCAGTCGGCCCAGGAGGCCGGGATGGATGGTTTCCTGATCAAGCCGGTGAATCCCTCGGTGTTGTTCGATGCGATCATGCAGGCGTTTAATCAGGAACTCACCGATGCCTCCCGGCAACGCACCAGGGAAATGACTCTGCAGGCTTTACAGGGTGAGGTGCTGCTGGTGGAGGACAACCCGATCAACCAGCAGGTGGCCCAGGAGATCCTGCAGTTGATGGGACTGCAGGTCAGCATAGCCGGGGATGGTTATCAGGCCCTTGCACTGCTGCAGGAACGGAGCTTTGACCTGGTGCTGATGGATATCCAGATGCCCGGTATGGATGGTTACGAAACGGTCCGACGCATCCGGGCTCAGGCACGCTTCAGCCGGTTGCCGGTGATTGCGATGACCGCGCATGCCATGAGTGGAGACCGTGAGAAATGTCTCGAGGCGGGGATGAACGACCATATTGCCAAACCCATCGAACCCAACCGTCTGCATGCCACCCTGCAAAATTGGCTGAAGACGAGTGACAAGCCTTTACCCGTGGAAACGGAACCCGGCGATATACCTGACCAGCCGGAGTTTCCAAACAGTCTGCCCGGCATCGATCTGGCCTGGGGACTGGAGCGCATCGGTGGTAACCGAAAACTGTTTGCCAAGCTGTTGGTGGACTTTCTGGGTCATCACCGGGATACCTTGCAGCGTTTCAAGGATCAACTCCAGAATAATCAACCTGAGGATGCACGTCGGGAGTTGCATACGCTACAGGGTGTCTCCGGTAACCTGGGTGGACTTGAATTGCAGCAGGCGGCCAGAACCCTGGAAAGCCGCCTGCTCGAATCACAGGATGGCTTACTCGACGGGGAGGCCTACCAGGCGTTTGCACAGGCCTTCGAAACCTTCATCCGTTCCCTGTCGCAACTCGAGCAGGATGGGGTGATCGCAGGGCAGGATGCGGTTAAGGTGGTGAAGGATACCGATTCCCAGGATATTCAGCCCTTGCTCGAAAGGCTTACTGAAGCGCTGGAAGAGGGTGATCCGGAAGCCCGTAACCTGTTGTCCGTGATTGAGGCAAAACTGCCTGACGATAAGTCACAGCGAATCTTCAGCCGCATGGTCGAACTGATCGGCGGATATGATTTCGACGATGCCCTGGTGATGTTGAACCAGTTGAAAAAGAGCCTAAAGGAAAATAAGGAATGACCTCTGAGAGACCGAAGATACTGATCGTGGATGATGAGAAATTCTATCTCGACGTGCTGATGGAACTGCTTCAGGATCAGTATAAGATCGTAGTGGCAAAAGATGGTGAACAGGCATTGCGCCGGGCTGGCTCGGATCCCCGACCCGATCTGATTCTGCTGGATATCCTGATGCCCGATATGGATGGCTATCAGGTCTGCGAAAAACTCAAGGCTAATCCACAGACCCGCGATATCCCGGTCATCTTTCTTACCATTAAAAGCGAAGTGGCGGATGAACTCAGAGGATTCGAACTCGGGGCGGTGGATTACATCTCCAAGCCCATGAGTCCGCCCATCGTTCAGGCCCGGGTGGACACTCATATCGCACTCAGTCAGGCCCGTGCGCAGTTGGCCGATCGTAATTCCGAACTCGAGACCAAGGTGCGGGAACGCACTGAAGAACTCAGTCGGACCAAAGACGTTGCAATCTATTGCATGGCCTCCCTGGCCGAGACCCGTGACACCGAAACGGGTAAACATATCCTGCGTACCCAGAATTACATACTCTGCCTGGCGCGTAAGTTGAGAGAACTGGGTCTGTTCGGTGACTACCTCAATGATCACAACATCGAAATGCTCTACAAGACCTCGGCGCTGCATGACATCGGCAAAGTCGGGGTGCCAGACCGGATCCTCCTTAAACCGGGAAAACTCGACCCCGAAGAGTGGGAGATTATGAAACAACACGCCCGGTATGGACACGATGCCTTGCTGCGCGCCGAACAGGTGCTTGGGAGCACCGATTTTCTGGTGATGGCCCGGGAGACTGCCTACAGCCACCATGAGCACTGGGACGGGAGTGGCTATCCCCAGGGGCTCAAGGGCGATGCGATTCCGATATCCGGTCGTCTGATGGCGATTGCCGATGTATACGATGCACTGATCAACCGGCGGGTCTATAAAGAACCCTATTCCCACGAATTCGCAGTAAATACCATTCAGAAAGCGTCCGGCACCCATTTTGATCCGCGCATGATCGATGCCTTCATTGCGCTGACGGATGATTTTCTGCGCATCGCCGTGGATTACGCCGACAACTACTGATAGGGCCGTCAGGACGAAGCGTGATAGTCTGGTTGGTAAGTCATACACCGCACAGATAAGAGGCATCGACCGATTTGGTTGGGTGGTGTCAGATCATGGCCCTCCGCATCACCGATCTCTTTTACCACGAAGGACACGAAGGACACGAAGGGTAGAATTTGATGAACGCTCGAGTCGTTTCTTCGTGCACTTCGTGGTGAGATAGATATGGTTTTGACTTGCCGCAAAGGGCGTATTAGACTCCTCGTTCCTTTTTGAACTGCCTGATAACCCATTGATAGTTTGTGGTTATGAGGACGAAACAGACCACTTCGTATTGGCCTGTGCCCGGCTGCCCTGTCAGCCCAATCTTCTCGCCGAGCCGGCCCGTTTGCCGGCTTTTTTGTTTTCAAGTGGCCTCTCGTATGGGCCACCACTGATGAGGAAATGTAGTTATGCCTGTTATTTCTCTTCCCGACGGTTCCCAACGAGCATTCGACCAGGCGGTCACGGTGATGGATGTCGCCAGCGCCATCGGTCCCGGACTGGCCAAGGCAGCCATGGCGGGGCTCGTAAACGGAAAAATGGTCGACACCTCCCACCTGATCGAGCAGGACAGTCAGCTCGCAATCATCACCAGTCGTGATGAGGAGGCGCTGCCACTGATGCGGCATGATGCCGCCCATGTCATGGCGCAGGCGGTGCAGGAGCTCTATCCCGGTACCCAGGTCACCATCGGTCCGGCCATCGAGGACGGTTTCTATTACGATTTCGCTCGCAGCGAGCCCTTTACTCCCGACGATCTGGCAAAGATCGAGCAACGCATGCACGAGATCGTCAAGCGCAATCTGCCGATCCAGCGCGAGGTGTGGGAGCGGGACCAGGCGATGCAGACCTTCGACGGTATCGGCGAAAAGTACAAGGTGGAGATCATTCGCGAGTTTATCCCCGAAGGGGAAGAGGTGTCGGTGTACCGGCAGGGCGCGTGGTTCGATGTCTGCCGCGGGCCGCATCTGCCCAGCACCGGCATGCTTGGCAAAGGCTTCAAGCTGATGAAAGTGGCCGGCGCCTACTGGCGGGGTGATTCCAACAACGAGATGCTGCAACGCATCTACGGTACGGCCTGGCGGGACAAGAAAGAGCTGAATGCCTACCTGCATCGCCTGGAAGAGGCCGAGAAACGGGATCATCGCAAGATCGGCAAGGCCATGGATCTGTTCCATACCCAGGAAGAGGCCCCTGGCATGGCGTTCTGGCACGACAAGGGCTGGCGCATCTACATCACCATTCAGCAGTACATCCGCGACAAGCTGAAGGATCACGGTTACCAGGAAGTGCACACTCCTCAGGTGATCGATCGCAGTCTGTGGGAGAAATCCGGACATTGGGAGAAGTTTCGCGACGATATCTTCGTCACCGAGACCGACGACCGGGTCTACGCCATCAAACCGATGAACTGCCCGGCACATATTCAGATCTACAACCATGGCCTGAAGAGCTACCGGGATCTGCCACTGCGACTGGCGGAGTTCGGGTCCTGTCATCGCAACGAACCCTCGGGCACACTGCATGGCCTGATGCGGGTGCGGAATTTCGTTCAGGACGACGCGCACATCTTCTGTACCGAGGATCAGATCCTTGCCGAGGTGCTGGCGTTCAACCAGCTGCTGTTCGAGGTCTACAAGGACTTTGGTTTCGACGAGGTGCTGGTCAAGCTCTCCACCCGCCCGGAGAAACGGGTCGGTTCCGACGAGGTGTGGGACAAGGCGGAGAAGGCCCTGGAAGACGCCCTCAACCAGCAGGGACTGGAGTGGGAGTTGCAGCCTGGAGAAGGCGCCTTCTACGGTCCGAAGATCGAGTTTTCTCTCAAGGACTGCCTCGGCCGGGTCTGGCAGCTGGGCACCATCCAGCTCGATTTCTCCATGCCGGACCGCCTCGGGGCCTCCTACATCGCGGAGGACAACAGCAAACAGGTCCCGGTTATGCTGCACCGGGCGATCCTCGGATCGCTGGAGCGGTTCATCGGAATCCTCATCGAACACTATGCCGGGGCACTGCCAGTTTGGCTGGCGCCGGTACAGGCAGTGCTGATGAATATCACCGATCGCCAGGCCGATTACCTGGATCAATGTCTCAAATCCTTGCGGAGCAACGGTTTTCGTGTGGAATCGGACTTGAGAAATGAGAAGATTGGCTTTAAAATCCGCGAGCACACGTTGATGCGCGTGCCATATCTGCTGATTCTGGGCGACCGGGAGATGGAGGAGGGCACCGTTGCAGTACGTACCCGCACAGGCGAGGATCTGGGCTCCATGCCGCTGACAGACTTCATCGAGCGGATGCGGACGGAAGTACAGAAACGTGTAAATTGAGTGTAAAAGCACTGGTATGCCCGGTGCTTTTTCTACTTTTGGGGTTTGAACTTTTTGGAGGAACCGGCTATCGCTGCTGTTAAAAAGCACCGTCTAAACGATGAGATCACAGTTGCCAAGATCAGGCTCATCGGTGTCGATGGTGAACAAGTTGGGGTTGTTTCGATTGAGGAGGCCTTACGCGCCGCTCAGGAAGTAGGTTTGGATCTTGTGGAGATCGTACCAAACGGGGAACCCCCGGTTTGTCGCGTAATGAATTACGGCAAGTTTCTGTTTGAATTAAAGAAAACGAAACAAGCCGCGAAAAAGAAGCAAAAGCAGGTTCATGTCAAAGAGATCAAGTTCCGTCCAGGGACGGGCGAAGGGGATTATCAGGTAAAACTGCGCAACCTGATACGTTTCCTAGAAGACGGGGACAAGACCAAAGTCACCATGCGGTTCCGCGGGCGTGAGCACGCTCACCGGGAACTGGGTTTGGAACTTCTGGAACGGGTGGAGAAGGATCTGATCGAATACGGCCAGGTCGAACAGAAACCCATGATGGAAGGTCGCCAGATGGTGATGGTTCTGGGTCCCAAGAAAAAGTAACTTTTTGCGCCATTGAGGCGCTCAAATAGCGGAGTTTTACGACTATGCCTAAGATTAAGACCAATCGGGGCGCGGCCAAGCGTTTCAAACGCACCTCGTCCGGTTCCTTCAAATGTAACAGCTCTCATCGGCGTCATATCCTGACCAAGAAGAGCACCAAGCGGAAGCGTCAACTGCGTTCGCCCAACACCATCGCGAAGACCGACGTGGCCATGGCCCGTCGGATGATGCCCTACGCTTAACCTCAACCGGAACCGGATACCAACATGTCTCGAGTCAAACGTGGTGTACAAGCACGCGCCCGTCATAAAAAGGTGCTTGAAGAAGCCAAGGGTTACTACGGAGCCCGCAGCAAAGTTTATCGTGTCGCCAAACAGGCGGTTATCAAGGCCGGCCAATATGCCTACCGCGACCGTCGTCAGAAAAAGCGTCAGTTCCGCGCCCTGTGGATTGCCCGCATCAATGCCGGCGCCCGGGACAACGGTCTTTCCTACAGCCGCTTGATCAACGGTCTGCACATTGCGAATATCGAAGTGGATCGCAAGATGCTGGCTGATCTGGCTGTCAACGACAAAGCCGCGTTCAGCGTGCTGGCAGAACAGGCCAAGGCCGCTCTTTCCAGCTAAACGGCTGTTGTCGCGCACGGTTTGACCGGCGACACAGTGAGCATAAAAGGGGGAGGCCTGTGGCTTCCCCCTTTTTTATTACCTGAATCCATGAGGCATGGACGGGCGCAGCGTGTAAGATAGGAGGTTTCCCGATGTGTCAGGAAATCTTCGCTTAATCCAGCAGGTCAGGCGGACGTTTACGCTGACCAGGGGAAGCCATAGCCTGCGCTATGTGACGTCATCAGCCCGTGGATCGGGAATTGATGAATATCCATTGCACCATGCCTGCAAGGGGATGGTCGAAAGCGATCTTGAGGTTGAACAGCAGATGGACGATTCCACACTCGACATAACGGGACTGATAGACGCCGCGGAACGGGCCATCGAGGCGGCAGCTGATCTTGCCGGGCTCGATGACGTGCGTGTCGAATATCTGGGCAAGAGCGGCCAACTGACCTCACAACTGAAGAAACTCGGTACCCTGCCGGCGGATCAGCGTCCCCAGGCGGGGCAGGCTATCAATCAGGCCAAGCAGCGTCTGCAACAGGCCATCGAGGCACGCCGGGAAGTGCTCGAGCAGGAGGCCCTGAGCAAACGCCTGGCTGAAGAGCGTATCGATGTGACCCTGCCGGGGCGCGGTCTTCAGCGGGGTGGTCTGCACCCGGTCACCCGAACCCTGAACCGGATCGAGCGCCTGTTCGCCCATGCGGGTTTCGAATCGGTGGAAGGTCCGGAGATCGAGGACGACTATCACAACTTCGAAGCCCTCAATATCCCGGAGACCCATCCGGCCCGTGCGATGCACGACACCTTCTATTTCGATGCGCATATGCTGTTGCGGACCCATACCTCGCCGGTACAGATCCGTGCCATGAAAAGGAGTGAGCCGCCGTTGCGAATCATCGCTCCCGGCCGGGTCTACCGATGCGATTCGGATCTGACTCACACCCCCATGTTCCACCAGGTGGAAGGGTTCCTGGTCGATGAGGATGTGTCCTTCGCCGACCTCAAGGGTGTGTTGTACGACTTTCTCAGCCGGTTTTTCGAACGCGAACTGAAGTTGCGATTCCGTCCCTCCTACTTTCCATTCACCGAGCCTTCCGCCGAGGTGGATATCGAGTGTGTGATGTGTGGCGGGGAGGGCTGTCGGGTGTGCAGTCAGACCGGTTGGATAGAGGTCCTGGGGTGCGGCATGATCCATCCGGAGGTGTTCCGCCATGTGGGCATCGACAGCGAACGCTACACCGGGTATGCCTTCGGTATGGGGGTTGAACGCCTTACCATGCTGCGCTACGGGGTCAACGATCTGCGTCTGTTTTTCGAGAACGATCTGCGCTTTTTGAAGCAGTTCGCCTGAAGGTTTAAAGGGTAGAGCATCATGAGATTCAGTGAAGCCTGGTTGAGGGAGTGGGTCGACCCGTCGGTCGATACCCAGGCCCTGGCCGATCAGTTGAGCATGGCCGGTCTGGAGGTCGATTCCGTGGAGCCGGTTGCCGCCACATTCACCGGTGTGGTGGTGGGTGAGGTGCTATCCCGTGAACAGCATCCGGACGCCGACAAGCTGAGCGTCTGTCAGGTGACGGTCGGCGAGGGGGATCCGCTGCAGATCGTCTGCGGGGCGCGTAATGTCGCGGCCGGAATGCGTGTGCCGGTGGCCACCGTGGGTGCGATACTGCCCGGCGATTTCAAGATCAAGAAGGCCAAGCTGCGAGGCGTCCAGTCCCTGGGCATGATCTGTTCCGCGAGTGAACTGGGTCTGGCTGAAAGCTCCGACGGGATCCTGCCATTACCTCCCGATGCGCCCATCGGCGAGGATTTTCGCCGCTTTCTGCTCCTCGATGATCAGGCCATCGAGGTGGACCTGACGCCGGATCGGGGAGACTGCCTGAGCCTGGCCGGAATCGCCCGTGAAGTGGGTGTGATCAACCGTTGCCCGGTGACTCCGGTAGCCATCAATCCCCAGGCGGCCAGCCTGGAAGACCGCATGGAGGTGATGCTGGAAGCCGATGAGGCCTGTCCCCGCTATGCTTGCCGGGTGGTGCGCAATGTGAATGTTGCGGCGCAGACCCCCCTGTGGATGCAGGAGCGCCTGCGCCGCAGCGGTATCCGCAGTCTCGGGCCGGTGGTCGATGTCACCAATTACGTATTGCTCGAACTCGGGCAGCCGATGCACGGCTTCGACCTGGATCGGCTCGAACAGCGAATAAGGGTGCGTCTGGCCCGATCCGGTGAGTGCCTGACCCTGATCGGTGGCCGGGAGATCGAACTGCTGGAAGGCACTTTGGTGATCGCCGACGAGTCCCGTCCCATCGCCCTGGCCGGCATCATGGGTGGCGAGGCGACTGCGGTGAACGAATGCACCCGGCATGTGCTGCTCGAAAGCGCCTTTTTTGCGCCGACCGCGATCAGCGGCAAGGCGCGGGGGTATGGACTGCATACCGATTCCTCCCATCGTTTCGAGCGCGGCGTCGATCCGCATCTTCAGGTGGATGCCCTGGAGCGTGCCTCGGAACTACTGGTGTCGATTGCCGGAGGAGCTCTCGGACCGGTGGTCGAAGTGGCCCACGAAGACAAGATTCAGCCCCGCCCGGTGATCCTGTTGCGTGCCGAGTGCGTCAACAAGTTGCTGGGGATCGAAATCGAGGCGGATGAGGTGACGGATATCCTGGATCGCCTGGGCATGCAGGTCGAGCCCGTGGCTCAGGGATGGCAGGTACAGGCTCCCAGCAGCCGTTTCGACATCAGTATCGAGGTGGACCTGATCGAAGAGATCGGTCGCATCTACGGTTACACCCGGATTCCCGCTCATCGGGGCACCACACCAATGATCATGGAAGACCGGGCCGAGTCCGCCTTCGGTCTTGACCGGGCCAAGGATCTGCTGGTGGGGCGCGACTATCAGGAGGTGGTAACCTACAGTTTCATCAGTCCTGAATTGGAGGCGATGCTCGATCCTCAGGCCCAGGGCATCCGCCTCGCCAATCCGATCTCCGCGGACATGTCGGTCATGCGCACCTCGCTGTGGCCCGGTCTGCTGCAGACCGCTGCCTACAACCAGGCTCGTCAGCAGCCACGAGTGCGTATCTTTGAATCCGGTCTGTGTTTCCAGCAGGGTACCTCGATCGAGCAGCAGGCCCGTCTGGGCGGACTGGTATCGGGTAACCGTTTTGCCGAACAGTGGGGTGAAACCGGGGCCCGGGCCGATTTTTACGATGTCAAAGCGGATGTTGAGGCGGTACTGAGCCTTTTGGGTACGACTCAGGGAATACGATTTGCCCCGGCCGGTCACCCGGCATTGCATCCGGGGCAGAGCGCTGAGATATTCATCCAGGAGCTGTCGGTGGGTTTCATGGGCATGCTGCATCCCGAATTGGAAAAGCAGCTGGACCTCAACGGCGCCACCTTTCTGTTCGAACTCGATCTTGAACGACTGGGAGAGGGTCGGCTGCCACATTTTGAGAGTCTGTCGAAATACCCCTCTATCCGCCGCGATCTTGCCCTGGTGGTCGATGAGAGTGTCTCCTACGACAGGATCAGGAATCTGATTCGTGAAGCAGCGGGCAAAATTCTTACAGACATTCTGCTGTTTGATGTCTATACTGGAAAAAACATAGATTCGGGTCGAAAAAGTCTCGCATTGGGATTGATTTTACAGGAAAAATCACACACTCTTACAGATCAGGAAGTCGAAGAGGTGGTTGCTGCCGTATTGCAGCGGCTGGCTCATGACACAGGTGCGAAACTGAGAGATTAGGACAGGTTATGGCACTGACAAAAGCAGACATGGCAGCCAGGCTCTTCGATGAGCTTGGACTGAACAAACGGGAAGCCAAGGAAATGGTTGAGATGTTCTTCGAAGAGGTTCGACTCTCCTTGGAACGTGGGGGGCAAGTGAAGCTTTCCGGATTCGGAAACTTTGATCTGCGCGAAAAGAAACAAAGGCCAGGACGTAATCCCAAAACCGGCAAGGAGATCCCGATCTCCGCGCGCCGCGTGGTTACCTTCCGTCCGGGACAGAAATTAAAGGCACGGGTAGAAGCCTATGCTGGATCCGAGCAGCAGCAGTAACGATTTGCCCGCCATACCGGGCAAGCGCTATTTCACCATTGGAGAGGTCAGCGGCCTTTGCCAGGTCAAGCCGCACGTGTTGCGTTATTGGGAGCAGGAATTTCCCCAGTTGAAACCGGTCAAACGGCGAGGCAACCGACGCTACTATCAGCGCCATGACGTGTTGATGATCCGTCAGATTCGCAGTTTGCTCTATGAGCAGGGTTTCACTATTGGGGGAGCAAGACAGCAACTCTCCGGTGAAACCGCCAAAGAGGATCTGCAGCAGAGTCAGCAGATCATAAAGCAGTTGCGGGGTGAACTTGAGGAGATCCTGCAGATCCTCAAAAGATAGCCCTCAACGGATTGACACGGCTGGCTTAACTGCCTAGTATTGCCGCTCCTTTCATTCCGGGCGTAGCGCAGTCTGGTAGCGCACTACAATGGGGTTGTAGGGGTCGGGTGTTCGAATCACCCCGCCCGGACCAAACTGATAAAGGGTTGCCGATATTCGGCAACCCTTTTTTGTTGTCCATGTCATCCCTGCTTCAGTGCAGGACGCCAGCCTTTGCCGCTACCGCATCTGTCTCGATTACCCAATTGATCGCGTAATGGTTCATCTCCATCATGATGGTTCCGATGTTGCTGATGTGTGGCCCCCGTCTGTTAAGTCTATGGGTGTCAGAGCGCATGTGAGCCTAGCTGATCAATGATCGGGTATGGTGTTTCACCTGAAGGTTCGGGCTATGTGCACCGGGTGTGGATCGATATATTGGCTTCCCGGAAAATGCTTCAATCAGTAAGGCTGTGTACGCATGAGCCTCGTGGGTGGGGCATGATCGAGACACCGGCCGACACGCCGCTGATGTCTGAATACATAAGGCAGGGGAAACAAAAAAGGGTTGTCGTTGCCGACAACCCTATGGGATTCACGGGCAGGCCCGGTTAAGGTTTCACCCGTTAGCGGACGAGACGCCCGGATATAAATTCAATCAGTCATGATTGACCGTGGTGAGGCCCAGGCTGACCCAATCCTGCATACCACCGCGATACCATTTCAACTTGTATGAAGGATAACCCAGTTTGAGCAGAGTCTTGATGTTGATCGAAGACTGGGGACACCAGCTGCCGTTACAGAACAACACCAGGGTTTTCGCATTGCGGAAATCCAGCGTGCCGTTCACATCCTGTACCCCCATCTGGTCGACCAGGATGTCGTGAATGCCTTCGGCTTCCGCAGTGGATTCGAAGGTACCCGCCATGTCCACATTGATCTTGTTCCAGGGGATGTTCACGGAACCGGGAATGGTGCCGCGAATGATCCAGTCCGGGGTTCGTGAGTCGATAACCAGAACCTTGCGGTCGCCGTTACCAATGCGCTGCAGGTAACCCAGCACTTCCAGTTCGCCCACCGTTTCGACACCAGGTGCCACCACAGCGGGCTGTACGCAGAAGGGCGGGCAGTGACGCGCGGTCTTGGCGAAGGCTTCGGGGATATGGGCATCCTTGTCCGCCGAACGGCTGATGGTGACCTTCTTACCCGCATGGGTCACCTCGATCGATTGCAGGCCCGGGCTGATCTGGTTTCCGTCCTCAGCCATAAGCTGCATCGAGAACGCGAGGCTGGCCACCAGCGTGGTCAGCATGATTGCTTTGACAAACTTCATTCTGTCTTCCTCCTCTGGCCTCAGCCTTTATTTGTAATGCAGGTACGAGGGCATTTTGAACTCTTGCTGCGACACGGCCTGCTCGTAGCCCAAGTGCCCCTGTTTGGCGGCTTTGTTGGCAAGCTTTGCGGCTGCCACGTAATCGCCTTTTTCCAGAAGTTCTTTGGCCTCTTTGATCATTTTACCGGTGTCACGCCATTCGCCGCCCACGGAGGCAGCCTCTTTGCGGGCGCTTTCGGCCGCGTCGATCAACTGCTGAACCTTGGCGGCGGAAATATCATCGGCCAGGGTAGCAGATGAGAGGCCGCAACATAATAGCCCGGCTATCAAAGTCGAGAAAAGGGTTGTCTTTTTGTGCATCGTATCAACTCCGATCACTTGAAATCTTGGTTAATGAACAGCAGACCGGGTTTATTTCCGGGCGCCAGGGCCGTTCAGCGGCAGACCGTTGCTCATGTAGGTCAGGAAGTACTCCAGGTTGCGGTACTCTTCACCCTGAGCCTTGAACGGTGCAGCGCGAACCTGCTTGTTACAGCCGGTGAAACGGCGATGCAATGTACCGACGGTACCCCACTTGGAACGGTAGACCGGGAAGTGGGTGGTATGACCCAATGCAGGACTCAGCACCTCGGTGCGCAGGATCATGCCGGCATTCTGCAGATGGCAGTTGGCACACGAGAAGTTCAGCTGGCCGCGACGGTCGTAGTAGAACTTCCTGCCATCCTCATAGGCCTTGATCGCAGCGGGATCGTTAGGAATCTCCACATTGGTGATCTGACCACGGGACTCAAAGGCGATGTAGGACAGGATGTCGTTGATCGGGCCCTTTTTGTACTTCATGGGTTTCTCGCCATTGGCTTCGAGACACTTGTTGAGTGCCAGCGGCAGGGTCATGACCATACCCTTGTCTTTGTCCCAGTAGGGATATTTGCCTTCGATGGCAGGGCCGTCAGGAAAGCAATCCTGAAAGGTCTTGCCGTTGGCGAAAGGTTTTTCCCACATATCCCGTCCTGCATCGATGAACGGTTCATAGGGGGGGAACTCTTCAATCGCTTCCCAGTTTTCCCGGCCGACCGGGTCGATGGCGTAGGCGCCATTGACGAAGTCATCGGTTTCCACGTTGGGGAAACGCTTCTGGAAAAAGTCACGGAAGGCGTTGAGATCTTCTTCCGGGGTGCTCGCCTGGGCGGATGCCACCAGACCACAGGTGATGACCAGCAAGGTCAGGCTACGTAAGAGGTGTTTCATGTTATTCAATCCTCGCAAGGCGTGGCATTACAGGTTAGGTGTTTTCGATCCACTGCTCAGAGTGACCAGATGTAATCGACGACCTTTTTCATCTCCGATTCGGAGAGCACTTCATGCTTGCCAAACGGCGGCATGGTCGATTCCGGGTTCGCGACAGTGGGATCCCAGACCTGTTTGTAGAGCGCCTCTTTATCCTTGTAGCGGGACTTCATGGCGATCAGGGCCGGTGCGATATTGCCCGGTGACGGAGCGCCCTGGATGTTGTGACAGGCAAGGCAGTTGCCCTTTTTTCTGTCAAACGCGAGTTCTTTGCCTGCTTCGAGATCATCCGCATCCGAAGCCATGACTGCCGGGGCGATGAGAAACTGGCTGGCGATCAGACCAATCGCACCGGCCATTCCTATCCACTTCTGGGTGTTACCTATCATCTTTTCCTCCAAACGGGGGTGAAATGTCGGGGAGACCTGTTGTTTCCAAGATAGCGTCTGATGTTGTTCTGGTAATTGTTCAGAGACTGCAACAAGTCGTTTACAGGCCATTGTCTCTGCTGGACAATTGTCGGCGATGAACATTGTGATCCCTGGGCACAAGGTCTGTAAAGTCACGAAACTATGAAACAGGGTAGTGGTTTACCTTAATGCAAGACGACCCCGATCCGGTTTGGTTCGTATACATACTGCACTGTGCGGACAGTTCCCTCTACACGGGCGTGACCACGGATATCACGCGGCGGATCGACGAACACAACAGGGGGCGGGGGGCCAAGTACACTCGTGGGCGGCGGCCTGTGGAACTGGTGTACATGGAGACCTGCAGTGATCGCTGCGAGGCTTTGAAACGGGAGTATGCAATCAAGCAGATGTCCCGCACAGGCAAGGATCGACTGGTCGCATCCGGATCGCAGGCTCTTATGCATTCTCAGGAGTAGTACCGTGGAAACACGGTGAATGCTTTCGATTCCTGATTATCTGCGTTTCTTAACCATAGAATCAGCCACCAGTAGCCGATTTGAGCGTTGGGTTTCCTCGTTCCCACGCTCCGCGTGGAAATGCAGACCCAGACTTGCACATGCCTGACAGGTTTGGGCAATCCAGCGTGATGTCGACAGGCATGCCCACGCAGAGCGGGGGCAATGAATTAGTATCAGAAAGGGCGCCCGACCGTCCCGCCCCTGCGGGAAGCTCAAGAGGAGCGAGCATCACCCCCGTAGCCCGGGTGAAACGAAGTGGAACCCGGGATCCGGCAGAATGCGAAAAACCGCAGGATAAAACAATACTCTCCAGATGTTTCGCTTATCCCCTCATTGGGAGATCAAAGCAGAATGGCTGATCATGCAGGGTAATCAGATTTCTATTTACCCGCTGAACGATGATTTATGCCGGCTCGGTTTCGCTGGCCTCCAGTGGTGTACCACAGAACCGGCACTGGTATGTCATCGTGCCGGACATGATGCGGTTGTGGCGTACCGCACTGATGCGATGATCGCGGCATGCGCAACGATAGTCGTAATAACGCATACGGCGTCGGGTGGTCTGGGTTGTATCGAAACTGTGGCAGCGCCGCGCGGGCACCTGAAAAAACGCCATGACCTGTTTCCATTCCCTGCCATGAGGTTTGATGCGTTGCCCGAAGCGCCTGCGCGCCACGATGTGCGCTACTTCATGGGGAACCGTCTCATCCATGAACGCCTGTACGTAGCGGGACAGCAGGGCGGCGTTGTAGCGGATCACACAGTCGTTCCCCGGACCGAACACCACGATTCCCGCACTCTTGCCGGTCAGATCGAAGCGAATCTGCGGGCGCATTGGCGGCAGTGCAAACGCGGATTCCGCCTGATTGAGCAGCAGGCGGGTTTTCATAGCGGCCTGGGATTGGATTTCTTGCTGGGTCATGGGGGCTGAGCTGATATTGGCATGCCCCGTATCATTAGGCAAACCCGCCCGGCAGGATGAAAGCCCGGTCTCAAGGACGGGACCGGGCTCGTTGCTTACATGTAATTCTTGGCCTCTTCGCCGGGATGTGGCAGACCGGCAATCCGCCAGGCTTCGCGGCAACCGCCAAACAGACGCTCGACACCGTGCTTGCCCAAGTGCATGATCCGGCAGATATGAGACATGACCGGCAATCCCCCGGACTCCAGGTGCTTTTCACGCAGGTAGAGAATCACGGACCAGTGATCCGGACCGAGGGTTCCGATTCCATCCATTTCCGCGAGCAGTCTTGCGGTTTCACGGGTCCAGGCTTCACCGTTGATGAGAAAGCCGTCGTCGTCGAACTGGAGCGGGACGTTTCCCTTGCCCTTCAAGTGGGGTTGTGTCGTGATTTGATTCATGGTTGGTCTCCTTTGGCAGATCGAATTGGATGATATGTGATTAGTAATATTTATAGGCCAATAAATCTCTATATAGGTAATATAGCTCGAATCATGCAACGATCAAGTCTCGACAGGCCATCCCATAAGGTTGGCTTTCCATGGCGAGAATGCGGTTACACCGAAATTTCCCGCGAAACCGGCCTCCGTTCACAACCAGGCAGGGTGGAAGTCATTAATATGATCTGTTTTTTACGGTTCGGCTGAACATATGCTGCGTCCCAATCTGGTCATAGCCCTGGCGATTGCCCTGTTTGCCCTGATGATCTGAAACCTGCTGGGTGGGGTCGCCAACGAGCCTCCCTGGCCTAAACGGATCAAGGGTTTCTCATTCTCCCCGGTACGTGAAGGCCAGAATCCGATCAAGGGGATCTATCCGACTGAGGCGCAGATCGACGAGGACCTGGCGCTGCTCGCGGACAAGACCTATGCGGTGAGAACCTACTCGGTCGGCCACAGTTACCGGGAGATTCCGCGCCTGGCGGAGAAACATGGGCTCAATGTGGCCCTGGGAGCCTGGATCAGCGGCGATCCTGAGGCGGACAAAAAGGAGATGGATACCCTGATCTACCTGGCCCGCCACAGCTACAAGAACATCGTGCGGGTGATCGTGGGCAACGAGGCGATCTTCCGCACGGAGGTCACGATTGCCGAGGCGATCGAGAATCTGAAATATGTGAAGAAACGGGTCTGGACTCCGGTCAGTCTGGCAGAGCCCTGGCATGTGTGGATCGATCATCTCGCCGAGGCGCATGAGTGGGCGGAAGCATTATGGCTGCGTCACTGGCGGCGCAAGCCCATCGTGTCCGCGGAGATTCCCGACACTGAGCGGCCGATGGTGTCGATCCACGTGCCCGCCTACAACGAACCTCCGCTGCCAGCCAGGGAAAGCGAAGCGAAGGCTGGTAGTCCCCGGTAGTCGCGAGGCGATACTGGAAACCCGACGAGCCGTAGGCGCC
>JBEVVH010000036.1:0-22589 GCA_040507245.1 Candidatus Thiodiazotropha sp.
TTGGCGCCTACGGCACGTCGGGTTTCCAGTATCGCCTCGCGACTACCGGGGACTACCAGCCTTCGCTTCGCTTTCCCTGGCTGGCAGCGCGGGCAATGTAAAATTCGGCAAACGCTTCGGCCGGAAGCGCGGGGCTGCATAGGTAGCCCTGATACAGGTGACACTCGGCGTTCCTGAGAAACCGGTATTGTTCCTGGGTCTCGATCCCCTCGGCCACGATCTGCAGATCGAATTTGTTGGCGATGCCGATAATCGTCTCGATCAACTTGGCATCATCCTCATCCTCGGCCAGGTCCTGGGTGAATGAACGATCGATCTTGAGGATGGTAAACGGCAGTTTCTTCAGATAGGACAGGGACGCATACCCGGTGCCGAAATCGTCGATCGCAATGCCGATCCCCTGATCCCGCAGTATCTGCATTTTGCGCACCGTCTCGGTGGTCTTTTCGATCATCACCGATTCGGTCAATTCGAGCACCATGAGATTCGGATCAACCCCGTTCGCACGGATGGTCTCGATCACCCGGTCCGGGTAGCCGATCTGTTTGAACTGCAAGGTACTGACATTGATCGCCAGCTGTTCGAGTCCGGCGAACGCCGGATATTCCTGCTTCCAGGCGCGCAACTGCCGGCAGGCGGTTTCGAGCACCCACTGTCCAAGGGGCATGATCAGTCCGGTCTCTTCCGCCAACGCGACGATCTCGTTGGGCGGGATGTTGCCCCGTTCAGGATGCTGCCAGCGCAACAGGGCCTCGGCGCCGACAATGCGGTTGTCATGAAAAGCCACCACCGGTTGATAGTGCAGCATCAGACCACCCTGGTCGAGGGCGTTGTGCAGATCGTTTTCGAGCTGCAGGCGGGCCTTGATCCAGCGATCCATTTCCGATTGGTAGAAACTGGTTTTGCCCCGTCCCTCCTTTTTTGCCTGATACATCGCCGTGTCCGCATGTTTGAGCAGGTTGTCAGGGTCAGTGTTGTAGGCATCTGTCATGGCCACCCCGATACTAGCGGTGGTGTTGAGTCGGTAACCCATGATCGAAAACGGCGCCGCCAGGGCATGATGGATCTTATCCGCCAGGGTCTCCGCATTGGCGGTCGCCGGCTTCGGCATCTCTCCCAGATCCGGCAAAACTCGTCACCCCCCAGACGGGCCACCAGATCCTCCTCACGGACAATGTTCTTGAGGCGCGCCGCGGTCTCCTTGAGCAACTCGTCTCCCACCGCATGGCCAAGGGAGTCATTGATCTTTTTGAACTGATCCAGGTCGAGAAACAGCAGTGCGGCAATCACTCCGTGACGCTTGAAACGGATCGCGCACAGACGCAACTGCTCCATCAGCATTACCCGGTTGGGGATATCGGTGAGAGTGTCGTAGTACGCCTGGCGACGAATCTTCTCCTGGGCAATCATCCGCTCGGTGATATCGGTGACGATGCCGATGCCGCCGATCAGCTCCCGCTGGGCATCCAGCACCGGTACCGTGCGCAGATTGATGAAGATGTCCGTGGCGGTCAGCTTGGTGGTGTAACCGCCTTCATAGTGACCCTCCTTTCGCTCCATTACCGCACGAATCTATGGCAATACCCGGCTGTTGGAAAGGGTGTTCATGTCCAGCCCGATCACCCGTTCCATGGGGGCGCGCAGGATGGTGCTGAATTCCAGGTTGGACTCCAGGATTTTCAGGCGGGTGTCGTAGAAAAAGATCCCTACCGGGGCCTCGCGGAAGATCATGCCGAAGCGCTCCTCGCTGAGCGCGAGCTGCTGCTGGGCCTTGTCGAACAGGATGCGCGACCGCAGGGTATTGAGGAAATCCCGGTTGTAGCGTTTGACGATGACCAGCAGCATGCCCATGTACACCGTGACCAGAAGACCAATCACGATATGGTGGTAGGTCTGATGAACAGCCGCATCGCCAATGGCAGCAGCATCATCATCAACAGGAAGCGCATCGGCCTGAGCATGGCTGAAAGGCTGTTCAGGGCCCCCGCGCTCACCCCGGCAAACACCGTCATCAGCACCGCCTGGGCATAGTAGTCCCCCGGCACGAAAAAGATCATGCTGGCGCTGCCGAGCAGAATTGAGGCGGCCACCACGCCAAACACGAAACGCTGCTCCCACTCCAGCAGGCTGTGCTGACCGGGATGCCGCTCATACTGTTGGGCCACCAGGTAGCGCCAGAAACTGACCAATAATATGAGAACAAACCAGCCGAGAACCAGAGGCTTCGGGGAGTGTCCCCAGAGCAGCAGCACCAGGGCACTGAAACCGGTCGCCAGCATCGACACCTTGAGCTGGATGAAGGCATATTCAATCTGCCCTTCCCTGAGCTTCTGCCTCTCTTTTGATTCGAAAGAAACGGTGGATGGATTGACGAAAGACATGGTTATAGGGAAACCTGCTCCTGACTAAACGATAGCGACTGGATCAGCATATGTGTTTCCGATGATTCACATCACACAACTGCAAGCAGTACGGCGGATAATAGCCCGCGAGCACACCACCCTTGATCTCGCCCTCTCGGCTACCCAATCCCCCCAGGCGTGACGGCCCTGTGCACCGGATTGAACAGGCAACGTGAACGGTCAGTGAGATGGGATGTGTTTGATTGACACCTGCCTTCACTCTTCGCGGAAACTTACCCGGGAGAGAAGGTCAATCCACCTCCCGTGTCACGACTTAAAACGATCAAAGCCACCGCCTGCACTCATGCCGACCGCAGCATGGCTGATCAATGCGGATAGCCCTCTGAAAGTGTAACCGGTTTTGAATGTCCTTGTAGGAAAACCAGGCATCAGACAACAGCCGGATCAGGAGAAGTCGGTATCCTTACCATCGATGGAACGCCGATTGCGGGTGGTCCAGTAATCCCGTATGCCTGCCTCACCCTTTTTTTCGGACCAGGCCGGCAGTGCATCCCGTTGTCCGAGGTACTCGAACAGCGGCACTCCGAACCCACAGGAACTCAGCACCAGATCCACATTCATGAGAATGATCTGGCGGGCGCCCGGGAGTGGTGCAAAACGCCCGATGTGCTCACCCCACTCAGCACTGCCCTGCTGATAACTGGCGGCACTTCCGTACAGGCGCAGAATCTTCGGATCTCCCTCGAAGGCGCAGAACATCAAGGTCATTCGCCCATCCTCGGCGAGGTGTGCGGCGGTCTCATTGCCGCTGCCTGTGAGATTCAGCCAAACGACCCGCTTCGCATCCAGGATACGCAGGCTGTCCAGGCCTTTGGGGGAGAGATTGATGCGGCTGTCCCGGGTCGCGGTGGCGACGAAAAACAGGGGTTGGCTGAGAATGAAATCGCGGTGCCTGTCGCTGATCTCGTAGTATTGCTTGCCCATCTTGATTGCCTCCCCGGACTCGATATCACTCAGGGTTTATTGAGCTTGACCCGACCGCCAAACAGTCTTCCCACCAGGCTGGACTTGGTCTTCAACATCCACTCCTCGCGTTCCTGTAACAGTTGCCGGGACAGAAACACCAGAGATCGAAGACTCTTGGTGTGTGCGATCTCCATCCTGATCTCGGTCTGCTGGGTGACGGTTTGCCAGGGGCCGCCCTGGTGCTTGCGAATGAATTTACTCACCTGGGAATGCAGCACCGAGCGCATTCTCGCCACCAGTTCCTCTTCCGCCTTCTCAGGCAGGCGACCGACCAGCTCACGTTTCAGTTGCTTGGCTTCATTGGCGGTCAGCAGTTTGAGGGTAATGCAGTCATGGGTCAGCAGATGCTCCATCTCGGCCCGACGGTCCTTGAGGCGTTCGGGCATGGATTTCGCTTCCGGTACGAATCCCGACGCTTTTTTTTCCGCCCTTTCGGCGGCCGCGGACCCGGAAACCTCCAACACAGGATCACCCAATACCCCATCGGCAGCAGATCGATCCAGGGCGCCGTCATTGACCAGTTGCCTGAGCTTCTCCCCTAACCATTCCACCTGTTGTTCGAGCAGACGGTGGAAGCTCTCTGCGCTGGTATCGGCATCCTCGGTCATCTGAGCAAGGACGGCTTGCTGCACCACCTCGGTGTAGTAATTGATGACACTGACATCGGTGACGCCACGGGACTGGCAGACCACGAACACCCGTCCCTTGACGTTTACCTCCACCATCTTGAGGAATTGCTCATCCATCGCTGATACCCCGCGCGACCTGAGTCTTCAGCCGAGTTTCATGACCGCATCCATCTCCACCCCGGCGGCTTTCGGCAACGCCGCCACGCCGATCGCCGCGCGTGCCGGATAGGGTTGTGCGAAGTAATCCGCCATTACCTCGTTGACCACTGGAAAATGGGTCAGATCCGTGAGAAACACGTTTAACTTAACGACATCAGCCAGGCTGCCTCCCGCCGCCCGCGCGACCGCCTGAAGATTATCGAACACCCGCCGGATCTGCAGCTCGATATCCCCTTCAACCATCTCCATGGTTTCCGGCACCAGCGGAATCTGTCCCGACAGGTATACGGTCTGCCCCACCTTGACCGCCTGGGAATAGGTGCCAATGGCTTGCGGGGCCTGGTCCGTGCGAATGATTTCTCGACTCATGATGACTCCTGGTTGTGTGGAACCTGCACCGCGTGGGCGGCGGGTTCATTATTGTTCTGTCCCATCGACCGGCCGTCGGGCCTGACAGACTGTTGAAATTCTACTCAGACGGTACGATCCTGCGTTGAAAACCGCCTCAAAATGCTCATTTACTCCAAGTAAACTGCGTTTTTTCGGCGATTTTCGCCTTGTCTCGCACTCGTCTGAGCGAATTTCAACAACCTGCTAGTATTTCACCCGGGAGATGCGCATCACCGATGGCAGGGAGCGCAGCAGACGCATGATTCTGGCCAAGTGGCGACGGTTCTTCACCGTGATGACGAACACCAGGGTCGAGGACAGGCCATCGCGCTCTTCGGACCCCACATGTTCGATATTCGAACCCTGTTGCGAGATCACCGATGCGACCGAGGCCAGCACCCCCCGCTGGTTGCCTGATTCAACCCGGATGCGGGTGGGAAACTCACCCTCCACATCCGGCTCCCACTCCGTCTCGATCCACTTGTGGCCGTGTTTTTTGTACTCCCCGAGATTGGGGCAGCCCTGACGATGAATCACGATACCCTTGCCGGGATTGAAGACACCTACGATGGCATCGCCGGGAATCGGTCGGCAGCATTTGGCGAAGTTCACCACCATCCCTTCGGTGCCGCGAATCGCCAACACCCCGGCCGGCTGATCATTCTGCGGATTGGTTTCTGTGGGTGGCGGCGCCAGTTCCTCACCCGCCAGGCGGCGCGCGATCAGCATCGGCATATGATTCCCCAGGGCGATTTCCGCGAGCAGCATCTCCAGATTCTCAAGCCGCAGGTCTCCGAGGATTTTGTCGATCTGCTCCTGGCTGATCTCATCGAGACGCAGGGAGAGCAGGCTCAGTTCCCGTTCCAGAAGTCGCCGTCCCAGGCTTTCCGCCTCCTGGGCCTTGAGGTTCTTGAGATAGGAGCGGATATTGGCGCGTGCCTTGCCGGTCACCACGAAGTTCAGCCAGGCGGGACTCGGACCGGCAGTCTCCGAGTTGATGATCTCCACAGTCTGGCCGTTGTGCAGGCGGCTTCTCAAGGGTACCAGTCTGCGGTCGACCCGTGCGGCCACGCAGGTATTGCCCACGTCGGTGTGCACGCTGTAAGCGAAATCCACCACAGTGGCGCCCTTGGGCAGGACCATGATGCGTCCACGGGGTGTGAACACGTACACCTCGTCCGGGAACAGGTCGACCTTGACATGCTCCAGGAACTCCATCGAATCGCCCACCCCCTGCTGCATCTCGAGCAGATTCTGCAACCAGTCCGAGGCCCGGGACTTGACCCATTGCCCGCTCGCCTCACCGGTCTTGTACATCCAGTGGGCCGCAATGCCCGATTCGGCCAGCTTGTCCATCTCCTCGGTGCGGATCTGAATCTCCAGGGGTATGCCCTGGGGTCCGAACAGCACAGTGTGCAGGGACTGGTAACCGTTCGCCTTGGGGATTGCGATGTAGTCCTTGAAACGTCCCGGCATGGGCTTGTAGAGATTGTGCACCACGCCCAGCACCCGGTAGCAGGTGTCCACCTTGTCGACCACGATGCGGAAGGCGAACACATCGACCACATCCGAAAAGCTCAGACGCTTTTCAACCATCTTTTTGTAGATGCTGTAGAGGTGCTTCTGGCGGCCGTAGACCACCCCTTCGAAATCCTCCTGCTGAAGCCTGGAACTCAGCGCGGTCTCGACATTTTCAATCAACTCCCGATGGTGTCCACGGGCATCGGCCACTGCCTTCTTGATCGCCCGGTAACGCATCGGCCAGTAGGCGGAGAATCCCAGTTCTTCCAGTTCCAGACGAATGCTGTTGATACCCAGGCGATTGGCGATGGGAGCGAAGATATCCAGTGTCTCCTTGGCGATGCGCCGGGACTTGTCGGGACGCATCACCCCCAGGGTGCGCATGTTATGCAGACGATCCGCAAGTTTGATGAGGATGACCCGGATGTCCTTAGTCATCGCCAGGAGCATCTTGCGCAGACTCGCGGCCTGGGCCTCCGCCTGGGAATTGAAATCGATCTTGGAGAGTTTGCTCACCCCGTCGACCAGTTCGGCGATCTCGGAGTCGAAGGTCTCGGCAAGCTGTTCCTTGGCGGTGGGGGTATCCTCGATGACATCATGCAGGATCGCCGCCATCAGGCACTTGTAGTCCATGCGCATGCTGGCCAGGATCCGCGCCACCGCCACCGGATGATAGATGTAAGGCTCGCCGGTCTTGCGATGCTGGCCCACATGGGCCTCGGCGCCAAACAGATAGGCGCGATAGACTTCGCGGATGTGCTCTGCGGTCAGGTACTCTTCCAGATAGGCGCACAGATCACTGATCAGGAACCGGGGATGTTCCTGTTCTTTCTCCATGACACCCAATGGGTTGCTCATGCCGGCACTCCGTCATATCTGATAAGACGAATTCTGTGCCTATTCAACCCTTTGTTGCAAGCTTGAGGTGAGGTTCCGAATCCTGATGACCGGTCCCTGCGGTTTGAGTTACTGGTCGGTGTCCAGCTGACTGATGTTCATATCGAGGATCGTGGTGTCGATGACCATGTCCTCATCCTCGCGGGCCGGTTCGACATCCTTGTGGCTGATCAGGCCTTCCGCGATCTCACGCAGGGCCATCACCGTGGGTTTGTCATTCTCCCAGGGCAGCAGGGGTTCTACACCGTGCACCAATTGGCGGGCCCGTTTGGTGGCCAGCAACACCAGGTCGAAACGGTTATCCACATAATCCATACAATCTTCAACGGTTACACGTGCCATCGGTCTGTCCCCAAGGAATGCTATGGGTCGGCCCTGGAGCCGACTCTGAGAAAAAGAGGGCGATAATAAACCATACCCCCAACGAAGCCAATGCCCCGCCGAGGAAAAGGTCGTATCATGGAGCGTTACTCAGTGGATGTCAGGCGGCTGCCGGATCAACGAAAACAGGTGCAATGATGAATACGCCCCCGCGATTTTGGAACACTCGACGACCGGAAGTCCTGCTGCTGTTGATGGCAATCGCGGTACCCATCAGCTTTGCAGCCTGGCGGACCTTGTTGAACAACTTCGCGATTGAGCGGGCGGCCTTCACCGGGCAGGAGATGGGTATTCTTCAAAGCCTGCGTGAAATCCCGGGGTTCCTGGCCTTCGGCGTGGTGTTTCTGCTCCTGATCATCCGCGAACAGCGACTCGCCATCTTCTCCCTGGGGCTGCTCGGACTGGGTACCGCTCTGACCGGTTTCTTTCCCTCGGCGCTCGGGCTCTATATCACCACCGTGGTGATGTCCATCGGCTTCCACTACTACGAAACCCTGCAGACTTCCCTGACCCTGCAATGGACCTCGACCGACAACGCTGCGGAAACCTTCGGCCGTCTGCTATCGGCCGGCTCTTTTGCCTCGATCCTCACCTTCGGCCTGATCTGGATCTCTGATGATGTCCTCAACCTGGACTACACCTGGATTTACCTGATGATGGGCGGGACCACTCTGCTTATCGCACTCTATGCCGGCTTCGCCTTTCCCCTGTTTCCCCAGGAAACCGAACAGCATAAACATATGGTATTGAGACGACGCTACTGGCTCTACTATCTGCTGACCTTCATGTCCGGCGCCCGCAGGCAGATCTTTGTGGTCTTCGCGGGTTTCCTGATGGTGGAAAAGTTTGGTTACAGCGTGTCTCAGATTGCCCTGCTGTTTCTTCTCAATGCCACGATCAATGTGTTTTTCGCGCCCCGCATCGGTCGCCTGATCGGCCGCATCGGGGAACGCCGGGCACTGCTCATCGAGTATGCCGGACTGGTGCTGGTCTTCCTGGGCTATGCCTGGGTCGAGACCGGCTGGGTCGCCGCACTCCTGTATATCGCCGACCACCTGTTCTTCGCCATGGCCATTGCCCTGAAAACCTATTTCCAGAAGATCGCCGCCAAGGAGGATATCGCCTCCACGGCAGGGGTGAGTTTCTCCATCAATCACATCGCCGCGGTCATCATTCCGGCCCTGTTCGGAGTGGTGTGGATCGCCTCACCCGCCTGGGTGTTTTACGCGGGTGCCGCGATGGTCAGCATCTCCTTTGCCCTGGCACTGCTGATTCCCGAATCCCCCCGCCAGGGCATGGAGAGCCGCTTGGGGATTTCCAGACCGGCTGAGGAATCCGCCTGATCGGGTCAGGAGCCGGATCAGTGTCGGTTTTTCTTACAAGCCGCCCACGAACGCGGTCCGGCCCGGCCTCGAAGACCCGGCAAAATTATCTTGTATCACTGTGGCTTGATCCAAATATGCCCTGATCGCACATTTCTTGGCATCCGTTTTGCTAATACGCTTCTATCCTGGGATAGGCATCGGCCCGGCCGATGATTGCGTGATTCATGGAGACCTCGACCCTGTCCCGGTGTTGTATTACAGGAAGGACAAGGAGAAGGTATGGACAAGCCACTGACCATCAGGATGCATCGGGTCTGTCGGATAGTTTGCATGATTGTTTTCGGGATATTTCCGATCACCCAGGCCGTCGCCGCCACGCCACCCCGGGTCGCCCCCAGCCAGCCCCCTATGGCAGGTGTCTCCCTCTACCAGGGAGTACCTTTCAGCCCGCTGACCGACGAGCTCCATCCCAGGGGAGGCTACACTATGCCGAATCACCCGGGATCCCTGACAGGGTATGCCATGGAATACGAGTCACGGGCCATGTATGAACCGCGCATCCCATTCCTCGCAGAGGATTCAAGCACCGCGGCATACCTTGAATCGGAGTGGTGCATGCCGGGTTCCCAGGTGTTGGCAGCGGCCAATCCTGAGCCGTCCATGGAAGGGTCCGCGGTGGTTGCCGAGGTACCCCTGCCGGCGGCTATCTGGCTTTTCGGCAGCGCACTGATCGGATTTGTATCCTTTTCCGCACGACGCAGTATCTGAGCAGGATCAACATCGCAGGCACGCGCCCCTTTACCCTCTCTAGCCGCCCTGACTTACCCCTGCATTGCGCAGGGAATCCCCATCAGCCGAGTGCTGCACTGCTCTGCCAGGGATGCCCGCCAGCCACCACCCGACCGATTCCGACGCCTGTGCAGCGGTGTACAGGCTGAATCGATAAGTGGTTTTGGTCTCAGGCCTGTTAGTGCATTTTCGTGCATTATCGAATATCCTTTGTGATCTTTTTCTGGCCGGGCATCGTCTTGTTCCGCAGTATCCACCCTGCCCCGGCAAATTGGGTCTGATGAAGATAAAAGTCAGTGAATTAATCGTCGGTTTTTTGAAGCACCTGGGCGTCGATGTCATCTACGGAATGCCGGGAGCGCATATCCTGCCGGTCTACGATGCCCTCTATGATTCCGGGATTCGCGCCGTTCTGGCCAAGCATGAACAGGGCGCGGCCTTCATGGCCGGGGGATATACCCGGGCAAGCGGAAAAATCGGCGCCTGCATCGCCACCGCCGGTCCGGGAGCCACCAACCTGATCACCGGCGTGGCCAATGCCTACGCGGACAAACAGCCGTTGCTGATAATCACCGGCGAGGCACCCACTTACATCTTTGGCAAGGGCGGGCTCCAGGAGAGTTCCGGAGAGGGCGGCAGTTTCGATCAGGTCGCACTGTTCGCCCCGATCACCCGCTACTGCAAGTCGATCCAGCGCACCGATTACCTGGGCCAGGTGTTGCTCCAGGCGGCCAAGGCGCTGCGCGCCACCAACCCGGGGCCGGTGCTGCTGAGCATCCCCTTCAATGTGCAGAACGAGGTTGTGGACTCTGATCTGCTCGAACGCCTCGCACTCCTGCCTCCGGCGGCGAATCACATGCATTCACAGCAGGTCGTGCAACGTTTCCTCGCGTTGCTCGACCAGGCCCGACACCCGGTGATTCTGGCCGGTTACGGCACGATTCGCTCAGGTGCCCGGCAGAACCTTTCCGAACTCAGCACCCTGCTGCGTATTCCTGTGGCATCCAGCCTCAAGGGCAAAGGGGTGATCAATGAGCAATCGGAACTCTCCCTCGGCAGCCTGGGGGTCACCTCGAGCGGTATCGCCTACCAGTACATCGTGGAAAACGCGGATCTGCTGATCATTCTCGGCGCCAGTTTCAATGAACGCACCAGCTATCTGTGGGATCCGGCGCTGCTGGGCGGCCGCCGCATCATCCAGATCGACAGCGACCCGAATCAGCTGAGCAAGGTGTTTCAGGCCGACCTGGAGATCTGCGACGACATCAATGCGGTGCTCGGCAGCCTGATCGACACCCTCAAACACCGTGACGGCGCGCCGCAGATCGGAGATGCCACCGGCGACACCATCGGCAGGATGAAAAGCGAGTCGAAAGGAGACTACACCATGTTCCGCTCGGGATTCTCCCTGGTGGAACAGTTCTTCAAGCGACTCGGCCGGCATTTCTCCCAGGAGATCCGGGTGTTCGACGACAACATGATTTTCGCCCAGAACTTCTACGATGTACCGAACAACCATCACTATCACCCGAACTTCGGCATCTCGTCCCTGGGACATGCCCTGCCCGCGGCGATCGGTGCACAGTTCGGGGCCCCGATGCCCTGTTTCGCGGTGCTGGGTGACGGCGGGTTCCAGATGTGCGCCATGGAACTGATGACCGCGGTCAATTATGCACAACCACTGAACGTGGTGGTGTTCAACAACAGCACCATGGGTCTGATCCGCAAGAACCAGCACCAGCTCTATGGCCAGCGCTACCTCAACTGTGATTTCGTGAACCCGGATTTTGCCCGACTCGCGCAGTCCTTCGGCATTCAATACAAGGCCGTTTCCAAACCCGAGGATCTGGATGACCTGTTCGATCACTATGATCTGGAACACGCGATCAACCTGATCGATATCGTTCTGGACAAGAACGCCTTCCCGAATTACTCCTCCAAACGCTGACGTGGCCGGTTTCGATACCACCGTTCTGGCAGAATTCATTGCGACCTATCCTCACCAGGGCGAAATTGCATCTCTGAGCGAAGGCCTTGCCGAGTATCCTCCCGGGATCGAGCCAGTCCCCTCGGCAGAGACCTGGCTGTCGCTCTACGAAACTGCCACGGACCGACTGGAGGCCTGGATGTGGCGGGAAGATTTTCCTCCCCCACTGCTTGATCTGCAGCAGCGTCTGTACCGGGAAATGGAGTCCGGACTGGCACACCATGAGGGGGTGCCGCGCCACGCATTCACCCTGGTCATTCCGGTGGCCGACCGGCCACAGCAGCTGCATCACGCCCTCTCATCCCTGTTGATCCTGAGCCGGCGATTTGCCTATGCGGCACCGGACGGTGCGGATGCGCGGCGGCTGCGGGTCCTGGTTGCGGATGACAGCCGGGACGAAACCCGCCAGCAGGAGATCCGGCGGTTATCGGAGCAGTTTGATCAGGCGGGACTCGCCACCGAGTACTTCGGTCCCCGGGAGCAATACCGCCTGCTCGAAACCCGGCTCGGTGGAACGCCCGGGGAGCTGCACGGCATGTTCGCCCCGATGGATCCACACAGCTTCACCCACAAGGGCGCCTCCACGACCCGCAATCTTTGCTATCTGAAACTCAGCGACTGGCTGCGCGAGACCCCATACCAGCTGGTGTGGTTCTTCGACAGCGATCAGGCCTTCTGCATCCCGCGTCGCGGGGATGGCGAGGATTGTTACCCGATCCACTTTCTCCATCAGATCGACCGGATCTTCCGCAACCGGAAGACGGCGATATTGACCGGCAAGGTGGTGGGTGACCCGCCGGTCTCCCCTGCGGTGATGGGTGGCAATTTCTTAGAGGATGTGAGGGCCTTTCTGGATCAGATCGCGGCGCTTGACCCGCAGGGAAGGTGTCAGTTCCACGCTGCGCCAGTGCTTCAGACCCACGACGCGGCCTACCATGACATGGCGGATCTGTTCGGCTTTCAGCAGACCCGGGAAGTCTTCCGCTACACCTGCACCCTTCCCGGCGAACACGACCACCAGGCCTGCCTGATGGATTTCGTTGCCAAACTGCCCGGTTTTTTCGACGGGGTGCATCCCACCCGGCAGACCCACTATGTTCACGAACCCCTGAGCGAGGGCATCAAAGCAGCCCGCACGGTGTATACCGGCAACTATGTGATCAACGCCCAGGCTCTGGACTACTTCATTCCATTCGCCAGCCTGGGCCTGCGCATGGCCGGACCGGTGCTGGGACGAATTCTTCAGGCAGAACTCGGGCCCCGATTCATCTCCGCCAACCTGCCGCTGCTGCATCGGCGCGCCCTGCCCGAGCAGGGACGGGCGGAGTTCCGCAGCGGAGTCGGGCAACAGGCCCAGCGCATCGACCTGAGCGGCGAATTCATCCGCCAGTACTATGGGGACGTGATGCTGTTTACCATCGAAACCCTGACGAAAGACGGCTACCCGGGCAAAACCGTATCCGATGCCCAGATCGAGCGCCTGCTGTACGACACGGAAGCGGCCATGCGTGCCCGTTACCAAACCAAACAGCAACAGATAAGCACCCGGATCGAGGATTTTCAGCACTGGCTCGATACCCACCGGGAGACGCCGGCAATCGCCCCGGCACAGGACACCCTGCAGGCCTTGATCGAAGACATGAGGCATAATTTCACCCACGGGGCCGTCGCCTATCAACAGCTTGACTCGGACAACCACCGCGCTCGCCAGCTGCAGGCCATCCATAGCGCCATCCGTGACTACGCGAGCCACCGGAGCCGCTGGAAAAACCCGCTGGAGCAACCCGGTCCACAAACCACCGAGGATCCCCAGTGATGAACATTTTCGTGCTCAACTCGGGACGTTGCGGATCGACCACCTTCATCCGTGCCTGTCAGCACATCACCAACTACACCTCGGCCCATGAGTCGAGAAGCCGGCTCACCGGCAGCGACCGCTTCGCCTACCCGGACAGGCACATCGAAGCCGACAACCGCCTCAGCTGGCTGCTCGGACGTCTGGATCATCACTACGCGGATCATGCCGTCTATGTGCATCTGACCCGGGCAGCCGATGCCTGTGCCGCCAGTTTCGTCAAACGCGCCGATTTCGGCATCATGAAGGCCTATCGGGAAGGCATTCTGATGGACCCGCTGAGTCTGGCCGATGAAACATTGGCAGAGGATTACCTGATTACGGTCGAAACCAATATCGCACTCTTTCTGAGGGATAAAAGCCGGGTTTTCCGGGTACGCCTGGAACAGGCGGAAACCGATTTCCGGTTATTCTGGGAGGGCATCGGAGCACAGGGAGACCTGGACTCCGCGCTGGCGGAATGGGGGATTCGTCACAACGCCTCGTGAGCCCCCCTATCGAGGCCCTCCGCATTATCCAGGGTAAGCAGGGAGCAGCCGCGACGGGTCTCATAGAAACGGTGCGCCAGCCCGGGATAGCTGGCCAGCCACATCGCCACGATCTCCCGCTCGTCCGGCCTTGCCGCATCATCGAGAAAGATGCGACAACCCGGTGCGAGATAGGGGTAGCAGACCGGCATCACCGGATAGCGGGCATTCTTACCGGAAAAACCGGACGGCCCGTCGATCACCAGCATGTCGATGGCGTCTTCCGGTAAAGCACCGGTGTCGTACCAGGAATAGGCGACCCCATCGTACTGCGCCGAACGTAACGGCGCGTGGCGCACGCTGGCATAGTCATCCAGCCCGTAGCGGCTGATGTACTCACGGGTCCTGTCCGCGTAGGGCTCACCATCCTCCAGGCTCACCACCTGCCCAAAACCGTTGAGTTGACAGCAACGGGCCAGCATCAGAGTGGTCAGGCCACTGCTGCACTCCAGCACCAGAGCCGGTTTATGCTCCAGACAGGCATCCACGATGAGATGGATGAAATCCGCCTCGGCACTCCACAGCGGGGTAAAGGGCAACCCCTGCATCAGCCCGAGTTGCTGCTGAAGTTCCCGGTATTCCGGAATGATCTGATCGTCCACCCACACCCACTCTTGGCAAAAAACGAAAAAAAGCATACACCATAATTTCCTGTTTTGTCAGATCACGGGATACGCACCGAAGTAATCCGCCCCTCTCCCTTAGACACCCCACAGGATCCGGCAAGAGAGCCTGCGCACCGTGATGGCGCTTAGTCTGACAACCCCGGGAAAACGACACGACCCTGCCCGCCCGACGCACCTGTCACAAAGCATTAATCCAATGTCAAGAAATCGGTAACCGGGTTACCGCAGACTAACCTCGATGGAGAGACCGGCCGGGGCTCTCAGCAAGGATCACGGTAGCTCTGACAGGCTGTTGTATCCCGTTCATCCGGAATCCAGGGTAACCATCGAATCGATGGTTTACCCCCGGTGACATCCGCAGGCATCGATTTGCCGGGCGGCTGGCGTCCCGCGCAACCACAACGTCAGCCCTGAGCGCATGCACGACACCTTGGACAACAACGCCCATCCGAACGGCCTCAAGCTGTTATGGCTGTTGAGCCTGGCAACCGCCTTTTTCTTCAATATCCACGCGATTCCGCTGTTCGACCTCGACGAGGGTGCGTTTGCCCAGACCACTCTGGAAATGTTTCAACGGGATGACTTCCTCAGCCTCTCCCTGAACGGAGAGCCACGTGCGGACAAACCCATCCTCACCCACTGGCTGCAGGCGCTCTCGGTACACCTTCTCGGGGTCAGCGAGTTGAGTCTGCGCCTCCCCTCCGCCCTCGCCGCAACGCTGTGGAATCTTCTCCTGGTCGGTTTCGCCTGGCGTTTCACCACACCCCGTATCGCGCTGGTTGCCGGTCTGCTGATGTCCGGCAGCCTCGGTGTCGGGCTGATCGGCAAGGCCGCTACCGCGGACGCGCTGGTGAACCTGTTCCTCAGCGGCACCCTGTTCAGTCTCTACCTGGCACTGACTGGAGAGAAGACCCGCTATCTGTTCGCGGCCGCCTGCTTTGCGGGTCTGGGTTTCATGACCAAAGGCCCCATTGCGCTGTTCATTCCAGGCCTGGTGAGTCTGTTGTTTGCGCTCTCGACAGGCCGGATCAGGCAGTGGCTGAGACTGATTTCGAACCCCTGGGCCTGGCTGATATTCATATCGGTGGGGCTACCCTGGTATCTCATCAACTATCTCAGAGAGGGTTCCGCATTCATCCAGTCGTTCATCGGGACGCACAATCTGGGACGCTTTGCCGCCCCGATGGAAGGGCACTCCGGTCACTGGTGGTACTACCTGATCGCCTTCTTTCTGGTCGCCTTCCCGTTTGGACCGGTGCTGGTGCGTCCCCTGCGTCGGGCTCGCATCCTTTGGGAATCCCAGCTGGATCGTTTTTTGCTGATCTGGTTCCTGTTCGTGCTGGTGTTTTTCTCTTTCTCCGCCACAAAACTGCCGCACTACCTCATCTACGGACTCACGCCGCTGTTCCTGTTCGCAGCCAGACATCTCGACAACCGCTACAGCCTGAAGCCGGTGTTCTTGCCGTTGCTCGCCCTGATCAGTGTGTTGCTGGCATTACCTCTGATGCTGCCCTGGATTGCCTCAATGGTGGATCACTCGCATCTCTCCAGGGCGCTGAGTCAAACGGACAGGATTCTCCCCGGAGGAATGACTCTGATCCTGATCCTGATCCTGACCCTGGCTGCCGGTGTGTGGCTGATGATCGAGCCGCGGGTATCGAAAACCGCCAAGCTGCTCAGCGCAGGCCTGCTGTCCACATTTATTGCCTCGCAGATCCTCGCCCCCCTGGTTGCACGAATTCAACAGGAACCGATTCACCAGGCTGGCCTGATCGCCGCAGACCAGCGCGAACCTACGGTGATGTGGCGCCTTAACAATCCCAGTTTCAGCGTCTATGCCGGAAGAGCGACGCCGCGAAGAGCACCCCTGCCGGGTGAATTGGTGTTTACAAAAAGCCGACTACTCACTGACCTGCCACCCCATGACATCCTCTACCAAAGACAAGGTCTCGCCCTGGCCAAGGTTCATTCCGTGGAGACGTCTGATGTTTCTATCCCAGCCAAGACCGATCAACCGGACAAGCCTTTGGATGCTCCCCGCATTGTCACTGCTGGGCCTGGCGATCCTTCATCTGAGCGGGGGCAATCAGCCCCTGTTCCTGATCATCAACGGACAACTCGGTCACTGGCTGAGCCCAGGACCCTGGGAGTCACTGACAATACTGGGAGACGGACTGGTCGCACTGACACTGTTGCTGCCGCTCTACCGATACCGGCCGAAACTCGTTCTCAGCGCACTGCTCGCCGGGCTGATCGCGGCCTTCTGGGAGCACCTCTTCAAGGGGACCCTGGCATTGCCCAGACCGGTACTGGTACTGGGACAGGAGCAGATCACCCAGCTTGGCCCGGTATTGAAGCGGGGCAGTTTCCCTTCCGGCCATACGGCTACCCTGTTCGCTCTGCTCGGCAGCCTGTTCCTATGGTTGGACCACAAGGCCCTGTTGCGCCTATTCCCGCTGATTTTCATCATCGCATGCCTGGCGGCCCTGTCGCGGATTGCAGTGGGTGCCCATTGGCCCATGGATATCCTGTTTGGCGCGGCTATCGGCTGGCTTTCGGCAATGGTTTCGAGCCGGCTGCTGCGGAGATACAGCCCCTCGCCGGCCGTGAACGTCTGGCTTGGCCGTTTCCTCACACTCTGCGCACTCTATCTCCTGCTCGTTCAGGATACCGGATATACCCTGGGGCAAGCCCTGCAGCATGGCCTCGCGCTCATGGCCCTCGCGCTGACCAGCTTGCAACACCTGGGCGAACCACCCCCCCAGGCTGAAAAAGACCCGATGGGCACACCGGGATGAAGTGAATCCCATGACAGTACCTCTCGAATCAGGTCAGACCATCACTGACGCATCGACACCCTGGCTGAGACTTGCCGCGCGGTTACCCGGCCAGCCCATTCCTGCTCTGCGTTGGGAGACTGATCGGCGTCGCCAGCCCGATAACCCTACCCGATGCGAGTGTCGCGATTTCACAGGATCGCTCCGCTCATGAACCTGGATGACAAGATCATGATCTGGCTTCACTCCGGTCTGCCTCATCAATTCAGCGAAACCCTGTTCGCCTGGTTGTCCAGTCGTAATACTTTTTATCTGCCGCTTCTGGGACTGCTGCTGATGACCGCGGTACGTGAGGATATGCGGCGCGGCATAGGCTGGTGGTGCGCATTGATTCTGCTGCTGGGCATTGGCGATCAGTTCGGCGGACTTATGAAGATCCTGTTTCACGAACTGCGTCCCTGTGCAGCGGGTATCGATGCGCTGTGGCATGCACAGCCCTGTAGCGGAAATGCCAAGGGTATGCCGTCGAACCATGCCCTGACCTTCTATGCCGCCAGCATGTTTGTGATTTTCACCCGTCCCCACTGGCCGCGCTGGCAGGCATTTCTGATGATCGCCGCCTTCCTGGTCAGTCTGTCCCGCATCTACCTGGCGAAACACTATCCGAGCCAGGTGATCGGAGGGGTGTTTCTGGGAATCCTGTTGGGCTCGGCAGGCGCCTTGTGCTTCAACGCCCAGCGCTATCTGTACCCCCTGGTTCATTCCCTGTACCGCTTTGCCCGGCTGAAACCCTGGGCCATCCCGAACCACCCCTTAACCCTTGGATTCCAGTCCCGGCCTGACAACCCATGATGAAGCGTAAATCCTGTTATCTCTCCGTGATTGTTCCGCTCTACAACGAAGCGGACAGTGTGCCGCAACTCATCGACGAGTTGGACACGGCGCTGCGCCGTTACCGATCGGCCTGGGAGGTCATTCTGGTGGATGACGGCAGCACCGACGATACCGCTCAGCGGGTGAAACAGGCCATCTCGGTACTTGAGGGTGACTACCGCCTGATCACCTTGCAGCGCAACTTCGGTCAAACCGCGGCGATTCAGGCCGGGTTCGACCACAGCCGGGGCCGGTACCTGGCCACCCTGGATGGCGATCTACAAAACGATCCCGCCGACATTCCGGCCTTGTTGGAAACCTTGATCAGGGATGAACTTGACCTGATCGTCGGCTGGCGTAAAGCGCGCAAGGATGGATTCCTGCTGCGCCGGCTCCCCTCACAGATTGCCAACTACCTGATCGGACGGGTCACGGGTGTACGCCGCATGACTACGGCTGCAGCCTGAAGATCTACCGCGGTAGCCTGCTGCGCAATATTCGCCTGTACGGAGACATGCACCGTTTCATACCGGCCTGGATGTCCTTGTACACCTCCCCGAGCCGGATCCGCGAGCAGGTGGTCAACCATCGTCCAAGGATTCATGGTGTTTCCAAGTATGGTATCGGGCGAACCTTCCGGGTCGCCATCGACCTGCTCTCGGTGTTCTTTTTCATCCGTTTCCTGTCCCGGCCGGGGCATTTTTTTGGCCGCATCGGTTTGCTCCTGAGTGGCATTGGCGGCCTCATGCTGACGCATCTCGCGGTGGTGAAATTTCTCTTCCACGAGGATATCGGCTCGCGGCCGATGTTGATCATTGCCATTCTGATGGTACTGGTGGGGGTACAGACCTTTACCACCGGCATCCTCAGTGAACTGATGGCGCGCACCTATTACGCCTCAAAAGATCAGCGATCCTATGTGCTGCGCAGTGAAATCCTGACTCAGGAGGATGACCAGGAGCAACCGTCACAGGCAGAGAACAGCGGCAACCTGAGCCTATCCTGATCGCGCTTCATTCGCCAGACATCTGCTTGAGTTCCTCAGCGTAGCGACGGGCCAAGTCCCGATCACCCTGCTGCTCGTGCAGACTCACCAGCGCACTCAATATCTCCGCATTGCCCGGATGCCTCTGGTTGGCCTCATCAAGCACCTGTATTGCCTGCACGATATCTCCCGCACCCTGCAAACTCAGGGCGTATACATAGGCATATCGGGATTGATCCTGTGGTTGTGCGTGATCTGCCGCCTTGCGCAGGTAAGGCAGTGCATCATCCAGACGTTTCTGACGCACCAGCAACAATCCCAATGCATGCTCGATCCCGGCATCTTCCCCGAGTGCGGCCAGGCCCGCTCGCAAAACCGCCTCACCCTGCTGATCCCGGCCTCGCTGCCGGTACAGGTCGGCCAGATTGACATAGCCGGGGGCAAACCCGGGGTCCAGCTGGAGCGCTGTACGGTAGGCCGACTCCGCTTGCTTGTGATTTCCTTCCGCCAACGCGATCAGACCCAGATTCATCTGCGATTCCGGGCGGTCGGCATTTACCGACTCCGCCCGCTTGTAAGCCTCAACTGCCTGTTCCAGCTGAGTCCGGTACTTGTCCGGCAAACGCTGGCGCAGCAACGGCGCCAGCAATCGTGCGGTATCGAGCCGTACCACCCGGTCCGGATCGTCGAGCAGGGGCCAGCCTTGGTCCACCTGGGTACGCACATCGGTGAGATCGAGAAAGCGTACCGCGGCGGCGCGCACCAGAGGATCCGGATCCGATAGCAGGCGTTGAATCGTAAACAGACTCCGGGATTGCGGATGATCCCGCAAACGCTCCACTGCGGTGGCCCGCACGATACCCGGCTGATCCGCATCAGCAGCCACTTCAAGCAGCTGTTTTCCCGCATCCCGCGCCCCCGTCTCCGCCGCATGCAAGGCATCCGCAAAATGCCGCCCTCGGTATGCGCTCTTCGGGTACCAGCCCTCAACCGCGTCTGCGGCCCAGGCGCTGGTCTTGTCGGAATGACAGTCGTTGCAGGCGTTGGGTGTGCCCAATCGCTCGGACAGGTCGGGACGGGGCACCCGCATGCTGTGGTCCGCCCGCCAGTCGTTCACCATGTAGACCCGTTGCGGCATGTGACAGGCGGTGCAGGCGGCACCCTCGGACTCCGCTTGATGATGGTGATGAGCCGTCGCATCGTAGCGCGTCGCGAGGTGGCAGCGGGCGCAAAGATCGTTGCCCTGGGCGCGCAGCTTGAGACTGTGAGGTTCGTGGCAGTCACTGCAGGTAACACCGGCCTGGTACATGCGACTTTGCAGGAACGAGCCGTAGACATAGACCTCGTCCCTGATCTGTCCATCCGGGAAATAGAGATGGGGCTCAAGCAGCGCCAGGCGATGGGTGTTGCTCAGCGGCTCTCCATGTCGGTAATCATCCCACACCGCACCACGCCGGGAGTGGCAGCGAGCGCACAACTCGATCTCGATATGCTGACTGCGTGGCACACTGCGGACCGGTTTACCCTGCTGTGCATCGAAACCCCAGGCACCGCCGTCCGTGTCTCCCAGGGACAGTACCAGACCCTTGCCGGGACGCTTTGCCACCTCAGGGTTCTGCTCGGCCATCCGGGCCCAGGCCAGATGCTCGGAACCAGGTCCATGGCAGGCCTCGCAGGCGACGTTGATCTCCTCGAAACGGGTGTGATAAGTGTCGGTGGCGACGTCGTAATTTTTCTCCAGCCGGGTGGAATGGCACTCGGCACACTGGTAATTCCAGGTTTGATCCCGTTGGGTCCAGTGCAGCCGGTTCTCCGAAGTCATGGGCTCGTCGGGATAGAGGTGAAACCAGTGCTGGCCACCTTCCTCCCGGCTGCGGCTGTCCCAGGCCAGGCCCAGTGCCTGGTAGCGCCCCCCCGGAAACTCGACGAGATACTGCTGCAGGGGATACCAGCCGAAGGTATAGCGTACCCGGTAGTCGTGGAGCTTCCCATCAGGGCCGTCCGTCTGTACATGGAAAGCCCCGTCCTTGCGATAAAAACGGGTGGTCACCCCGTGGGCCGTGAAAGCGGCGTTGTTAAAATCACCCAGGACAGTGGACTCGGTCACCTCCGCCATGGCGAGATCGTGATGCGACCCGCGCCAGGCCGTGCCCTCCGACTCGTGGCAGGAAATGCACTGGCTGCTGCCCACGAAATCGTCTGCAGCGATAGCCACCTGTGCTGCCATAAGCAAGAGAAGTCCGGCCAGGCGGGCGAGGGGTTTCACAGTGATTTGGCATCCTGAAATCTGGGTACTACGGAGAGACTGGGTATCCGGAAGGCCAGGAGGCTGACCGGATGCCCAGTTTAGCGGAAAAGCGGATCGGTCATACAGCGCATCCCGAACAGGACACAGAAAAGAGACCGATGCGTTTCGGACGATATCAGTCCGGGTAGATCATCTTCCAGTCGCGCATCATATCAACCAGAACCCAACCGGCACTCTCGGCCTTGTCGAGGGCCTTGTCGAGCTTGCCAACGTGGGTCTTGCGATCGTAGGCCCACTCCCGCTTGGCGTCCGTATGATGCACGATCAGACCGAAACGGGGGCCTTTGCCGGCACTGGTCCATTCCAGCATCTGCATGTCCCCGTCAGAATTACCCGCGGCAAACACCGGCACCTTGCCGATGAACTGGTGGATGCCCACCGGCTTGCCCGCTTTGTCGTCGATGAAGTTGATCTCGGGCAGGCGCATCAGCACCGGTCCCGAATCGGTCATCCGGTATTCCACCTTGATGCTGCTGCCGATCACCTGTTCCGGGGGCACGCCATACACCCGTTCGGCCCAGGGACGCATGAACTCGATCCCGCCACCGGAGACGATATAGGTTTTGAATCCGTTCTGCCGCAGGTAGGCCAGGAGTTCCAGCATCGGCTGATAGACCATGTCCGTGTAGGGCTTGCCGGTTTTCGGATGCTTTGCCGTGGCAAGCCACTGTTCCACAATCCCCGCGAACTCGTCGGTTGTGGTGTTGCCGTGGGTGGCCATCACCAGTTTCAGCAGACCCTCTTCCCCGGCGGCGGCCAGTGCCTCCATATCGCCTTCGAGCACCGCCTTGAAGGGTTGCTCGTTTTTCCATTCAGGATGCTTGGACGCCTCGGCCTTGACCCGGTCCATGGCGAACAGCAGCTGGAAATAGACCGGTTTCTCCGACCACAGGGTACCGTCGTTGTCGAACACCGCGATACGGTCCGTGGCCGGTATGAAGGACTTGCTGCCGTCCGTGGTGACCGCTTCGACAAACTTGACTATGGCGGCCTTGGTCTTGCCCTCGTTCCAGGAGGGCAGAGGGTCGGCGGCGAGTGCCGCCATACTGACGACGAGCAGAAGCGCACCTGTGAGAGATGTAACTATTAACTCGGCTCAATAATAGGGAGATATTTTAACGGATATCACGTATTATTCCCGGATGGAAAAAATTGATGCACGAACACTAAC
>JBEVVH010000037.1:0-22282 GCA_040507245.1 Candidatus Thiodiazotropha sp.
AAGCACTTCGCGTGGTAATTTTCTTGCATCGATTTTCTCTTCCATGGAAGAGGAGTATATCAGATATACTTAGTCGCCAGGTTAATAACCATATCCCAGGCGGTTTTTAATCTTCCTGGGAGTTGTACCCCGGGGCTGACTTTCTTTGTGGACCAGAGGTTGATAAAGCTGTGTGTGGCGTGGTTGACAGAGATAACGCCATCTGGGCTGCGCATGAAGTGTTTCTGCACGTCAATGATGCCCTTCATGATTCGATCATCCATGATGCCTTGACTGACATAACAGGGAATCTTGCCGATCTCCATGAGCCGACGATGTAAAGCTTTGACATCTTCAGGTCGATTGGGACATCCCTTGCCGACTGCCTGTGTCAATATCATCATGACGGAACCCTCCTTTGGTATTGCGGTACTGGTACATCGACCGATATCCGTTAAACGGCTAAATCTCTGCTCAGAGTCCTGAGGTGGAGCATTTGGCAGATAATACCATTCCGATCACAGTTTGATTGGAATGGAACATGATATTCCGTACCGGCTGCATATCCTATGGGTCAGAAGCGGTAATTATTCGCTTGACTTGGCAAAAACAGAAAATAAGCAGGCGGCTGAAATTCGTTCAGACGGCTCGAAATCCGGAGAATATCCGGAGTTCACTGGAATGGACGAGAATTTTCAGGCGAATTTCAACGCAGAACCGAACCGTCTGTGTGTAATCTCAATAGCCTGTCCGTACCTGCCACGGGGCCGGTGGCAGGAGCGGATTTGGACGTTCTATCAGGCCGCATCCGGGACAGGCGGCGGAAAGTAGGTTGTCACCATCTTTTCATGTAACTCCGCGAGCATGACCTGCATCTCATCGATGAAGTCGTGGAGAAACTGGTTGTCCATCTTATCCAGGGGCATGTCCTCTATGGTGCGCTCGATCTTGCGCAGGATGCGTATCGGCGCACGGTTTTTCGGCAAACGTGAGAGGTTGTAGGAGATGTTTTCCAGGCAGTAGCTCAGGGAGCGGGGAAAGGATTCGGTCTGGAAGAGAAACTTCAGCACGTCGTTGCGCCGAATGCGCACCTGCATGTGCTGGCGGTACATCTGATAGGCACTAAGCGATTTGAGCATGCTCATCCACAGGATGTCTTCGAACGGTGTCAGTTCCGGGGCATCGTCAGGGATCGGGTTTTCACAACGTACGTCGATGATGCGGGTGGTCATGTCGGCTCGTTCCAGTTTCCGGCCCAGGTTGAGGAAGTGGTAGGCCGTGTCATGGCTCATGCTGCCCGCCAACAGGCCGGTCAGCATCTGTGAGTTGGCAATGATCTGCTGCAGATAGCGATGCCGGCCCTGGCGGGAAAAACTGCTCTGTTTGCTGTCCACAGCCATCTGGTAATAGCTGTTGATCTCTTCCCAGGCCTCACGGGGGAGGATCTCCCGGATGGTGCGGGCATTTTCCCTCAGACTCTGCAGAATGCTGACGATGGAACTCGGGTTGGCTTCATCGGAGATCAGGAAATTGGCGACACGGCGCTCAGTGAATTCCGGATGGCGTTCCGCGTATTCCGTGTTGCAGCCGAGCAGGCTGATCAGGGCATCCCAGCCGGGGGCGACCTGGGAGGGCAGATCCAGCAGCAGGTTGGTATTCACTGTGATCAGGCGGGCGGTGTTCTCGGCCCGTTCCTGATAGCGTCCGATCCAGTAGATGGTTTCAGCTACGCGGGAAAGCATGTTGCGCTCCTCGGCTAGATTGGGTAGTCACTGTCACACATGCCACTTCCGAAAGGATGGGCGATATCCGTGACGCCTTGGCAGACAATGGTTGCATGGTGTTCACTCCGGCTCAGCTGTCGACGATCCAGGTGTCCTTGCTGCCGCCCCCCTGTGAGGAGTTGACCACCAGGGATCCCTTGCGAAGCGCCACCCGGGTGAGTCCCCCGGTGGTGACCTCCATGTGTTTGCCGCTGAGAATGAAGGGGCGGAGATCCACATGCCGGGGTTCCAGCAAACCCCGTGCGATGGTCGGCACCGTGGATATGCCCAGGGTTGGCTGGGCGATATAGTTTCGCGGATTCGCCGCAATCAGTTTGGCGAACTCTTCGCGTTCCGCTTTGGTCGAGGCGGGGCCGACCAGCATGCCGTAGCCGCCGGATTCATTGGCCGGTTTGACCACCAGGTCCTTGAGGTGGTCCAGCACGTAGGCCAGCGAATCCTTGTCCATACAGCGATATGTAGGCACGTTGGGTACGATCGGATCCTGGTCCAGATAGTAGCGGATGATCTCGGGTACATAGGAGTAGACCACCTTGTCATCGGCGACGCCCGCCCCGGGGGCGTTGGCCAGGGCCACGTTGCCCGCCTTCCAGGCCCTTAGCAGACCGGGCACACCAAGCATGGAATCGGGGTTGAAAGCCTCAGGATCCAGAAACAGGTCATCAATGCGCCGGTAGATTACGTCGACCCGGGACAGGCCTTCGATGTTACGCATGTAGACGCAATCATCGTCACACACCACCAGATCGCGACCCTCCACCAGTTCACAGCCCATCTGCTGGGCCAGGTAGGCGTGCTCGAAGTAGGCGGAGTTGTAGATGCCAGGGGTCAGGACGACGATCTCCGGATTGTCCCCCGGGCGGGGTGAAAGGGCCGCCAGAGTGTCAAACAGTTCGGAGGGGTAGTCGTCCACCGGCAGCGGGCTGTAGGTTTCGAACAGTTCGGGAAACACGCGTTTGGTCACCAGCCGGTTCTCCAGCATGTAGGAGACCCCGGAAGGTACCCGCAGGTTGTCTTCGAGCACATACATCAGGCCGTCCCGGTCGCGGACCAGATCACTGCCGCAGATATGCGCCCAAATGCCCAGGGGTGGATCGATGCCGACGCACTGGGGACGGAAATTGACCGAATCAGCGAGCACTGCTGCGGGAAACACCTTGTCCTTGATGATTTTCTGATCGTGATAGAGATCGTCGATGAACAGGTTCAACGCCTGCACCCGCTGTTTCAGCCCTGCCTCAACCTGATCCCACTCCTTCTTCGGGATCAGCCTTGGAATGATATCGAAGGGCCAGGCCCGGTCGATGGAACCCTCTTCCTCGGTGTAGACCCGGAAGGTGATGCCCATCTGCTTGATCGCCAGATCGGCGCCCTGCTGGCGGGCCTCCAATTCTCCCTCGTCGAGCTTCCGCAGGTAACTGATCAGTTTGCGCGCATAGCCCCGGGCGTTTCCGTTCGAAGTGATCAGCTCGTCGTAGAAGTCGTGGTTTTCGAACGACTCCCAGTTGATGGTCATGCCAGGCCTCCTTCGCGCGGCGTTGTGCGCAGATCCAGGGTCCAGGGAAAGTCGGGATTCAGGGGTTCGCTGTCGAGCACCATTCGTCCGCCGGTGTGGCCATGCTCTACGAATCGTGCCAGGCGTCGTGCCTCGGCCTCGTTGGCATTGACCGGAAAGGTGTCATAGTTGCGCCCGCCGGGATGCGCCACGTGGTAGGTGCAACCCCCCAGGGAATGCTCGTTCCAGGTGTCGATTACGTCGAACACCAGCGGGGTGTGCACACCGATGGTCGGATGCAGGCCCGAGGGTGGCTGCCAGGCCTTGTAGCGAACCCCTGCGACGAATTCGCCACGGGTACCGGTATTGCGCAAGGGAACCCGGCGTCCGTTGCAGGCAATGGCATGGCGCCCGGGGGTGAGTCCGCTCGCCTTGACCTGCAGGCGCTCCACCGACGAGTCGACGAAGCGGGCGGTGCCCTGGGCGGTCACCTCTTCACCCAGCACGTTCCAGGGTTCAATGGCAAAGCGCAGTTCCAGTTCCAGATCGTCCACGTTGAGGGTGCCGTAACGGGGAAAGCGGAATTCGACAAAGGGGTCGAACCAGCTCATGTCAAAGTTGTAGCCGCTGCGGCGCAGGTCGCCGACCACATCCGCCAGGTCCCGCTCCACGTAGTGGGGCAGCATGAACCGGTCATGCAGCTCGGTGCCCCAGCGCACCGGTTCGCGCTGGTAGGGATTGTCCCAGAAACGGGCAATCAACGAGCGCAGCAGCAGCATCTGCACGCTGCTCATCCGCGCATGGGGTGGCATCTCGAAACCACGAAACTCCACCAGGCCGAGGCGGCCGGTGGGGCTGTCGGGGGAATAGAGCTTGTCGATGCAGAACTCGGAACGGTGGGTGTTACCGGTCAGGTCCACCAGCAGATGGCGCAGAATCCGGTCAACCAACCAGGGGGCCACGGTTTCACCGGGTGGCATCTCCTTGAAGGCGATGCCCAGTTCGTAGAGTGAATCGTCCCGCGCCTCGTCGACCCTTGGGGCCTGGGATGTGGGACCGATGAACAGACCCGAGAACAGGTAGGAGAGGGCCGGGTGGTTCTGCCAGTAGGTCAGCAGGCTGCGCAGCAGATGGGGCCCGCGCAGGATCGGGCTGTCGCCGGGATACTCCGCGCCGATGGTCACGTGGTTGCCGCCGCCGGTGCCTGAATGGCGCCCGTCGAGCATGAATTTCTCAGTACCCAGGCGAGACTGACGGGCCTCTTCATAGAGGGTTTCGGTGCGCGAAACCAGTTCACGCCAGTCGTGGCTGGGGTGAATGTTGACCTCGATGACTCCGGGGTCGGGAGTTACCTGCATGCGCACCAGACGACTGTCATGAGGGGGCTCATAACCCTCCATGACCACCGGCAGTCCGGTGTCCACGGCGGCTGCCTCGATGGCATTGATCAGGTCGAGATAGTGCTCCAATTCTGTGAGCGGGGGCAGAAAGATGTGCAGATGACCCTGCCGCGGTTCCACGCACAGGGCGGTGCGCACCAGGAAGTCCTCGATTCGGCTACCCGGGCGTCCGCTGAACATGCGCCGGTCGTCCGCGGCCAATGGGGGAGCGGGCAGCGGCGAGGCCGTGCCGCTGCGCACCATGCGCAATCGGTCGCGAATCTCTGCCATCTGGTGGCGGGTATCGAAGGGATCCTTGGGCAGCACGGTCTGACGGTCGCCAGCCTTCTCCCAGAGCAGGGAATCTAGGGGCAGACGATAACCCATGGGTGAATCGCCGGGAATCAGATACATGTTGTCGCGACGGAAACTCCAGGGGCTGGAGATCCAGCTATCGCGCAGGTAATCCCAGGCGATCGGCAGGGCATAGCCCACTGTGTAGTCCAGGCCTTGTTCGAACACCTTGCGCAGGCGGGCTCGTTCCAGCGGGTCCTTGAGCCGATTGTCGAACACGTCCAGGTTGGCCGGGAGTATGCCCTCCTTCCACAGGTAGTAGAGATTATCCTCAAAACCGGGCCGGGCGTATTCGCCATCGACTCCCAGGTGATGGGCGATCCCCTGGATCAGACTCAGGGCATGGCTGTCCGTGTAGGTTTTCGAGGAGTCCGGGTGGTCGAGCAATTCCGGGTGCTGCCACACCGGGGTCCCGTCCTTGCGCCAGGCACAGGTGAGGGCCCAGCGGGGCAGTTGTTCACCGGGGTACCATTTGCCCTGACCATAGTGCAGCACCGCGTCGCTGCCAAATACCTGTTTCAGCTTGCGCAGCAGTACTCCGGCCCGTTCCAGTTTGTGTTCGCCCAGAGCTGCAGTGTTCCATTGCGGGCTGTCCATGTCGTCGATGGAGACGAAGGTGGGCTCACCACCCATGGTCAGGCGTACATCGCCCTGCTTGAGATGACCGTCAACGTAATCACCGAGCGCCAGGATCGCCTCCCATTGATCCTCTGTGTAGGGTTTGGTGACGCGCGGGTCCTCATGCACGCGGGTGACCTGGTTGACGAAACGGAAACTGACCTCGCATTTGTCAGTGGCGCCGACAATGGGAGCGGCGCTCACCGGGTCGGGGGTGCAGGCGAGGGGGATATGTCCTTCGCCGGCAAACAGTCCGGAGGTGGGATCGAGTCCGACCCAGCCGGCTCCGGGGATAAACACCTCGGCCCAGGCATGCAGGTCTGTGAAATCCGCTTCAGGACCGGATGGGCCGTCGAGGGATTTCTGATCCGCTGAGAGTTGCACCAGGTAGCCCGAGACAAAACGGGCCGCCAGGCCCATATGGCGCAAGATCTGAACCAGCAGCCAGCCGGTATCCCGGCAGGAGCCGGTCAACTTGGTGAGGGTATCCTCGCAGCTCTGCACGCCGGGTTCCATGCGAATCGTGTAACCGATCGCTTTCTGCAGTCGCTGATTGAGTTCGACCAGAAAGTGCACGATATGGGGGCGATCCTCCGCTTCCTCACCCTCCTTTTTCGTTTCATCCTTTTTGTCGCCCATGTAGGCAAAACCAAGCCGTTCACTGCGGACCTTTTTCAGCCAGTCCATCAGCTGGGGGCCAGACTCCTTGATTTCGAAGTAGGGCGCCAGCTCCTTTTTCAACTGGGTTTCGTACTCGAACGGAAAATGCTCGGCATAGCTTTCGACAAAGAAATCAAAGGGGTTGATGGTGACCAGGTCAGCGACCAGATTGACGTCCACCACGAAGCTGCGGGACGGTTTGGGAAACACATAGCGGGCTATATAGTTGCCGAACGGGTCCTGCTGCCAGTTGAGAAAATGCTCTTCCGGTTCGACCTTCAGCGAGTAGTGATGCAGCGGCGTACGGGTGTGGGGTGCCGGACGAAGTCGGATCAGGTGGGGAGAAAGGTTGACTGATCGGTCAAAATGGTATTCGGTACGGTGATGAATCGCGATACGAACTGACATGGTGCGCGTGATGCTCCAGATTGGTGCCGATTTGTTATGTTGGGACGGCCATGACACCTTATTGGTGAAACATGAGCAGTTTCTGTGCCATAATGCGTGCCATTCCGATTAGGCACTATTTTGGCTGAGTTACCCTGAATTTCCAGTCCCGGATGCCGATAATTGCTTCACTCAAAGAGCACTTTTTTGTCACGTGATTTGTATTATCATGGGTGACCCGAAGACAACCGGATGATTCCCGCTATGACATATTGCCTAGGTATCTGCGTCCAGGATGGATTGATGTTCGCGTCGGACTCCCGTACCAACGCGGGTGTTGACTATGTGACCAGCTATTCGAAGATGCATGTATTCGAACCGGCGCCGGACCGGGTTTTTGTCATCCTCTCCGCAGGTAACCTGGCCACCACCCAGGAGATCGTCAATATCATCCAGCGGGACATCGATTATCCCACCGGTAGCGAAAACCTGTTGAGCGCCCGCTACCTGTTTGAAGCGGCCGATTATGTGGGACGGGTCAGCCAGATGGTACAGCAGCAGCATGGCATGGCGCTGCAGCAGGCCGGGGTCAGCGGCGAGGTCACCCTGATCCTGGGCGGGCAGATCAAGGGACAGCCCCATGGGCTGATGCTCATCTACCCGCAGGGCAACCACATCGAGGCCTCCCGCAGCACTCCCTACCTGCAGATCGGCGAGACCAAATACGGTAAACCGGTGCTTGACCGGGTTCTCAATTACAACTTGCCATTGCATGATGCCGCCCGGCTGGCCCTGGTATCCCTCAGCTCCACCACCATGTCCAACATCACCGTGGGTCCGCCCTACGAACTGGCGATCTACAACGTGGATGAGTTCAAGATCACCAGCCGTTGTAAATTCGAGGAGAGCGGTGATTACCTGAAAGAGCTGCAAACGGCCTGGACCAACGGTCTGATTCAGAGCTTCAGCAACCTGCCCCGGTTCGATTGGGAGTTACGGGAAAACCAGATGGGGCTTGGATTCAACGAGTGTCAAACCGCAGTGAGTGCAGAGGCGGCAGTCCCTGAGGCAAGTCAACAGGCAACCCAACAGGCCATTCAGCAGGGAACTCAGCAAGGGACTCAGCAGGGAACTCAGCAGGGAACTCAACGGGCAAATCAGGAAATCCCAACCTACTGATCACTCAGCGGGGCACGGACGCCTCATCGGGGTGTCGATGCAGCGCCTCAACAGGCACCAGGGTGGTTTCCGACTCCGGTTGCAACGTCACATGGTCGATGCCGAACTCCCGCATCAGGGTCTCACGTAGCTGTTTCAGCACCTCGGGCCAGGCTCCTGGTTCGCGGATCACGATATGCGCAGAGAGTGCCGCACGGCTGGCGGACAATGACCAGACGTGCAGATCATGCACCGAGGTCACCCCCTCCACAGCAACCATCGTATGGCCGATATGCGAAAGGTCGAGATGCAGCGGCACGCCCTCCATCAGGGTGTGCAGGGCCTCCCGGAGTACACGCAGGGCCGACACCAGGATCAGCAATACGATCAGCAGCGAGAGCAGGGGATCGATGGTCATCCACCCGGTCAGGCTGATAATGGCTCCTGAGATCAGGGCCGCCACCGATCCCATCAGGTCACCCAGAACATGCAGCAGCGCGGCCCTTACATTGAGATTGTCGTGATCATGGGACAGCAGCCAGGCCGCCACCAGATTCACCAGCAGGCCGATAAACGCCACACCCATGACGGCGCTACCCATCACCGGGGTCGGGTGGTTGAAACGACGGATCGCCTCCGCGCTGATCAAAGCCACCAGGCCGATCATCAGCAGGGCGTTGAACAGGGCTGCGAGGATCTCTGCCCGACCCAGTCCGTAGGTGTGTTTGCTGGACGGACGGCGCAGTGCCAAAAGCGAGGCGAACGCGGCCAGACCCAAAGCTGATGCGTCGGTCAGCATATGCCCGGCATCACCGAGCAGCGCCAGGGATCCCGACCACCATCCAGCCACAGCCTCCACTCCGGCAAAGCCCAGGGTCAGCGCCAACGCCCAGAACAACTTGCGGTGGACGCCGTGGTGGTGATCTCCGGTATGCCCGTGATGTGAATGGTGATGATCGTGCATGGACTCATTTTGACACAAACCGGCATCAGTTGAAGCAGCGGGTAACCCTGATCACCCAAGGGCTATGAAAGGGCCTGCCGATTGTGACAACTGGGATCGGATTCCTCCCCGGACCGATGATCAGCCTGTTAGACTCGGTACTGAAACAGCGCGGGGCAGGATTGTCCGCGACTTCACCGCAGCCTCATATCCAAAGGAACCGGTTCCATGACAGTCATCACCACGATCAGCATCGCAGGACCCTATCCCGGCGATGGCGTCATCATCCGGTTTCCGTTTGATTTTCCGGTACTCGATGCGACTCAAGTGGTGGTGGTGCACATCCTCGCCGATCACTCCCGGGTGGAGTTGCAGCAGGGTCTAGACTATCAGGTGATTCTCAATGCGGATCCTGCGAATCCCGGCGGGGAAGTTGAGTATGAGCCTGAGTCCGGTCCTCTGACCGCTGACGAGTCGCTCTGGATCGAACGCAGGGTGACATTGCTGCAGCCTCTGGAGCTGCCCGAGGGCAGCCTCTACGCACCGCAGCAGATTGAGTCTGCGCTGGATCGGCTCACTTTCATGGTGCAACAGCAGCAACGTGATCGGGACGACACCCGGGCTACCCGGATTGCCGTGCTTGGGTCGAGCGAGGTGGTGTTCCCCTGGCATCAGACCTGGGTGGATCACATCAACGGGGCCTGTGAGGCCGAAGGCCTGGCGCTGGTGTTCCAACACACCGGGGCGGGTGCGCTCAACCATCAGTTCGCGTTGCACAAGATCGATCCACTGACCGATCGCAGCTATGCTCAGTTCACCCGTGAGACCCACCCCCATGCAATCATCATCGAACTGGGAATCAACGATGCCATCCTGGGTCTGGGCGGCCGCACCCGGGAACAGATGATTCAGGACGCCCGGGACCTGTACGCCTACTTCCGCACCCACAACCCCGGTGTACCGCTGATCTACTCTCGCCTGGTGCCCTATGACGAGGAGCGGCATGGCGGGGTGCCCATCAGCCGGGTGAAGAAGAAATACTGTGTGCCCTACATGCACCAGTTGAGCACCCAGCCAGAGGAGTCGAACCTGGTTACCTCGGAGCCGGCGGAGTTGAATAAACTGCTCTCCCCATTGATGCAATCCCGTCTCAGTGACTGGAAGGCGCTGGACGCGGAGTGCCGTTCCCTGGCCGATTTCGTCATCGATACCAACTACTTCCGGCCCGCCCGACTGGGTCTGTTGTCGCATGACCGTTATCACCCAAATTCCTGGGGGCATTACTTCATCATGAGCCGGATCTGGGAAGCATTGCAGACCGACAACGGCCTGCGTGATGCCTTGCCGGTACTCAAGCAGATTCGCAAGCTGGGTGATTTCACGGATTTCGACCGGCTCTGGAACTCGGCGATCAAATTCGATGCGGAACGGGACGGTTACGTGGTCGATGCGGATTTTCTCTCCGGTTGGGAATATCCGATGTGGCTGAATGTGCTGGGTGACACCCATCTCATCGACAACATCAGTTTCTGGGCCAATGAGCAGCGACCCGCGATTGCGCTCAACGATGTGGTGAACAAGTCCCGGGATGACCTGTTTCAAGTCATGATGACCCGCTTGTGGCCGGCCCGGGAGATCGCTACAAAGCTGTGGCGGGCGAATACCGCGGAGCCCGCCACCTGGAATCAGGACGTGCCGCCGATGAAGGTCTCCTCGAGTGGTGCGCACATCGGTTCGGTGCAGAATTCCGCCTTGCCCAATGGCTCCTGGCTGATCAAGTACCGGGTTGGGAGGGATGTGTTCGGCCCCTTTCCCATCGAGGTCATCGGCAGCTACCCAAGGCTCGCCCGGGTAGTGGACGTGGTGAGTCTGGTGCGTCAGCAAGACCTCGAATTGGTGGGGGAGGGGTGGCATGACGTCGTGTTTCCAGAGGCCGTCACTATGAGGGAGATCGACGATGCCCCTGAAGGGGTGCTCAGCGATTCGAATGGATGGATCCGGATCCCTGACGATCAGAGCTACAGTCGGTTTCGCATAAACGGATTCTGCACTGTCAGCGCATCTCTGTCCGGGCGTTACCGATTGGGATATCACCGTGACCCGGAGGGCTACCAGCATGCGCGCGCGGTTGCCGACACCTGTCTCAAAACCACTCAAGACAATGAACCCCTGTCGCTCGCGTTTCAGACTGCCTGGTTGCCGATCCGGGCGGGAGGAGAAACCCTGCGCCTGGCGCTTGAGACTCCGGGTGAGACGGTGGTCGAGGCGTCTATGGGAATCGGTCTACAGATCGAGCTGGCGTAGGGATCCCAAATGCAAATGTGCTGAATCCACAGAGCTTCACCTCTGATGCGATATGCTATCAGACGCCCGATACAATAAAGCCCGCGTACGCGGGCTTTATCAGGACGTTGTGTGCTCAGATTAATGTCATTTCTTGATACGGCCCAGCACCAATACCTCTACACGCCGGTTCTCTGCGCGACCTTCCGGGGTGGTGTTACTGGCAATGGGTTCCTTCTCGCCGGCGCCCCAGGTGGCGATCTTGTTCGGATCGACCCCGCCGCCCACCAGGTAGTCACGCACCGCCCGGGCTCGCTGTTCTGACAGATCCTGGTTGTAATCGTCATCACCCACATCGTCGGTGTGACCCAGGATGCCGATGAAAACCGCTTTGGTCAGGGTATCCATGGCCTGGGTGATGCTCTGCTCCAGCAGGTTCTTGCCCTCTCCGGTCAGTTCGCCACTGCGGCGTTCGAACAGTGCAACGCTGGGAAACACCATGGCGTCCAGGGCGCGTGGCTGACCGACCACGAAGACCTCCACGCGCCGGTTTTGCGCACGGTGCTCTTCGGTATCGTTGGGTACCAGGGGATCGCTCTCACCGCGGCCGATGATCTTCATCTTGTCAGCGGGCACGTTCAGGGTTGTCAGATAGTCGGCCACCGCCGCAGCGCGACGCTTCGAGAGTTCCAGGTTGTATGCGTCATCACCGGTGCTGTCGGTGTGACCAAGTATCACCACCGCGTAAGCCTGGGCCAGCACATCACCGAGTTCCTCCCGGTAGTTACGGATGTAATCCTTGCCGCTGTCACTCAACTTGTCGCTGTCAAAGGCAAACAACTCCGCCTGGGGAAAAAGTATGGTGCTGATCTCTTCTTTGGCATCACCCTCGATGATTTTAACGGCCTTGTTCAATTCATAGCCGTCACAACCGGTGACCGTGGCCATCTCCGGTTTCCAGTATCCGGTGTGCAGGCATTCGCCGTATCCGCTGCGCACAATATTACCGTCATAGTCCATCACGTATCCGGGAACGGGGGTGCGTGATTCGGCCAGGGCTGTGGTACTGCCGGCTACCAGTAACAGTGCGGTACAGGCATGACGCAAAAGTCGGGTGTTGATTGTAATTGGCATATCTCTCCCTCGGTTATTTATTATTTGTGAGCTCAAATATAGAGCAATGGGCATCACCGTCAAGAATAGGCATAACCTGTAGATTACAGGGTTAATCTGTCAGAAAAGGTGGGATCAGACCTGCTGAGCGGGTTTGCGGTCGTGGCATCCGGGAATCTCGAGAGGCGCAAGCATCACCCGTGTAGCCCGGTTGCAGCGAAGCGGAAGCCGGGATCCGGCAGAATGTGAACAACTGTGGGACCCTGCAAGCTTTCCAGGCATTTCCCTCCTCCCCTCGCTCAAAGATCAATGCCGCGTGGCGTTGCTGATTGTTCCCGGGTACCGCAGTTTCATGAAATCAAGCGCATGGAAGGGGTTCCTGGGTAGGCCGTCGGTGCCTGATGATCTGCCGGTTGTCACCGGCACTGTCACCGGTTCACTGTCATCCCGGACTCCTGTGACAGACGGGTCTATTCCAGCATGTCGTTGATAACATTCTTGAACCAGCTGTGGGCATAGCTTGCCTCCCGCTTTCTTTGCTCATCAGAAGCATCGATTGGTGAGAGTCCACCCGAACCCGGTATCGGATTAATCATGTTGCTGGCGCGGTCGAGTGAATAGACTGCTGCCACGGAAATCCCGTGTTCGTGATTGATTATGCTGTAACAGGTGTTGACGAATGTGGGCTCACCCACGGGCTGGTTATTGAATTTCGCCACAATCGCCGCAGCGGCCACCTTGGCCTGGGAGTTTGCGGCATAGGCTGATTTCGGCATTTTTGCGGCGTTGGAGGCGTCACCCAGGACATACACATCCTTGTGCCGGGTGGATTCGAAGGTGAGCTTGTCGACAGGGCACCAGTCGCCATCGACCAGATCAGAGGCATAGGCGACCTTGCCGGCTTTCTGAGGCGGGATGATATTGATGACATCACCCTGAAAATCCTCGATCTCCGCAATTAGGGTGCGGGTGGATGGATCGATCGCCTCCACCTTGCCTCCGCTGGCGGCTCCCACCCATTCGATCATACTGTTATCCGTGCCGAACCCGTAATATCGGCTCCAACCCTGCCGAAACAGCCCCTGCTTGGAGAATGCGTCTTTCGGATCGAGAATGATGATTTTTGCCTTTGGCTTATGATGTTTGCAGTACATCGCAATTTGCGCCGCCCGCTCATAAGGTCCGGGAGGGCATTTATAGGGATTGGGCGGTGCGACGATGATGACCTTTCCTCCCTCAGGCATGGCACGGATCTGGTTCGCCAGGGTCAAGGTCTGGGGACCGGCGAACCAGGTATGTGGAATCTCTTCCGCGACCGCCTCACTGTAGCCTTCGATGGCATCCCACTTGAAGTCGACGCCCGGGGAGACGATACAGGCGTCATAACCGATTCGCTCTCCCGTCCCGGTGGCCACCGACCTGGCGTCGGCATCGATGGCGCTTACCCGGTCGTTGATGATTTTGACTCCGTGGGCTTCGAGTCCCTGATAGCCGAAGGTGATGGACTCCAGGGTCCGGTCACCGCTCAGAACCTCATTGCTCATGAAACAGGAGGTGTAGGACTTCTTGGGCTCGATCAGTGTAACCTCGAGGCTCGGATCGAGTTTGCGGAGATACTTCGCCGCGGTACAGCCGCCGACTCCTCCGCCAACCACCACCACCTTGCGGGTTGCCGAAAGCAACAGGCCGGGAAAACCCAGCAGCCCTCCCGCCAGGGTCATGCCGGCGGACCAGCGGAAGAAGCCTCTGCGATTATAATGACTCATTGTTTCTGTTCCTCCGCCACTACTGGTGGCTGCCGTAGTAGTGGATCAATGCCTGTACGGCATCCTGGCCCTCCGCCTGGATGACGGCATCGACTTTACGTTTCATCTTGCGCGGATAGGGCCGCAAACCCTTGAGATAATCCGTCATGCTGTTTTCGAGATAAGGCATCCATTGTCCCGCCAGTGTTCCGGCATCACCGGCAACACCCCCGTTCTCGTGGCATTTTTCACAATACTCTTTATGCAGGGTTTCACCGCGCGCTGCCAGGGCAGGATCGAATTGTTGCGCCGCGAGTCGCTGTTTCTGTTTGGCAAAATACCAGGCCATGCCGTGCAGCTCCTCATCGTCATAGGCCTTGGCGATGCGATTCATGATGGTGGAGTTGCGCTTGTCTTCACGGTAGCCCTTCATGACATCGACGAAGACATCCGGGTTCATACCGGCGATCGTCGGACTCGAGGGGCCGACACTGGAGCCATCGGTACCATGGCACCCTGCACAGGTGAAGGCGAGGGCCTGCCCGGACGGTTTGCCCTCAGCGTGAGCGTGGGCGGGCAGGACGGCCAGCAGCGCCAGGAACACTAGGGATTTGTGGGTCATCATTCTAAGTATCTCCAGGTTCAGGACGGTGCGGTCATCAATCCGATCAGTACCAGGGTCAGCAGGGCCAGGCCTGTCATTATGAGTACCGTGGTGATGAAAGAAGCCGCCAGATCCGCCCGTCGTGATGGACGCCTGACAAGGTGACTTTCCAACTCACCGCTATCAATAAGCCGTTCGTATTCAAGCCGGTGATCATGCTTGAATTCCTCGATCGGTATCGCGCCGGTGAAAATGGTTGTACTCATCGGGAAGCGCTCCGGACGGAAATGCACATTGAAAAAGTGCACTGAGTTCAGAAAGATCGCAGCCAGTAATGCCTCTTCCGCGTGCACCAGGGTGGCGATGTTGAACATCCATCCGGGTAAAAACTGCGCCGTTGTTTCCGGTGCGAACAGCATGATGCCGGATGACCCGATCACCGCCGCACCCCAGAAGGGCGCCCAGTAGTCGAATTTCTGCCAGTAGGTCCAGTGACTGAACTCGGGACGCTCACCCCGACCGACAAACCAGCGGAACATGCCTTTCAGGTCCTCCCAGTCTTTCCAGTTGGGGAGCATGGAGGTGCTGCCGAACCATTTGAAGGTGCTGCGTTTCATCCAGATGTTACTGATGGCTACCGCCAGATGGATGACAAAGATGCTCAGCCAGATAATGGCGGCGGTTCGATGGATAATGCCTTCCATCTCCGTTCCGCCGAGAAACACCACGACCGCCTTCGCCCAGTTGGTGTGGGCAAACAGGAGTGTGGTGCCGGTCAATATCAGGGTCATGGTTGAGATGGCAAACAACCCGTGAATCCATCGCCAGACCGCTGGGAAACGTCGGAAGTAGACCACGTCAGGTTTATTCAGATCCTCAATAAAGCCTTTCCCCTGGATATAGTCCATCACCTCGCGATAGAGCCACATGAACACATGCACCCAGAAAAATGCCATGACGGAAAAAATCAGGATCTGCATGAACACCTTGAAGAACCACAGTCCGGGGTAGTTCTCCCGGTCATCCGCATCCCCGTGGGGCCAGAAGGTCAGGAAGTTTTCGTTGGCATCCTTGTGGCACACCCGGCAGTTCTCGAGGCGATTGTTGGCGTGGATCTCAGATGTCGGGTCATCCTCGCCCTTGACCGTGTGACCGCCATGACAGTCGTAGCATTTTGCGGTGTTGGTGTAACCCAGGCGATGCACCTGGCCATGATATGAGTCGAAATAGGTGCGCTGGGCCTCTTCGTGGCAGTTGCCGCAATTCTTGGTGATCGCCAGCTTGGCCTTGTCGCTGTCGGGTGAATCGATCGCATGGGTGGTGTGGCAGTCGGAACAGACTGCCGAGTCGCTGTCTTTCTCTTGCAGGACCGCCACGCCATGTACGGAACCGCTGTACTCCTTGAGCTGCTTTTTGTGGCACTCGCCGCATACCTCGGGGTTCTTCAAGCGGTGATCGGCTCTTTGATGACTTCCCAGGCTGCCGATGTTGTGCGCGTCATGGCAGTCGTAGCAGGTGGCATTGGTCACTGACTGATCGTGCTTGTTGGGTCGCGCATGCACGGAGTCATAGTAAGCGTCGATGGTCTTCATCAACACCCCAAGACGTTTGTACTTGCCGTCAGGGTCACTTCGGTGTTCATCCCAGGTCTGCCGGTGACACTCCACACAGCCTACAACGATCTCCGGTGCCTCGCGATGGGGAACCCGGTCGATGGTTGCGTGACAATCGGTGCACGCCCGTTCACCGTGTACGCTGTCTTTGATCTGATCCGGGTCCGCGTAGATCTCAACGACGCTGCCGTCATCCCGGGTGTCCGTTTTCTCGTGGGCATCGCCGTGACATTTCAGGCAACGCTCGTTGGGAATGATTCGTTTCCCTGTGGTGGTGTCGAAACCCGGGGGAGGGGTCTCACCGAGAATGGTCGTTTCAGTGACAGCACCCAGAAGGGGTGTGAAGTAACAGAACGTGAATAAAAGAATGAGAATCCAGGATGGGAATCGGTTCCCGATGTACAGCATTATTGCTTCCTCGCGAGTTAAACGCACAACTGCTACGAAGAGGCAAAACACGCTAATACATCAGACGCAGCCAGAAACGGGACAACAGTGCCAGAAGGAATCGGAAATTCATGCACGAGGCATGAATCACCCGAATTTATTATTGGGTCATATCTTTGCGTGAGGCTCATCTAAGTCAAGGCATGTCGATACGGAGTAATTGATCCAGATCAATAAAATATCAATTAACCAGTCAAGCTCAGGTGGGATTTTTCATGTCCGTGCTTTCAATAATTTATTGATTTGCTAATATAGCAGGTCTTGATTGATGTGGTTTTCAATCCGGATTGCCTAATGGAGATCATCATGAATGCAGCACCCATTTTGGTCATGGCGTCAGCAGTACTCATATTTGCTGCCTCAGCCCTGAGCATCGCAGCCCTCCTCGGACTGGCTATAACCCAAGTCCGCTATCTTCTGAACAAGTCTTCTCAAGCCTGAATTTTTCCACGATAACGCCCGCGTGGACCAGATCGGCAGCGATTCCCGACCGCGTCGGGGTTCGCTGCCGGGCTAACGCTGTCCTGAGTACTGCTGAAGCATCAGATCGTCACTATCCGTTTTGAAGGCAGCGTCTCTATCGCGCACCAGATTGGATTATTCAGGCAGTCGGCTACTCTTGGGGTTTCAGCTTAAACTTTGACACGGGCTTGCACTGCATGTGTTTGTTTTCTCAATCGTTTTTATGAGCCTTTGTCTCGATATGGCAGACACTCGATATCTCTCCTCTCGACACACTCAGCAAACACTCGCCTGACCGGATCGCTCAATGGTGTGGGTGTTTCAAAAACTTACCAAGATGCAAGGTTTACACAAGTTGGTTAAAAGAGTATTCAGGGGGTAGGTTGGTAGCAGGAATTGTTTCTGCGGTAGTTGTCGAGGAAGCCGTATGTCCGGTAATCGTTGCCTCTTTAAAAGAACCTGTCCGTTTCAGAAAGCGTGTGAAGGCCACAATTGGCTCTGTTTTTGGCCCATCTGGTTGGTCATCCTGGGTACTGTAGGATTTGTCACCTATCTTTTTTCAACCGGAGGGTTGGCATAATAAATACACGCCTACCTGTTTGATACGATGCGACTGTTCTTAGGTTTCGACATCCTCTGCAGTAGTACGCAATTAGAAAGTCTTGGTCTGATGGATGGCGGTTCGAATGCTGGTGCCAGCAATCCATATAATCCCGTATTCAAGGCATGAAAAAAGCACTTAGGAAATCTCTAAGTGCTTGTTTTATTTGGCTCCCCGGGACAGGCTCGAACTGCCGACCTAGTGATTAACAGTCACCCGCTCTACCGACTGAGCTACCGGGGAATGAGTTAAGAGGGGCGCATGATAATGACACAGGCCCTGAGCGTCAATAGTTTCTCCAACAAATTCATTCTACACAGCGGACTGCCGAGTCTCGGCTAACCCGGTCGGAAACACGGATTCGCCCGACGTTGTTGACGATCAGGTATTTGCCGGGTACCCGGTTTTGCGGATCACAGAAGGCGAGGGTGAGGTTGTAGCCGCTGGGCCGACCATCACTCAGGTAGTGTACCTGAGTGCGTGAAGGGCTCGAATGGATCGCGATTTCAGAGCCCTTTTCGGCATTCAACAACGCTATGACCGGTTCACCGGGATCCGCCTGTCCGTTCCGATCGGCATCGGTCACCTGGATCAATCCCCGGCTCCAGTCGTTTCCAGGTTGGCAGGTCAGGTTATCTTCACTGGGACAGAGGATCTGACGCGTCTCCTCGAGTATCGCCTGGCTCCTGACCTGGTGAAACAGGGTGGAAAAACCATTGATCAGGGCGTTTTGTTGGGTTTTGACCTGCATGGTTTTGAGACTCGGTATACCGAGACTGACGAGAATGGAAAGCAGGGAAACGGCAGTGACAAGTTCTGTCAGGGTAAGTCCCCGGGCGTGGGTAAAATGAAGGCGATAAGCTGACTGAGGCATGATTCTCCCTCCCTGGAGTGTTTATGGGGCGCAATCCGGCGCCCGTTGTGATGCGGTGTCCGTGCCGCTTTGGCACCGCTGATGATCTTATGTCCCGATTTGCCTGAAAGCTTTACGGCCTATCGGAGTAGTGACCTGTGGCGCGAGTCCGCCGGGCCGGTATGGGCCCGGTGAAACCCGCGTGCAGGTGCAACCCGCCTTCAGCCTATCAGGGCTTCAGTACCGATTCAATTCGATCCAGAGCCTTTTGCAGCTTCTCCATGCTGGTGGCGATTGAGATCCGTACATGTCCGGCCAAACCAAATGCGGTGCCCGGCACCAGCGCCACGCCGGCCTCGGTGATCAGGTATTCCGAGAGTTCCAGGTCATTGCTTACTCCGTCGAGACCCTTGAGTGCTTCCTCGACCTTGGGGAAGCAGTAGAAGGTGCCGTCGCTGGGCAGGCATTCGATGCCGGGCATGCCGTTGAGGCGTTCCACCACGTAGTCATGGCGCTCCTTGAAGGCCTTGAGCATTTCGCCAATACACGCCTGGGGTCCTTCCAGCGCCGCCTGGGCCGCCACCTGGGAGATGGAGGTGGGGTTGGAGGTGCTCTGAGACTGGATCTTCTTCATCGCCTTGATGATCTCGGCCGGGCCGCCGGCATAGCCGATACGCCAGCCGGTCATGGAGTAGGCTTTGGAAACCCCGTTGAGCACCAGGGTCCGGTCCTTCAGCTCGGGACAGGCATTGAGGATGTTGACGAACTGTTTGCCCGGCCAGAGGATGTGCTCATACATGTCGTCCGTGGCAATCAGAACCCGGGGGTGCTCTTTCAGAACCTCACCCAGTGCGGCCAGCTCTTCCTGTGTGTAGGCCATGCCGGTAGGGTTGGAGGGACTGTTGATGACGAACAGTTTGGTCTTGTCGGTGATCGCCGCCGCCAGTTGCTGGGCGGTGATCTTGAAATTCTGGCTGGCGCCTGCGGATACCAGTACCGGCACCCCACCTGCAAGGATGGACATGTCCGGGTAGGAGACCCAGTAGGGTGCCGGGATGATCACCTCGTCACCCGGGTCCAGGATCGCCTGGGCCAGGTTGTAAAAACTTTGTTTGCCGCCGCAGGAGACGAGGATCTGGTCGGCAGCATAGTCAAACCCGTTGTCACGTTTGAACTTGTCGATGATCGCCTGCTTCAGCCCTGGCGTTCCGTCAACCGCGGTGTATTTGGTGAAACCGTCGTTGATCGCCTTGATGGCGGCCGCCTTGATGTAATCCGGTGTGTCGAAATCGGGTTCACCGGCCCCCAGTCCGATGACGTCCTTGCCGGCAGCCCGCATCTCGGCGGCCCGGGCGGTGATGGCAAGCGTCGGGGAGGGTTTGACGGCTTTTACGCGACTTGAGAGTTGTGAGTTCATGGCGGTTTCGGGTCCCTGGAGCTGAACGACAGGCGTCGGGTTATGGAAATCATTCAAGTGTCGTGAGGGTCGCAACACTAGGATGACGCGGTGCGGATGTCATAATAGCCAATTAATGCACGATGAAGAATCCCTTAATGAATAAAGCGTTTCAATTGAAGTCCAAATTTGACCCCTCAGGTGATCAGCCGGGTGCCATCCGCCGTCTGGTGGAGGGGTTGCATGATGGCGAGGCCGGGATGACCCTTCTGGGGGTGACCGGTTCGGGTAAGACCTTCACCATTGCCAATGTGATCGATGAAATTCAGCGTCCAACCCTGGTGCTGGCCCCGAACAAGACCCTGGCGGCCCAGCTCTACGGGGAGTTCAAGGAATTCTTTCCCAACAACGCGGTGGAGTATTTCGTCTCCTATTACGACTACTACCAGCCTGAGGCCTATGTACCCGCGTCGGACACCTTCATCGAAAAAGATGCCTCGATCAATGATCATATCGAGCAGATGCGCCTCTCCGCCACCAAGGCGCTGCTGGAACGTGAAGACGCCATCATCGTCGCCACGGTCTCTTCGATCTATGGTCTGGGCGACCCCAGGGCCTACCTGGGGATGATGCTGCATCTCAGTCGCGGAGAGGTCATCGATCAGCGCGCCATCCTGCGACGTCTGGCGGAACTCCAGTACACTCGTAATGATGCGGCCCTGCAACGGGCCACCTTTCGGGTGCGGGGCGAGGTGATCGATATCTACCCGGCGGAGTCTGATGCGGAGGCGGTCCGGGTGGAGCTGTTCGATGACGAGATCGAGCAGATCTCAGTGTTCGATCCCCTGACCGGTCAGGTCCTGCGCAAGGTGCCGCGCTACTCGATTTTTCCCAAGAGTCACTATGTGACCCCCCGGGAAACCCTGCTGGAGGCGGTCGAACAGATCAAGGTGGAGCTCAAGGAGCGGCTCGCCCAGCTCGAGTCGGCGCATAAGCTGGTCGAGGCGCAGCGGCTCAGTCAACGCACCCTGTTCGACATCGAGATGATCAATGAGCTGGGTTACTGCTCCGGCATTGAAAACTACTCCCGCTACCTGTCCGGCCGCAAGGCGGGGGAGCCGCCACCGACCCTGTTCGACTACCTGCCGCAAGGAGCCCTGCTGGTGATCGATGAGAGTCACGTTACAGTGCCGCAGCTGGGCGGCATGTTTCGCGGCGATCGCTCGCGCAAGGAGACCCTGGTGGAATACGGCTTTCGTCTGCCTTCGGCGCTGGACAACCGTCCGTTGCGGTTTGAGGAGTTCGAGGCCCGTTCGCCTCAAACGATCTATGTGAGCGCCACCCCGAGGGATTATGAGATCCAGCGATCCGGAGCGATCGTTGAGCAGGTGGTGCGGCCTACGGGGCTGGTGGATCCGGAGGTCGAGGTGCGGCCCGCGCTCACCCAGGTGGATGACCTGTTGTCCGAAATCCGCCTCCGGGTGGCGCAGCAGGAGCGGGTGCTGGTCACCACCCTGACCAAACGCATGGCCGAGGATCTGACCGATTACCTGGGAGATCACGATGTGCGGGTGCGCTACCTGCACTCTGATATCGATACGGTGGAACGGGTCGAGATTATTCGCGACCTGCGCCTGGGGGAATTCGATGTGCTGGTCGGCATCAATCTGCTGCGGGAGGGATTGGATATGCCCGAAGTCTCCCTTGTGGCGATACTGGATGCGGACAAGGAGGGGTTTCTGCGATCCGAGGGCTCACTGATTCAGACCATCGGCCGGGCGGCCCGCAATGCCCACGGCAAGGCAATCCTCTATGCTGACCAGATCACCGGCTCAATGCGCCGGGCGATCGATGAAACCGAACGCCGGAGACTCAAGCAGCAGGCCTATAACGAAGCCCATGGCATCACGCCTAAAACCATACTCAAGTCGATTGCGGACATCATGGAGGGTGCTTACCCCGGCGCCCAGATGAGTCCCAGGAAATATGCCAAGGTTGCGGAAGAGGAGCGTGATTACGCCAGCCTGACGCCCAAGCAGATGGCCAAGCGGGTGAAAGAGCTGGAAGAGGCGATGTACCGGCATGCCCAGAACCTTGAGTTCGAGGAGGCGGCACGGGTGCGGGATCAGATTCGGGATTTGCAGGATCGGGGCCTGATCGCATAACCCTGAATGTTCGAGGTGTATATTTTTTTGCCTTATTGCTCAGAAAGTATATTCTAGTTGGGAGTGTCTCAGTTTACCGGTCAGCACTGATCGCTAAAGAGCGCAAACAACCCGGCGTCGCAGCAGGGTTTGTGACATCGGATGGCATGGAACGTTATTAACCCGGCAATAAAATACATCTGCTACGCGGCATAAGAAATCTTCTCGTGATTGAAGTATTTTGCAACTCGCTTTGGTTTCTTT
>JBEVVH010000038.1:0-21992 GCA_040507245.1 Candidatus Thiodiazotropha sp.
TTGGCGCCTACGGCACGTCGGGTTTCCAGTATCGCCTCGCGACTACCGGGGACTACCAGCCTTCGCTTCGCTTTCCCTGGCTGGCAGCGTGCGTCGATCCGTTCCTGCAGTGCGTCGATGCGTTCATCCAGGTCGTCCATGCCCTGTTCCAGGGCGTCCATCAACTCATCTTTCTGCTGCAGGGTATAGTCTTTGAGGGTTCCCAGCAGTTCGTAGGTCTGTTGCTTGAGCGCCTCCCCGGTGGCCGGCTGATCCTCGGCCCAGGTCTGCGCCGAGGCCAGCAGGGAGAGTAACATCGCGGCCCTCAACAGTTGTTTCATCAGATCCATGCAAAGCTCCTTGTGTTGCCACCCGGCAGGAGACCTCATCGGCGTTCACCTGGGGGGCGAGTCATCATGCGGATGCATGACATAGTGAAATGGATTCTCGGTACAGCGGAAAGTTTCCAGGTCATTCCGGCGAGATTTCTCACCAGCCCCGGGCTCAGGTACAATCGCCGGTTTGGGGCGCACCCGGCCACGGGCTCAGGTACAATCGCCGGTTTGGGGCGCACCCGGCCATACGCATTCCCCGGACATTTACGGGACATCCGGACTCTCCGGACGAGTATGATGCGTATGAAAGGTCAGTCTCGACAGCAGCGTGAGAGGTTGCACATTTTTCGACGACTTCGGCCGCCTCGAAACCCGGGGGGCTTGAATCAGCGGTACTTCAGCCCCACCTAAGTGGATCAGACCGCAACAACCAGCAGGACAAACGTGGAAAATTTCAGAGGCACCACCATCCTTTCCGTGCGCCGCGGCGGCAAGGTCGTGATCGGCGGAGACGGACAGGTCACCCTGGGCAACACGGTCATGAAGGGCAACGCACGCAAGGTCCGCCAGCTCTACAAGGGGCGGGTGATCGCCGGATTCGCCGGCGCCACCGCTGACGCCTTCACCCTGTTCGAGCGGTTCGAGGGCAAACTGGAGAAACACCAGGGCAATCTCACCCGCGCCGCGGTTGAGATGGCCAAGGACTGGCGCACCGACCGGGCCCTGCGGCGTCTCGAGGCCCTGCTTTGCGTGGCGGACGCCAGCGCCTCGCTGATCATCTCCGGCACCGGCGACGTGATCGAACCGGAGAATAACCTGATGGCCATCGGATCCGGCGGCAGTTTCGCTCAGGCCGCAGCACGGGCACTGCTGGAGAACACGGAACTCGGGGCGCGGGAGATCGTCGAAAAGGGTCTCGGCATCGCCGCCGACATCTGCATCTACACCAATCACAACCTCGTTCTCGAAGAGCTTGACTGCGAAGCCTGAGGGTTCGCAGGGCATTGTTTCACAGGCACTAACACCATGTCGCAAATCACTCCACAACAAATCGTCGCCGAGCTCGACAAGCACATCATCGGTCAGCACGACGCCAAACGCGCCGTGGCGATCGCACTGCGCAACCGCTGGCGCCGCGCCCAGGTCGATGAGACCCTGCGCAACGAAATCACCCCCAAGAACATCCTCATGATCGGCCCCACCGGGGTCGGCAAGACCGAGATTGCCCGGCGTCTGGCGAAGCTTGCCAACGCCCCCTTTCTCAAGGTCGAGGCGACCAAGTTCACCGAGGTCGGTTATGTCGGCCGGGAAGTGGACTCGATCATCCGCGAACTGGCGGATTCCGCAGTGAAAATGGTGCGTGAGGAGGAGATGAGCAAGGTTGGCGAGGCCGCCTCCGAGGCTGCGGAGGAGCGTATCCTCGACACCCTGCTTCCCGCCCCCAGACCCAGTGGCTGGGAGGACACTGAAACCTCCAGCGGAGTGTCCAGCGCCACCCGGGAGAAATTCCGCCAGAAACTCCGCGACGGGAATCTGGACGACAAGGAGATCGATATCGAGGTCAGCGCCGCACCTGTGGGTGTGGAGATCATGGCCCCGCCGGGAATGGAGGAGATGACCGACCAGCTGCAGGGCATGTTCCAGAATCTGGGTACCGGACGAACCCGCCGGCGCAAGCTGCGCGTCAGGGACGCCTATAAGGTCCTGAGTGATGAAGAGGCCGCCAAGCGGATCAACGAGGAGGACCTCAAGCTGCGTGCCCTGGAGATGGTCGAGCAGCACGGCATCGTGTTCATCGACGAGCTGGACAAGGTCACCAGCCGGGCCGAAACCAGTGGCGCGGATGTTTCCCGGGAAGGGGTCCAACGCGACCTGCTGCCCCTGGTGGAAGGCTGCACCGTCTCCACCAAGCATGGCATGGTGAAAACCGACCACATCTTGTTCATCGCCTCCGGCGCCTTTCATCTCGCCAAGCCTTCGGATCTGATTCCCGAACTGCAGGGCAGACTGCCGATCCGGGTCGAGCTGTCCGCCCTGAGCACCGAGGACTTTACCCGCATTCTCACCGAACCCGACGCCTCCCCGACCGAACAGTATCAGGCTCTGCTCGCGACTGAGCAGGTTCGCCTGGAATTCACCGAGGGGGGTATCCGGCGGATTGCCGAAACCGCCTGGCAGGTCAACGAGACCACCGAGAACATCGGCGCCCGACGCCTGCATACGGTCATGGAGCGATTGCTGGAGAACGTCTCCTTCGAAGCCTCCGCACTCAGCGGTCAGTCCATCGTCATCGACGAGGCCTATGTGGACAGCCAGCTGTCACAACTGGCGGCGGATGAAGACCTGAGTCAATATATCCTCTGACCATCCAACGAGAAACGATCATGTCACACCATCCCACAGAGATTCACCTGCATAAGCAGTCCCGTGTCCTTGAAATCAGTTTCGACGACGGCAGCAAGTACAGCTATCCGGCGGAATACCTGCGGGTGTTCTCCCCCTCGGCGGAGGTCCAGGGCCACGGACCCGGGCAGGAGGTGCTGCAGGTGGGTAAGGAAGAGGTGAACATCGCCCACATCGAACCGGTGGGCAACTACGCCATCTGCCTGCATTTCGACGATGAGCACAATACCGGCATCTACTCCTGGGACACTCTGTATCAACTGGGCACCCACTACGAGCGCAACTGGCAGGAGTATCTGAGACGTCTCCAAGAGGCCGGTTATCAGCGCAAACAGCCTTCCGCGTGAGGTGAGTTGCTCGAGCCGTTGCGTTTACAGGAATAACCCCAGGTAACCCCCATGAAGGACGATAAGACCACACATTTCGGTTTCGAGGATGTACCCGTCAACGAGAAGGCGGGCCGGGTGCGTGAAGTCTTCGATTCGGTCGCGGGCAAATACGACCTGATGAACGATCTGATGTCACTGGGCATTCACCGGCTGTGGAAACGCATGACCATCGAGATGTCCGGGGTGCGCATGGGTCAGCGGGTGCTCGATCTGGCCGCGGGCACCGGTGATCTCTCCGCCCGCTTCAGCGGCTTGGTGGGCCGGGAAGGACTGGTGGTGTTTTCCGACATCAACGCCGCGATGCTCAACCGGGGCCGGGAGCGCATGGTTGACCAGGGACGGGTGGCGAACATCCGCTATGTACAGGCCGACGCACAGATGCTGCCTTTCGTGGATGACTATTTCGACTGCGTGACCATAGGCTTCGGGCTGCGCAACGTTACCGACAAACAAAAGGCCCTGGATGCCATCTTCCGGGTCGTGAAACCCGGGGGACGCCTGCTGGTGCTGGAGTTTTCCAAGCCGGTCCACAAACCCCTGCAAAAGCTCTACGACCTCTACTCCTTCAGCCTGCTGCCGAAGATCGGCAAGTGGGTCACCCAGGACGAGGCGAGTTACCGCTACCTGGCGGAATCGATTCGCATGCACCCGGATCAGGACACCCTCAAGGGCATGCTGGAGCACGCCGGTTTCGAACGCTGTGACTACTACAACCTCAGCGGCGGCATCGTGGCCATCCATCGCGGTTACAAGTTCTGATCCGGCTGAGTCGCCAGGGAGTCTCACATGACCATCAGCGCCGCGGCCCTCGCCACTTTCGAGCAACTGCTCAATGCGACCCTGAAACTCGATCCCGAGAGCCCGGCCAGACTGGCGCCCCTGCACGGCAAGGTGATCCAGATCCAGGTGACCGGACTGGGTTTTTCCCTGTTTCTGATTCCAGATACCCAGGGTATCCAATGCCTCGGCCAGATCGAGGGTGAAGCCGACTGCATGCTGCGCGGAACCCCCTGGGGCCTGGCCAACCTGAGTAATGACCGCAACAGCACCGAACAGGTCTTCAGCGGCGCGGTGAGCATCGAGGGGGACACCGCCCTGGCGCAGCGTTTCGGTGATTTCATCGCCGCCTTGGATATCGATTGGGAAGAGCAGCTGTCACGACTCACCGGGGATGTCGCCGCGCATGAGATCGGGGGCCTGTTCCGGAGTGTGCTGGGTTGGGGTGCACAGGCCCGCGCCACGGCCGAGCAGAACCTTAAGGAGTATCTGCAGGAAGAGTTGCGGATGCTGCCGAGTGCCTATGAAGTCCAACCCTTTCTCGAGGAAGTGGACCGCCTGCGTGACGATGTGGAACGCCTGGAGGCGCGCATACAACGTCTCGAATCCGCTCGCAAAAAGGGAGATTCGGATTCGTGATTCATCCGTCCCAGGCCCTCAGACTCATCCACATCAATCTGGTACTACTGCGCCATGGACTGGACGAGGTCATCCTCGCCACCCACCTGTTCCGCCCGATTCGTTTCCTCATCTACCTCTCCCCCTGGTACTGGTTCCGCAAGGACCGCTCCAGCTACCCGGTGCGCATCCGCCGCAGCCTGGAGGACCTGGGCCCGATCTTCGTCAAGTTCGGCCAGATCCTTTCGACCCGCCGCGACCTGCTGCCCGACGATCTGGCCAAGGAACTCGCCAAATTGCAGGACCGGGTACCCCCCTTCCCCGGCAGTCAGGCCCGGGCGATCATCGAGAAGGCCTACAAACGCCCCATCGACGAGGTCCTCGAGGAGTTCGACGAAACCCCACTGGCTTCCGCCTCCATCGCCCAGGTGCACACGGCCCGCCTGAAGGACGGACGCCGGGTGGTGGTCAAGGTGCTGCGACCCAACATAGAGAAGACCATCCGGCGGGATGTGGATCTGCTCTACACCATCGCCCATCTGGCGGAACGCTACTGGAAGGAGGGACGTCGGCTCAGACCGGTGGAGGTAATCCAGGAGTACGAGAAGACAATCTTTGACGAACTGGACCTGATGCGCGAAGCGGCTAATGCCTCCCAGTTGCGGCGCAACTTCCTCAACAGCGACGCCCTGTATGTCCCCGAGGTCCACTGGGACCTGACCCGCCAGAACGTATTCGTTATGGAACGTATCGGCGGCACCCCGGTGGGGGATATCGATGCTCTCAAAGCCCAGGGGATCAGCATGAAACTGCTGGGCGAGCGCGGTGTGGAGATCTTCTTCACCCAGGTCTTCAAATACAATTTCTTTCACGCGGACATGCACCCGGGCAACATCTTCGTCGAACCCGACGGCCGTTACGTGGCAGTGGACTTCGGCATCATGGGCACCCTGACCGAGGCCGACAAACGCTACCTGGCGGAGAATCTGCTGGCCTTCTTCAACCGGGACTACAAACGGGTCGCGCAGTTGCATGTGGCCTCAGGCTGGGTGCCCAAGGGCACCCGCATCGAAGAGTTCGAATCCGCCATCCGAACGGTCAGCGAGCCGATCGTCGAAAAGCCCCTGAGCGAGATCTCATTCGGCCATTTTCTGCTGCGCCTGTTCCAGACCGCGCGGCGCTTCGACATGGAGGTTCAGCCCCAGCTGGTGCTGCTGCAGAAGACCCTGCTCAATATCGAGGGACTCGGCCGTCAGCTCTATCCCGAACTCGATCTATGGACCACCGCCAAGCCGTTTCTTGAACGCTGGATGAGTGAGCAGATCGGGCGCCGCGCCTTTCTCGGCAAACTGAAAAAGAACCTGCCGCTGATCGCGGAGAACATTCCCGACCTGCCAATCCGCCTCAACAAGATCATCGAGGACGCCGCCAACGGCCAACTGCTGATCCAATGGCAATCCGAGGAACTGGATCAACTGCGCCGACAGATGAAACGCAATCACCAGAACACCCTCTCCGCGCTCTCCGGCGGCGCCCTTCTGGTCAGCGGTTCCCTGTTGCTGGTGTTCGGCGCCGGGGGGCTGCTGCCGGTCGCGGTAGCCAGCGGACTGGGTATCGGCCTCAGCGCCGGGGGCGGTCTGTTACTGCTGAAGAGCTGGTTCAACACCGCCTGAGCCGATCCCGGCCAACCCTGGTGCCGTAACACTTGGCTAGGGCTGCGAATTGATCCATCATTATTGAATTGAGAAGGCATGCAGCGGGATGACCCGATCCCTTACGGGGTCCTCGCAATCATCCGGTCAACCCGTTCACTGCCCTGCATAACCGACAGTTTGTCCTCCCCAGGGAGAGAAGTATGAGCGATAAACCCACCCAAGATCCCTTCGACCGCCTCGCGGCTGCTTATGATCACATGCTCAACGAGGTGCACGAGGCCTTTGATTCCGCCCGCGAACACGCGATTCCGGGATTGAAGCAGTACCTGGATGACGCGCGGGAGAAAATGATCGAACTTGGTGAATTGAGCCGCGAGGAGGCCGATAAGGTCGCCGGCTATGTCGAACGGGACATGAAGGACGCCGCGAAATATCTGCTGGATACCGGCGAAGAGCTCTCCGCCTGGTGGCATTTCGATGTCCAGCAGGTGGAAAAGCGGATGTTTGAGATGTTCACCAGCGTGGCCGATCAGACCAAGCTCGAACTGGCGAAGCTGGCGGAACGGGCCAACCAGGCCTCGCTCTACCACACCGGTGAGATCACCGGACCCGGCACCCTGGTGTGCAGCAGCTGCGGCAAGGAGATGCACTTCAAGAAGACCGGGCACATTCCACCCTGCCCGGGCTGCCAGAGCACCGAATTCCGCCGCCGCGCAGACTGATCCCATGAATGCAGGTATCGAGTATTGGCACTGGGTGGTGTTCGGTGTGATCCTGATCCTCAGCGAGATCGCCCTCACCTCCTTCTTCATCATCTGGTTCGGGGTTGCCGCGATCATTCTCGGCGGGATTCTGTTCCTCGTCCCGGGGCTCACTCTGAGTTGGCAGATTTTCATCTGGACGGTGCTCTCCTCGGTACTCGCCGTGGTCTGGTTCAAGTACCTCAAACCCCTGTCGATCGACCGCACCAAGGCGGGCCTGTCCCGTGAGGCGATCATCGGCGAAGTGGGTCAGGTTATCAGCGCCCCCAACGAGGAGAAACGGGGCCGGTTGCGTTTTCCCGCACCGATCCTGGGCGCGGACGAATGGCTGATCATCTCCACCGACCCGCTGAGCGAAGGCGACCGGGTCAGGGTAACGAATGTTTCCGGCAACGCCCTGATCGTGCAGAAGGTCTGACACTCTGCGCGATCTAACCGCCCTGAGCGATTGCCAAACCACACACAACACAACACGTAGGGAGAGAGGGATATGAATGCCGGACTGTATGTCGTGATCGCGCTTTTCGTCCTGGTCCTGGTCACCCTGGCCAAGGGCGTAAGACTGGTGCCGCAGGGTTATAAATGGGTCGTGCAGCGACTGGGTAAATACCACAGCACCCTGGGTCCCGGACTGAACATCATCATTCCCTACATCGACTCCGTGGCCTATCGGGTCACCACCAAGGATATCGTGCTCGACATCCCCACCCAGGAGGTCATCACCCGGGACAACGCGGTGATCCTCGCCAATGCGGTAGCCTACATCAACATCATCTCACCGGAGAAGGCGGTCTACGGGGTGGAGGATTACGAGATCGCGATTCAGACCCTGGTGCAGACCACCCTGCGTTCGATCATCGGCGAAATGGACCTGGATGATGCCCTCTCCTCCCGGGACAAGATCAAGGCGCACCTGAAGAACTCCATCTCGGACGACATCTCGGACTGGGGCATCACCCTGAAGACCGTGGAGATCCAGGACATCAATCCCTCCGGCACCATGCAGAAGGCGATGGAGGAGCAGGCCGCAGCGGAACGTGCCCGGCGCGCCACGGTGACCCGGGCCGACGGCGACAAACAGGCCGCGATCCTTGAGGCGGAGGGCCGCCTGGAAGCCTCCAAGCGTGACGCGGAAGCCCAGGTGGTACTGGCCAATGCGAGCAAGAAGGCCATCGATCTGGTTACCGAGGCGATCGGCAATCAGGAACTGCCGGTGGTCTACCTGCTCGGGGAAAAATACGTCAAATCGTTGGAAAATATCGCGAAATCGAGCAATGGGAAGAGCATCATTTTCCCTGCGGACCTGCCCACTGCAATCAAGGGCATGATGGGACGATCCAACTGAGTGATCGCTACACCCGCGCATGACATCCGTCAGCGCGGGTTTGCGTCAACTCGCCAACTCGTTCCCACGCTCCGCGTGGGAATGCGTACCCGGGCTGATCCGATCACCTCAAACTGGGGCAATACTAAATGACCACGGTATGCGTTCCCACGCAGAGCATGGGAACCAGGGGAAATCGGGTTATAAGGCGCCAGCCTCCCTTGCCCGCTACCTTCGTCTGTTTTTAGCAGGAGCCTTCTTGGCTGGAGCCTTCTTGGCCGGTGCCTTCTTGGCTGGAGCCTTCTTGGCCGGAGCCTTCTTAGCCGGTGCCTTCTTGGCTGGAGCCTTCTTGGCCGGAGCTTTCTTGGCCGGAGCTTTCTTGGCTGGAGCCTTCTTGGCTGGAGCCTTCTTGGCTGGAGCCTTCTTGGCTGGAGCCTTCTTGGCTGGAGCCTTCTTGGCTGGAGCTTTCTTGGCCGGAGCCTTCTTGGTCGGAGCCTTCTTGGTCGGAGCCTTCTTGGTCGGAGCCTTCTTGGTCGGAGCTTTCTTGGTCGGAGCTTTCTTGGTCGGAGCTTTCTTGGTCGGAGCTTTCTTGGTCGGAGCTTTCTTGGTCGGAGCCTTCTTAGCCGGTACCTTCTTAGCCGGTACCTTCTTAGCCGGAGCTTTCTTGGCTGGGGCTTTCTTGGCCGGAGCCTTTTTGACAGGGCTCGGCTTGGCCTGGGACTCCTTAGCAGACGCAGCTTTTGCTTCAGGCTTCTTCATTTCTGGTGCAGATTCAGCCGAATCGCTGACTTGCGTGGCTTGAGGTTTCCCTGATTGAACAGATTCAGCAACCCGGGGAGCTTTCATATAGGCCTCGATTGAAGCCAGAATATGCTCGAATACTGTGTCCACGTCCCCATTGCCATCCACCCGCACCAGGCGATCGGTCTTCTGGTAATGGCTGATCAGGGGGGTGATCAGGTGATCAAAGACATGAATTCGGTTGCTCACGGTCTCTTCGTTGTCGTCCGAGCGTTGATGCAACCGTCCCCCGCAGACATCACAGACGTCTTCGACTATCGGTGGATTCTGATAAGCGTTGTAGAGCACTCCGCAGGAACGACAGGTCAGGCGTCCGACCAGGCGCTCCATCAGATTGTCAATTTCGATATCAATCAGCAACACCAGGTCCAGAGGCTGATCGATCTCAATCAGGAGCTCATCCAGGGTCAGTGCCTGTAAAAGATTTCGCGGGAAACCCTCGAGAATGAAACCCCGTTTCGCATCAGTGTTCAGCAGATGCTCACGCAGCAGGCCCAGGATGAGATCTTCTGTCACAGCCCGTCCCGCATCCTGCTGCGCCTGGGCCTCCAGACCGATCGGGTGCTGATCGGCAATGGCGTGTTTAAGCAGCTCACCCGTCGCCACGGGGGCGAGTTTGAGGCGCTCGGCCAATCGTGCTGTCTGGGTCCGCTTCCCCGATCCCGGCACCCCGAGTATCACGATACGCATACGAAAATGATCCTCACCTTGACAGTAATTATCCTAAAACCCCTTTATATACAACACCCTACACATCGCATGCGAGTCAAGACCCGGTTTGCCCGGCGCACCCGTTCAGGGGGTGGGGCGTGAGGACTGTTCACTTGAATTCTAATTCTTAATTAGGAAATTCCATGGCTGCATCCAAGTTTTGGATTAGCCGAAACTGACACGCTTGTTTAAGCTAATCCAACAAATCCAGCAAAGTCAACGGGACTTTACCCAGCCCACAGCCCCGCAGGGACAGCAGGCAGGACCCCAAGATCGCTGCGCGCACCTGACCGGGACGATGATCCGACTCCTACCCGGAGAGCACTCTTGGCCGAACGGTTCTGCCGGGGGAGGACCGACGGCATGGGCCTGTGCCTGGCAGGACTGGTTTGTACTTACCGGGTCGATTGGATTATTCTTCTCTGCCTCTCACAGCGAGTGAATGTTACAACCTCATGCCTGAAATTCCAGACATCACCGATTCCGAGCACTGGACAATCGAGACCACGCTGACCGAGCGTTACGGCCATAAGGTGGAAATTCAGCTGGCTGACGCGGAGATCCGGCTCATGCCCTCCGACCGCGAACTCACCAGTTGCCCTGTGATCATCTGGGAAGACCAGGAAGGTTGCCATTTCATCATTTTCAAGACCGGCAGCCGCAAGTATCGCTGCCAGTTCTTCTACCGGGGCTATCAGCAGTACGGTACCGGTGTCCACGAATACGACGATCTCACCGAATGCGTGGTGTCGCTCCTGCAGGCGCAGGCCGATCACTCAGCAAAAGAGCGCGGAGATCTCTAAGAATTCTTATATCAACCTATAAAACCATAATACGATCAATAACATACAGGGGATCAACTCAATGACAGCGAAAAATGCGTTCTATGCCCAGTCGGGAGGCGTCACCGCAGTTATAAACTCCTCCGCATGCGGAGTCATCGAAACCACCCGCCAACACCCGGACAAGATCGCCAACATCTATGCCGGTCGCAACGGCATCATCGGAGCACTCACCGAGGATTTGATTGACACAAGCCAGGAATCCGCCGAGGACATAGCCGCCCTGAAGCACACTCCCTCCGGCGGTTTTGGCTCCTGCCGATTCAAACTGAAGAGCCTGGAGGACAACAAGCGCGAGTATGAGCGTCTGATCGAGGTCTTCAAGGCGCACAACATCGGTTACTTCTTTTACAACGGTGGCGGCGATTCCGCGGACACCTGTTACAAGGTTTCACAACTTTCCGAGAAGATGGGTTTTCCGGTTCAGGCGATCCACGTACCCAAGACTGTGGACAATGACCTGCCGATCACTGACAACTGCCCGGGCTTTGGCTCGGTTGCCAAGTACATCGCGGTATCCACTCTGGAGGCCTCTTACGACGTGCGCTCCATGGCGGCGACCTCCACCAAGATCTTCGTCATCGAGGTCATGGGCCGTCACGCCGGTTGGATTGCCGCCGCAGGCGCTCTGGTCGAGGACATGGGCATCCCGGTATTAACCCTGTTCCCGGAAGTCGAGTTCAACCAGGAGAAGTTCCTCGCAGCGGTCGACGCCAAGGTCAAAGAATTCGGTTACTGCACCATCGTGGTCTCTGAAGGCTGCCATTGGCCGGACGGCAAGTTCCTGGCCGAGCAAGGCACCCGCGACTCCTTCGGCCATGCCCAGCTGGGCGGCGCTGCCCCCGTGGTTGCCAACATGATCAAGGATGCCCTCGGTTACAAGTTCCACTGGGCGGTGGCTGACTACCTGCAGCGTGCAGCGCGTCACCTGGCCTCCGAATCCGATGTCGAGCAGGCCTACGCTCTGGGCAAGGCCGCCGTGGAGAAGGCCCTGGAGGGCAAGAACTCCATCATGCCGACAGTGGTACGCGAATCCTCCAGCCCCTACAAATGGAGCATCGGCGAGGCTCCCCTGAGCGAGGTGGCCAACGTGGAGAAAATGATGCCGCTGGACTTCATCACCGAGGACGGCTACGGCATTACTGACAAGTGCAAGGAGTACCTCTACCCCCTGATCAAGGGTGAGGCCTACCCCCCCTACAATGACAATGGTTTGCCGGATTATGTCACTCTGAAAGGGGTCTCGGTTCCGAAAAAACTGGACGCTTTCGATCTCTAAACAACGACAACAGGGGCTGCTTTACAGCCCCTTTTTTGTGTTTTCACCCCAGGTTACAACAGTCTGGAAACAGGCATTGGAGGGGGCTGATCGAAGGTGGAAACCCGGACAGTGAATTTTTTTATATCATCTCAGCGGAGGAAATCTTAGTGAACAACGAACTGATCTTTGCCCTGGCGTGTGCTGTTGCAGCCCTCGCCTATGGCTTCGTATCCGTCAAATGGATACTTGCCCAACCGGAAGGAAACGAAAAGATGCGAGAGATCGCCGGCGCCGTCCAGGAGGGCGCAAAGGCCTATCTCAACCGCCAGTACACCACCATCGGCATCGTCGGTGTGATCTTGTTTGCTGCGCTCTGGTACTTCCTCGAGTCCCCGGCCACCGCAATTGGCTTCGCAATCGGCGCCGTGTTCTCCGGAGCGGCCGGTTATATCGGCATGAACATCTCAGTACGCTCCAATCTTCGCACTGCGGAAGCCGCCAACAAAGGCATCAACGCGGCCCTGCAGATCGCCTTCCGCGGCGGCGCCATCACCGGTCTGCTGGTGGTGGGTCTGGGCCTGCTCGGTGTGGCCGGCTACTACGCCATCCTGGTCTACATGGGTGTCGAGGATCCGCTTCATCCTCTGGTCGGTCTGGCCTTCGGCGGCTCCCTGATCTCCATCTTCGCCCGTCTTGGCGGCGGCATCTTCACCAAGGGTGCTGACGTGGGCGCGGACATCGTGGGCAAGGTCGAGGCGGGCATCCCCGAGGACGACCCCCGCAACCCGGCGGTTATCGCGGACAACGTGGGTGACAATGTGGGCGACTGCGCCGGCATGGCCGCAGACCTGTTCGAGACCTACGCGGTTACCGTGGTCGCAACCATGCTGCTGGGCGGCCTGCTCATGGCTGGCAACACCACTGCAGTGCTCTATCCTCTGGTCCTGGGCGGCGTTTCCATCATCGCCTCGGTCATCGGCACCTATTTCGTCAAGGCCAAGGACACCGACACCAACGTGATGCCGGCTCTCTACAAGGGTCTGATCGTCGCCGGCGTGCTCGCTGCCGTGGCGTTCTACTTTGTCACCGACTACATGGTCGTGGGCATGGAAGGGTTCAACACCATGCAGCTGTTCGGCTCTGCCATGATCGGCCTGGTGCTGACCGCCGCGATGGTGGAGATCACCGAGTACTACACCTCCACCGAGTACTCCCCGGTACGCCATATCGCGGAAGCCTCCACCACCGGTGACGGCACCAACGTGATCGCCGGACTGGGCATCTCCATGAAGGCCACCGCGGCCCCGGTGCTTGCCGTGTGTGCCGCCATCTGGGGTGCCTACGACCTGGCCGGCCTGTACGGCATTGCCATCGCCGCGACGTCGATGCTCTCCATGACCGGCATCATCGTGGCCCTGGACGCCTACGGTCCGATCACCGACAACGCCGGTGGTATTGCCGAAATGGCAGAACTGGATGAGAAGATCCGCAACATCACCGATCCGTTGGACGCAGTGGGCAACACCACCAAAGCGGTCACCAAGGGTTATGCCATCGGCTCCGCCGGTCTCGCCGCCCTGGTGCTGTTCGCCGACTTCACCAGCACCCTGGAACATGCGGGGAAGACCATCGTGTTTGAACTCTCCGATCCGGCGGTGCTGATCGGCCTGTTCATCGGCGGCCTGGTGCCTTACCTGTTCGGTTCCATGGCCATGGAGGCCGTTGGTCGTGCCGCGGGCGGTATCGTCAACGAAGTGCGTCGTCAGTTCCGTGAGAAACCGGGCATCATGGACCACAGCGAAAAGCCGGACTACGGCAAGGCTGTGGACATGCTGACCAAGGCTGCGATCAAGGAAATGATCATCCCCTCCCTGCTTCCGGTCCTGATGCCCATTGTCGTGGCCCTCGGTATCGGCGCATTGATGGGCGGAGACTCGGGTGCGAAGGCCCTCGGCGGTCTGCTGATCGGAACCATCGTCACCGGTCTGTTCGTGGCAATCTCCATGACCACCGGTGGTGGCGCCTGGGACAACGCGAAGAAATATATCGAGGACGGCAACCACGGCGGCAAGGGTTCTGACGCCCATAAGGCGGCGGTCACCGGCGATACCGTTGGCGACCCCTACAAAGACACTGCGGGTCCTGCGGTCAACCCGTTGATCAAAATCATCAACATCGTGGCACTGCTGATCGTGCCGCTGCTCTGACCCGCGGGTCCGGGCAGATCTGCAAGGGGGCTTCGGCCCCCTTTTTTTGTATCTGCCGTAGCCCGGAGGAAGTACCGACTAAGCCCCATCCCGGGTTACGCTTCGCTCCACCCGGGCTACCGATTCAGCGGATCGTCTTCATCCCCACTCACAGCGCCCAACATTTCCTTACTCCTCTCATGGTCATACATGCCGTGCTGGACACCCGTGACGGTTATCCGTACCCTTCTTCACTTCACCGATTCTGCCCACCTTCGGGCGCTCACGAAGATCTTCTCAAGGCAAGTCAATGAACCTAGACCGTGTCTCCTCGGGACAGAAAATTCCCGATGAAATCAATGTCATTATCGAAATTCCGGCCAACGCCGATCCCGTCAAATATGAAGTCGACAAGGAAACCGGCGCGATGTTTGTCGACCGCATCCTGCGCACAGCGATGCACTATCCCGCCAATTACGGGTACATTCCACACACCCTGTCGGATGACGGTGACCCCTGTGATGTAATGGTCCCCACGGCCTTTCCCCTCATTCCGGGTTCTGTGATCCGCTGCCGTCCGGTGGCGGTACTCAAGATGACGGATGAGTCCGGCGACGATGCCAAGGTCGTGGCCGTCCCGGTGGACAAGATCACCAACCGCTGGTCGCATGTAAAATCCCTCGAGGACATGCCCAGCGAACTGATGGAGCGGATCGCCCACTTTTTCGAGCACTACAAGGATCTCGACGAAGGCAAATGGGTCCGGGTACAGGGCTGGGACGGCGTTGAAGCCGCCAAGCGTGAAATCAGCAACTCCGTAAAGATGTATCAGGAGGCTCCGGAAAAGCCCCACTTCTGAGTGGAAGCGTGGCCTCCCGGTGTATTGGGCTCAGGCATGAAAGTTTGCATTGTTTCGGACAGTCACGATCATATCTCCCTGCTCGATGTTGCGGTTGCCACGGCCCGGGACGAAGGCGCGGAGGCAGTACTTCATTGTGGGGACGTGGTCGCACCGAGCACTCTGCACTGCCTGGAGCAGTACGGCCTGCCCGTTCATGTGATTCACGGCAACAACAGTGGCGATCTCTATACCCTGGCCCGCCTGGCTGGTAACGCGGACAACCATATCCACTATCACGGCATGGATGCGGGTATCGAACTGGCCGGGCGCAAGATCTTCCTGGTGCACTATCCGCACTATGCCCGGGCCATGGCGGCCACCGGCGACTGGGATCTGGTCTGCTGTGGACACAGCCACAAACTCGGCTTCGAGCAATTGCAGAATATCCGCGGCGGCATGACCCATCTGGTCAATCCCGGGACCATCGGCGGTGTCGGCAAGGCGAAGGCCACCTATGTGCTCGCGGATCTGGAGAGCATGACCTTCGAAGCCCGGGAAGTATCCAAACGCATCGAACACGAAGCGGGCTATTGATGGCTGATTTCACCCACTTCAATGACTCCGGTGAAGCCCATATGGTGGACGTGGGCGACAAAACCCCGACCAGGCGTCTGGCCGTTGCTGAAGGCCGCATCCGTCTCCAGCCTGAAACCTTGGAGATGATTCTCCAAGGCAAGCACAACAAGGGTGACGTATTGGGTGTCGCACGCATCGCCGGCATCATGGCGGCAAAAAAAACGGCCGACCTGATACCGCTTTGTCACCCCCTTGCCCTCACCCGGGTGAGCATCGATCTGACACCGGATCCGGAACACGCCTGCATCCACTGTGTCAGCCAGGTCGAAACCCTGGGACCTACCGGGGTGGAAATGGAAGCCCTATGCGCCGTTCAGATCACCCTTTTGACCATCTATGACATGTGCAAGGCGGTGGATCGGGGCATGACCTTTACGGATATCGGATTGCGCAAAAAGAGCGGGGGACAATCCGGCACCTGGGAGTCGAACAATTAAAGAAAAACCCACCTCGGCCGTTGAGTATTGTGCAGGCGCGTGAACCCTGTCACAATATCGTATGGCGGCCTTGACAATAACTGTAAATTTATCACGCAGTTAAGGATGCAAAATGGGTAAGTTCGTAGAATGGACCGACGCACTCAGCGTCGGCATCGAAGAAATTGACGAGCAGCATAAGGTGCTGGTTGATCTCGTGAACAAGATGCACGAGGCGATACACCAGCGTCATGGCAGTGATGTGGTCAAGGGTATTCTCAAACACCTCGCCGAATACACCCGCATCCATTTCGCTGTTGAAGAGAGCCTGATGCGCATCCTCAACTACCCGGGGTATGAGGATCACAAAGAGATCCATGAAGAACTGCTCGAGTCTGTCACAGAACTCCAGGAAAAGGTTGCCACAGGTAAAACCTCTATCGGTTTCGAATTGATGCACTTCCTCAAGACCTGGCTGACCAAGCACATCATGGAAGAGGACATGCAATACAGCGGCTTTTTCCTCAAGGCCGGAGCACAACCGAAGCTGGGTAAAAAAGGTTGGATCCAGCGCCTCTGGAGCAGTTGATCCCAGATTCATTTCGCGTTCGCCGATCAGCTTCCCGCTCTGTTAGAATTGCCGGATCATCCCGGTGCAAACTACCTGTGCTTTAAGGTCATGCTCCGTCCGGCGTGTCGTCGGAGTTTGGAATTTCATGCCCGATCAGGAATATCATGAACCCCTTTTACCATCGCGCACAGTTTCTCAAGAGTGCTGCCCGGCTATCCCAGTCCCCGGACGACCAGGGGTTCGAAGTCGCATTTGCGGGCCGCTCCAACGCCGGTAAATCCAGCGCACTGAATGTGCTGTGCAATCAAAAGAGCCTGGCGCGTACAAGTAAGACACCCGGGCGTACCCAGCTGCTGAATTTCTTTTCCCTGGACGACGAGCGACGCCTGGTGGATCTACCCGGTTATGGCTACGCGAAGGTTGCGGAAGCGGTGAAAAAACAGTGGCAGGAGAGTCTCGCGGAATACATCGCCCACCGTGGATGCCTGAGGGGCCTGATTCTGCTGATGGATATCCGCCATCCCCTCACCGACTACGACTTGCAGATGCTGCAGTGGAATACCCACCAGGGCCTGCCAACCCATATCCTGCTTACCAAGGCCGACAAGTTGAAGAGCGGGGCCGCCAAAAACACCCTGTTGAAGGTCAAACGGTCCTTGAACGACCATCCGGAAATCACCGCCCAGTGCTTCTCATCCCTGAAGAAAACCGGTATCGACGAGTGTCACCGGGTCCTGGATATCTGGTTCGAACTGGAACAGCAGGGCTGAGCCTGTAGCTGTCATCCAACGCGACCGTTCAGGCGGAATCCCGTGCAAAAAAAGAAGGCCCCGTCAGCCTAAGGGGAGAGACTGACAGGGCCGGATCTTCCCGGATGGGGTGACCGGGAAGGTTGGGTCGCAAAGGGAGGAAACGCGACCCGTGCCGTACGACTTACAGACTCATAGACTGGGTTAGAAGGGAAAAAGTTCCTGGATATACAGGCATCGTAACATTTTTTTTCGCAGCGCGCCTCATCCATTCCGTGCTCGCACCTCGATTAAAACACCAACTTACTGATTTAAAAGAAATATGTGTTGTAATCTGCAGCACATTTACGGGTTCGGTTTTATTCGGAATATCGAGGTGATATTCAGTGTGCTTCGTCCCAGTTGTTACCGACTCCGACATCCACCAGAAGTGGCACCTTGAGTGTCACGGCCCCCTCCATGAGCCGATGCAGCTGTTGCGCTGCCGCCTCGACGTAGGGTTCATCGACCTCCAGCACCAGTTCGTCATGCACCTGCATCAGCAGGTGTACCGGCGGGCGCTCTGAGCCGATCCAATGGTCCACCGCAATCATGGCCTTTTTGATGATGTCAGCGGCAGTACCCTGCATGGGCGCATTGATCGCGGTCCGCTCCGCAGCACTGCGGCGCTGGTGATTGCGTGCATTGATCTCCGGAAGATAGAGCCGACGTCCGAACAGGGTCTCCACATAACCCTGCTCATGGGCCTGGGCACGGATGCGATCCATGAATTCTGCAACCCCGGGATAACGCTCGAAGTAGCGGTCGACATATTCCTGGGCCGCCTTGCGGTCGATACCCAGCTGACGGCCTAATCCGAACGCGGACATACCGTATATCAGGCCGAAATTGATCGCCTTGGCGGAGCGCCGCTGGTCACTGCTGACCTGGTCGAGTGCCACGCCGAACACCTCTGACGCGGTGGCGCTGTGGATATCCTGACCCTCGGCAAACGCCTTCAGCAATCCGGCATCCCCGGACAGATGGGCCATGATGCGCAATTCAATCTGGGAATAGTCAGCCGCCAGCATCTTCCAGCCTTTCTGCGGAATGAACGCTTGACGGATCCGTCGTCCCTCCTCGCTGCGTACCGGAATGTTCTGCAGATTGGGGTCGGTGGAGGAGAGTCGTCCGGTGGCCGCAACCGCCTGATGATAGGAGGTGTGTACCCGGCCGGTCTCTGTGTTCACCATCTCCGGGAGCTTGTCCGTATAGGTGGATTTGAGTTTTGCCAGTCCCCGGTGCTCCAGGATCACCGCCGGCAGTTCATGGCCCTGTTCCGCCAGCTCCACCAGCACCGACTCCGCAGTGGAGGGGGCGCCCTTGGGTGTCTTGCTCACCACCGGCAGGTTCAATTCGTTAAAAAAGACTTCACCGATCTGCTTCGGGGATCCTAGGTTGAAGTTATGCCCGGCCAGCTTGTAGGCCTTCTGTTCCAGATCATGCAGCTGCCGGGCAAATGCCCCGCTCTGCCGGCGCAGCATCTCGCAGTCTATGCTCACCCCGTTACGCTCAATACGGGACAGGACCGGGATCAACGCCACCTCGGTTTCGCTGAACAATTTAGTCAGTGATTGCTCACTTTCGAGCTGTGGCCAGAGCTTTTCGTGTAACCTCAGCGTGATATCGGCATCTTCAGCCGCATAGGGAGCCGCCTCTTCAAGCGCGATCTGGTTGAAGGTGAGCTGCTTCTTACCCTTACCGGCGATATCCTCGAAATGGATGGTGGTATGGCCCAGGTACTTCTCCGCCAGGGAATCCATATCGTGACGGGTGGCGGTGGAATCCAGCACATAGGACTCGAGCATGGTGTCATAGGCGATACCCTGGAGTTCTATGCCGTATCTGGCCAGCACGCTCATGTCATATTTGAGATTCTGCCCGAGCTTTGCCTGCCGGGGATCCTCCAGAAGTGGTTTCATTTTTTGCAGGACCCAGTCCCGGGAAAGCTGCTCGGGGGCACCCGGATAATCATGCCCCACGGGCACATAGGCCGCCTCGCCCGCCCGCACGGAAAAAGAGAGTCCCACCAGTTCCGCAGTCATGTAATCCAGACTCGTGGTTTCCGTATCCACCGCAAACAGGCTGCTCTCACGCAGCCGCCTGAGCCAGGCCTCGAAGGCCTCTTCGGTGAGTACGGTCTGGTACTCCGTCTTCTCCTTGGCTGGAGGCGTCGTTTGTGTCGCGACGGTATGCTCAGCCTGCTCCAGACTGGCCAGCAGGCGGCTCGATTCCATGCGCTGAAAGTGCGCGCGTAGAAGCGCCTCATCGGCTTCGCCAACCCGATAGTCGATCGGACCGTGTTCCAGTTCGACATCGAGCTTGATCGTTGCCAGCTGCCGCGACAGAGGCAACTGGTCGAGACTGGCCCTCAGGCTCTCGCCGATCTTTCCGCCGATCTCGTCCGCGTGAGCGATCAGGTTATCCAAGGTATCGTAGGCATCCAGCCACTTTGCGGCGGTTTTTGGACCACATTTCGGAACCCCGGGAATGTTGTCGGAACTATCACCGACAAGGGCAAGAAAATCGATGATCTGATCCGGCCTGACCGCGAATTTTTCCATCACCCCCTGCTCGTCCATTCGCGTCTCCGACATGGTGTTCACCAGTGTGATGCTCGGGTTGACCAGCTGCGCCATATCCTTGTCACCGGTGGAAATCACCGTCTGCAACTGCTGCTCCTCCGCCTGCACCGCCAGGGTGCCGATCACGTCATCCGCTTCCACTCCGGGCACCATCACCAGGGGCAGACCCATTGCTCGAATGATCTCATGCAGGGGTTCGATCTGACTGCGCAGATCCTCCGGCATGGGTGGCCGGTTGGCCTTGTATTCCGGGTAGAGATCATTGCGAAAACTGCCCCCGGGCGCATCGAAAACCACTGCCATGTGAGTGGGTTGATAATCCTGCATCAACCGACGCAGCATATTGATCACCCCAACGATGGCGCCAGTGGGTTCACCCTGGGAATTGCTCAGATCCGGCAGGGCATGATAGGCCCGAAACAGGTAGGAGGAACCGTCGACCAGGATGAAGGGGGGCTTATCGCTCATAAGTGATTGGGCTCGGGTGTGGGTATGCAGATGTATCGGGCATAAATCCGCATAGTGTACTGTAGCACCAGGCCCCTGTCCCGCCCCCGCCGGGAGGACCCCGAGCAGACATAAGTCCCGTCACAAATACCCAACCTTTTTTCTTGGTCTTTTTTTGGATCTGATCTACATTTGAATCATGGGCGTTTGTTTGTACCCATGAATCCACCACGTTCAGCACTGTCCCAGCCGGACTTGAGCCATCCTCCCCCGAGGATCGGGCAATCCCGGAATCATTGCCGGTTAACGGCAGGCTGACATGGGAAGAACTACAAAAAAACACAACCATCACCACTGGAGAATGACTATGTCTGAAATGCCCGAGATGAATCCCATGGCTGTGGAAAACAGCAATATTCCGGATGATTTCAATGACTGGACCGAAGAGCAGGCCATCCAACTGGCCAAGGAAGAGAATATCGATCTGACCGATGCCCACTGGGAGGTGATCCACTTCCTGCGCCATCACTGCGAGCAGAACGGAGCCACCTGCAGTGCGCGCCTGGTCCTCAAGGCCATGACCAACCAGGTCAAAGAGCAGGGCGGTAAGAAATATCTGTATTCCCTGTTCCCCAGGGGTCCGGTGGTTCAGGCCTGCAAGATTGCGGGTATCCCTCTGCCGCCTTACTCGCTGGACCTCTCCTTCGGCAGCGTACACTGAAGGGTCCTACCCTCAAAAACCAACACACCACCGATTCAGGCCCGGGGCGTCACGGCGTCGTCCCTGGGCCGGTCGGTGCGGTCAGATCAAACTGATCAGCGGCACCATTTGTCCACATCCGCCTTGAGCTTCTGCATGTGACGTTGTCGAGACGCCTCATCGAGATACTGGCGCTGACCATCCTTCCTGAAACTGTAGATACCGCTTGCCTGGCTGTGTGACTGGTAGCGGTCTTTGGCCAGGATGCAGTTACGTTTGCGTTTTTCACGATCCTGCTGCTCCTGACGCCTCTTCTCACGGTCTTCCTGATAGACCTCGAGCATACGCCGGGTTCTCTCTTCACGCGCCCCATCACCCGTAGCGGGCGCGGCATTCGCAGCAGGGGTTTTGATCGGCACTTCACGAGCGGTATCAGCAACCGGACGGTCACTGAAGTGAACCTGCCCCTGTGCGTCCGTCCACTGGTAGACCGCCGCGACTGCCAAACCCGGGACAATCAGCAGGGCGATAAGTATCGCAGTACCGAAGGATGCTTTGAGTGAACAACAATCCATATTCATAACCTCAATGATCAAACGTCAAGCAGTCTCTGTATTCGGTGAAAAGGGACATCGCCATACGACGGATAACCCTTTTTCTCTGTGCTGAAAACTGGAGCAGTGTGTGGATTATGTGTGGAAAATCCCCAAGCACCATCCCACAAACCACGGTATCACGAAAACAACAGGTTATTTCTTTCCCTTTTTATAGACTCGCAATATCGGTGCGATTGGCGCCAGAAAGAGATATTTCAACGCGGTTGAAATGCTTTCCCGTCGCAGCAAAAGCAGCGCAGCGTAGTACATCGACTTGGAAAGAGGGTGTTCAAAACTCTGTGTCAACCAGATGTCACAGTGCCATGTGGTCTTCTAGCCGCCCCTCAAAATGTATTGCCAGTTGTGACAG
>JBEVVH010000039.1:0-21922 GCA_040507245.1 Candidatus Thiodiazotropha sp.
GGGGCACTAATAGGCTGTCAAAGATCGAATCGATTTTGGTGGACTTGGATGTCCCAAAATCTTTCATGAGATCGAAGACTCGCTTGTTTCCCTGAAGAATTTGATGACATCCAGTCCGCTTAGTCCGGGCATCATCATGTCAACGATGGCGAGATCGAACCGGTCACTTTGAAGTGTATCAATTGCGGATTTACCATCATCAACCACTGTTACCTGGTGTCCCGCTCGCTCCAGGGTGTTGCCGGTCACTAGTTGATTGATTTTGTTGTCATCGACAACCAGAATTCTGAGGGCCTTGCGGTTGGATAATTGGGTCCGGGTTGCCTCCATGACGCCGCCGGTCAGGTCGGATGTTATGGGTTGCAGGCTGTGTAACAAAGTATGGAGTTGCTCAGGATCAAAGGGTATAGGCAGCACGCCAGCACACTGCGCAGATAAAATTTCAAAATCTGGTGACGGCTCAGACCCTAAGAGAATCACCTCCAGAGTCGTGTGCCCTGACTGGCTATCGAGGATCACCTCAGGGTGGGGGGGCGATCGTGAATCGATTATGACGCTGGATGTTGATACCGGTGAACTGATTTCAGCTTGCATGCTGCAATTCACACCCCACTTTTTCAACCAACTTTTCAGTTGGTCAGTCAGATGATTATCTTGAGATACGATCAGGATGCCATCAGGGAAATGCAACGTTTCATACCTAGGCGGATTATCCTGACGCTCAAATGGCAGCCGTAGTGTGAACGTGCTGCCCTGGCCCTGAACGCTGGCTACTGAAAGCTTGCTGCCCATGTGTTCGGTCAACTGTTTGGCAATGTTCATGCCGAGCCCGCTGCCACCAAAACGACGTGTGATATCTTCGTCTTCCTGGCGAAAAGGTTCGAATATGTAGCGTTGGGCCTCTTCAGATATGCCAATACCGGTGTCGGATACTTCAATACGTAGGGCAATTCGAGCAGGATGAACTTGATCAGCTGATATACGAATATGGATCTCACCCTGTTGGGTGAATTTGACAGCGTTACTGAACAAGTTGACCAGAACCTGGCGCAGGTGGGGTTCGTCGCCTACAAGATGGTAGGGACAGTCCGGATCGAACTGTCTGAACAGCTGAAGATTCTTCATGTTTGCTTCGTATTCGAATGGTGCCAGTACACTTTTAATGACGGCATGAAGGTCGAATGGCCGCTGTATCTGACTGATCTGCCCTGATTCGATCTTGCTCATGTCGAGCACTTCCTCGAGCAGATAGAGCAGTGTGGTGGTCGAGGATTGTGCGCCGTATACCAGGGAATGCTGTTGATCTGTCAGTCTTGTAGGCGTTGAGCATCTCGAGCAGTCCTATCACACCATTGATCGGGGTGCGGATTTCATGACTCATATTGGCGATAAAACGGCTTTTGGCGAGGTTGGCGGCCTCTGCAGCGTTCAGTGCTCTGGAGAGTTTGGCCAGCAGTGACGCGACATAAACTGGCAATACGATGAGGCCAATCCATAAACCCCAGCCGGTTATGGCGTTGGCGCGCCAGTAGTCATTGTTGAATAGTACCAGGATGAACCCCAGCGCGGCCAAAAGCATAGCGGCTACGAGGTATCGTGAACCATATCGCAGACCATACCCGGATGAGACCCAGAGATAGAGGATATACAGGGGAGCCATGGTTTCCCCGTAGTAGTAATGCAAGTAGGTCATCACACCCATATCACCGATCATGCTGACGATTCTCCGAGTAACTGATATTCCGGGATTTCGCGCAATCAGGAAGAACAGGGATAGGGAGAAAAGCAGGTAGGCGCCAAGAATGATCAGTCCTTGATGCAAGGGGGCAGAAATTTCGCTGACCTGATCGGCAACGAGCAGGTAGGTGGTCACAATCAACACGATTGCAGTGCGTACCACTGCCTGCTCATGCTCCGTGTCGGGCCGGTTTTGAAAGCGAGAAATGATTCCTCGCCTGAACCACGCTCCTTTAAACATGAACGGCCTGCCTGGGACAGAGCCGCCTAGCCATCAAACAAATGTTCAACTTCAACCTTGAGTAGAGATCCGACAACCTTGATTAAGCCCAGCACAGAATAACAGAATTTTTCTGCCGCAATCGGAATTCTTCTTATCCGAAGAATATCAACCGATATGCTTTGGAAAAGCTAGACAGAGAAAATTGCTGCAGATCGCCGGGGCAATCTCAAGTGCTTTGATCACAGGAACATGCGATCAGTGAGATCACCCGGACTTAGTGCATCGACGTTCTATCGGGCGGTGACATGCTGCACGGGCAGACCCTGTTATAGCTTGTATATGAATCCCAGCAGCGCTACGGGTGAAGAATTCCGCCGGAGCCATAATTGCAGTTTCATCTCGACTCGACAGATGATCGGGTAAACTATTTCAAGCTTTATTGGTAAAGCTGATGTCCGGTTCGATGGATTGGCAGATCGACGTGGTAAATGCTTGGAGGATTTTGCGCTGAAATCATCATAAGTCGAGGGGGTGACTTTCCTGATCTTTTGATAATTATAATTAAAACAATAGGTTAAAAAATTACTTAAAGGTGAAAATTTTACTGTGTCCCCTGTCATAAGCGTGGTCTTTGGTGTATCTTAGCCGCCCATGCGTTTGGAGAAAATCAAGCTCGCCGGATTCAAATCCTTCGTCGATCCCACCACGGTACCCATCCCGAGCAACCTGGTCGGAATCGTCGGGCCGAACGGATGCGGCAAATCCAATGTGATCGATGCGGTGCGCTGGGTCATGGGCGAAAGCTCGGCCAAGATGCTGCGTGGCGAGTCCATGGCGGACGTCATTTTCAATGGCTCCACCGCCCGTAAACCGGTGGGAACCGCCACCATCGAATTGATCTTCGATAATTCAGAAGGCCGCGCGGGGGGGCAGTACGCCCAGTACAATCAGATCTCGGTAAAACGCCAGGTCTCCCGGGATGGCCAGTCCTTCTATTTCCTCAACAGTGTGAAATGCCGGCGCCGGGATATCACCGATCTGTTCCTTGGCACCGGCCTTGGGCCGCGCAGTTATTCCATTATCGAACAGGGTATGATCTCGCGCCTCATCGAGGCCCGTCCCGAGGATCTGCGCAACTTCCTGGAGGAGGCCGCAGGCATCTCCAAGTACAAGGAGCGGCGCAAGGAGACGGAGACCCGGATACGCCACACCCGGGAGAACCTGGAGCGCCTTACCGACCTGCGGGATGAAGTGGCCAAGCAGTTGCAGCATCTGCAGCGCCAGGCAGCCACTGCGGAAAAATATCAGGTATTGAAACAGGAAGAGCGCCAGACCAAGGCGGAACTGCTGGCCCTGCGCTGGCACGCCCTGGATCAGGACCTGCAGCAGCGTGAGCGGCATATCGCCGAGTTGCAGAACAATCTGGAATCGGCCCTTGCGGATCAGCGCAAACTCGAGGCACAGATCGAAACCGAACGGGAGCATCTGGTCGAGGTCAACGACCAGTTCAACGAGGTGCAGGGACGTTTCTACCGGCTCGGTGCGGAGATCAGCGGTCTGGAACAGGCCATCCAGTATGCCCGGGACACCCAGCGCCAGCAGCAACAGGATCTGGAGCAGGTCAGCCAGGCCTACCAGGAGTCCGAGGCCCACCGGGAGCAGGACGAAGCACGCCTGGCGGAGCTAGTGGAGAGCCTGCTGACCGTCGAGCCGCAGCTGGAACAGGCGCGTCTCGAGGAACAGCAGTTCGCCGAAGCCCTGACCCAGGCGGAGCAGGCCATGCAGGCCTGGCAGCTGGAATGGGAACAGTTCAATCAGCAGGCCGCTGAGCCGGCCCAGACCGCCCAGGTCGAACGCACCCGAATCAATCATCTCGAACAACAGGGTGGCCAGCTGGAGCGCCGTCTGCAGCGCTTCGACGAGGAGCTGGGGCGTCTCGATGACAGCCGCCTGCTCAGCGAGATCACAGAACTGGAGAGCGAGGAGTCGACCCAGAAAGAGATCCTCGACGGTATGGGTCAGCAACTGGCTGAGACCCTGGAGGCGATCAACCGGCAGCGGGACACCAATCATCAGGCCAACCAGCGTCTCGACCAGGCCCGTGCGGAACTGCAATCGAATCAGGGTCGCAGAGCCTCCCTGGAGGCTTTGCAGCAGGCGGCCATGGGGGATTCCGACAAGGGACTCGCCGAATGGCTGGATCGGGCGCAGTTGAAAAACGCCCAGCGCCTGGTGCAGCAGATCCAGGTGACCCCCCGCTGGCAGCAGGCGGTGGAAGTGGTGCTCGGGTTCCACCTGCAGGCAGTCTGTGTGGAACGCCTGGACGATCTTGAGATCCTGATTTCGCAACTCAACAAGGGCTCTCTGAGTCTCTGGGAACCCCCCTCAGGCTTGAACGCGGATAGCCAGACCACGGACCAGGATCTCTCAACCCAGGTGCAGGCCCCCTGGGATCTGCAGGGACTGTTGGCCGGGGTGCGTATGGCGGAAAGTCTTGCCGATGCCCTGCAGCGCCGTCACGGGCTCTCTGCCGATGAATCCCTGATCACCCCGGACGGTATCTGGGTCGGCCGCAACTGGCTGCGGGTCACCCGGGAAACGGATCAGAACGCGGGCGTTCTGGCTCGGGAAGAGGAGCTTCGCAGCCTCAAACAGCGTCTCGACGAGCAGCAGGCCCAGGTCGTTGAGCTGGACGACCAGCTGGCGATCGGACGCGAAACCCTGAAGCAGATGGAGCAGGACAGGGAGCAGTTGCAGACCCGCTACAATCAGATCAACCGCACCCTTTCCGAGATCCGCTCCAACCTGAGCGGAAAACGTACCCGTGCGGATCACCTCAGGCAGCGCCGGGAGCAGTTGCTGCAGGAGAAACAGGAGATCGCCGAACAGATCAGCAACGACCAGATGCTGATGGAAGAGACCCGCGAACGCCTGCATGCCGCCCTGGAGGCGATCGAAACCCTGGGCAGCCGCCGGGAAGAACTGGTGATGCGCCGCGATACCCTGCGCCAGGGTGTGACCAGCGCCCGGGAACAGATCAACCAGCAACGCTCCGGGACTCACCAACTGGCGCTGCAGGTGGAATCCATGCGCACCGTACAGGGTTCGCTGCGGCAGAACCTGGAGCGGGCCCAGGGACAACTGCGGCAACTGTCGCAGCGTCGGGATGAACTGCAGATGTCTCTGGAAAACGCCGAGGAGCCGCTGCTGCGCCAGGCCGAGCAGCTGAATGAGAAACTCGAGGAGCGCGCTCAGGTCGAAAAGGAACTGAGTGCGGCAAGACAGGGTCTTGAGACTGTGGACGGTCAGCTTCGCGAGCAGGAGCAGCAGCGTCATCAGGCGGAACAACGGGTTCAGGAGCGTCGCGATCGGCTCAACCAGGCCCGGCTGCAGAGCCAGGAGGTCACGGTTCGCCGCAGTACCCTCGAAGAACAGCTCGACGAAGGCGGGCTGGTTGTGGAGGAGCTGTTCCGCAGCATGCCCGAAGAGGCTAATGAGGCCAGCTGGCATGACAAGGTGGAGAACCTGGCCAACCGCATCCAGCGTCTCGGACCGATCAATCTGGCGGCGATCGATGAATACCAGGAGCAGTCCGAGCGCCTCAAGTACCTGGAAGAACAGCATACGGATATCACCAGTTCCCTGGAGACCCTGGAGAATGCCATCCGCAAGATTGACCGGGAGACCCGTACCCGTTTCAAGGAGACCTTCGATCAGGTCAACTCCGGTATCAAGGATCTCTTTCCGAGGCTGTTTGGCGGCGGTCATGCCTATCTGGAACTGACCGGTGAGGATCTGCTCGATACCGGCGTTACCGTGATGGCAAGACCTCCGGGCAAACGCAATGCCAGCATTCACCTGCTCTCGGGCGGGGAAAAGGCGCTCACCGCGGTGGCCCTGGTATTCTCGATCTTCCAGCTCAATCCGGCCCCGTTCTGCATGCTGGACGAGGTGGATGCGCCATTGGATGATGCCAACGTGGGTCGCTTCTGCGAAATGGTGAAGTCGATGTCGGATCAGGTACAATTCATCTTCATTACGCACAACAAGATCACCATGGAAATCGCCAATCAGCTTTCCGGTGTCACCATGCACGAACCCGGCGTCTCCCGCCTGGTCACCGTCGATGTGGAGGAGGCGGCACAACTGGCCGCGATCTGACCCATGGATTCCACCACCCTGCGCATCGTTCTGCTGATCCTCGGTCTGGTGTTCCTGGCCGCGATCTACCTGTATGAGACCCGTCGCAGAAAAAGGGACTCCGCCCAGGCGAAGCGGCGGGTGACCCCGGAGATGCGCGAACCCGAAATGCGTGAATACCCGGAAATCGGTCACGAGGGGCCACGTCACGAGGGTGCTACCGGCCATGAAGAGGATGACACCTGGGTCAACTGGGACGAGGAAGAAACCGAATCCCTGAAAGACGATGTGGATTACGTGGCCGAGCTGCGCGTCGATGACGAACCCGATACCGAGTTGAATCTTGAAAATGACGATGAGTTCGTCATGCCGGAGCAGCAGGAACTGTTTGGCTTCAGTGCCCAGGAAGCCTCCCCGGTGGATGTGCCGAAACTGATCATCCAGATCAACATCAAGGCAAAGACTACGCCGTTCCAGGGCCTCGAGATCCACAAGGCGATGCTTGAGAACGGCCTGGTGATGGGCAAGCTGAGCATCTATCAACGCCTCGTCGGCGGAGACACCCAGCATCCCCAGTTCAATCTCGCCAGTATGGTGGAACCGGGCGTATTTCCCTCCAAGGAGAAGGACCTGGCGGACTTTTCGACCCCCGGGTTGACCCTGTTCACCCAGTTGCCGGTTCCCGGAGACAGCATGGCGGTGTTTTCAGGCATGCTCTTTACCGCGGAGCGTCTTGCCGCGATCCTCGGTGGCGAACTGCAGGACGGGTCCCACAGCGCACTGACCAAACAGACCATCGAGCACCTGCGCGGCCAGATCATGGAGCATCGGCGCCAGGTGCAACTGGCCCGGAGCAAGGCTTGAGCGTACCCGAACCGGTCATCGAGCAGGTCGATCGTCTGCGTCAGGAGATCGACTACCACAACCGCCAGTACTACGTCTTCGACGATCCGAAAATCAGCGACAGCGGCTACGATCGCCTGATGCGCGAACTGCAGGAACTCGAGGCCCGCTATCCGCAACTGATCACTCCCGATTCCCCGACCCAGCGGGTGGGTGACAAACCCCTTGAGGGTTTTGATGAGGTGGTTCATGCGGTGCCCATGCTCTCCCTGGACAACGCTTTCGATGACACCGAGATGCAGGAGTTCGAGCGGCGGATCCGGGATCGTCTGAAACTGTCATTCGATACACCCGTCCACTACCTGGCCGAGCCGAAGCTCGACGGCCTGGCGTTGAGCCTGCGCTACCAGGACGGACGCCTGGTGCAGGGTGCCACCCGGGGTGATGGCAGCCGGGGTGAGGATGTCACCAGCAATGTTCGCACGATCAAGGCGATTCCCCTGAAACTGCAGGGCAGTGACTGGCCTGGGGTACTGGAGGTGCGGGGTGAGGTGTTCATGCCCCGTCAGGGTTTCGAAGACTTCAATGAACGCGCCCGGGCGGAGGGTCTGAAGACCTTCGTCAATTCGCGCAACGCCGCAGCCGGTTCCCTGCGCCAACTCGATCCTCGCATTACCGCGCAACGGCCTTTGACCTTTTATGCCTATGGCTTCGGTGAGGTCACTCCTCCCTTGCAAGCGGAGAAGCTCAGTCAACGCATGCAGCGCCTGCGCGATTGGGGACTGCCGATTTCGCCGCTGATGGCCGTGGTGGAGGGCAGCGCGGGCTGCATCGGGTATTACCGCAATATCCAGCAGCAGCGGGATGGTCTGGCCTATGACATCGATGGGGTGGTGTTCAAGGTGGACGAACTGGGATTGCAGGAGCAACTCGGTTTCGTCTCCCGGGCACCCCGCTGGGCGGTGGCCTACAAGTTTCCCGCCCAGGAGGAGATGACCCGGGTGGAGGCGATTGAATTCCAGGTGGGCCGTACCGGGGCGGTCACTCCGGTGGCCCGGCTCCTGCCGGTGTTTGTCGGCGGCGTCACGGTCAGCAATGCCACCCTGCACAACATGGACGAGGTGCGGCGTAAGGATGTCCGTGTCGGGGACCAGGTGATCGTACGCCGGGCCGGAGATGTGATCCCGGAAGTCGTGCAGGTGGTGCTCGCCGAGCGCCCGGATGATACCCAGCCGGTGGCGTTGCCGAGCCACTGCCCGGTGTGCGGATCGGACATCGTCAGCCCGGAGGGTGAGGCGGTGGCGCGCTGTTCCGGTGGCCTGTTCTGTCCGGCGCAGCGCAAGGAGGCGATCAAACATTTCGCCTCGCGCAAGGCCATGGATATCGAGGGCCTGGGGGGCAAGCTGGTGGAACAACTGATCGAACGGGGGCTGGTCAATACCCCTGCCGAGCTCTTTTCCCTCAGTCTGGATCAGCTGTCCGGGCTGGAGCGCATGGCGGAGAAGTCGGCGCAGAACGTCCTGGAGGCCCTTGCCAAAAGCCGCGACACCACCCTGGCCCGGTTTCTTTATGGTCTGGGAATTCGCGAGGTGGGGGAGGCGACTGCCCAGGCCCTCGCCCTGCATTTCACGACTCTGGAGGCGATCGAACAGGCGGACGAAGAGACCTTGCAGGAAACTCCGGACGTGGGACCAATCGTAGCGGCGCACATCGCTTCCTTCTTTCGCCAGCCCCACAACCGGGAAGTCATCGATGCCCTGCTCGAGGCCGGAGTGAACTGGCCCCGAATCGAACGGCCCGAGGCACACGCACAACCCCTGGCAGGCAAGACTTTCGTCATCACCGGTACCCTGAGCCGGCCTCGGGACGATTTCAAGGCGGAGCTGATGGCCCTGGGCGCCAAGGTTGCCGGCAGTGTCTCTGCCAAGACCGATTATCTGGTCGCCGGGGAAGCCGCCGGCTCCAAGCTCGCCAAGGCGGAAAAGCTGGGTGTTACTGTGCTGGACGAAGCCGGATTGCAGAGTTTACTGGCAACTCTCTGAATAGACTGAACTATCGTAAGTCTTTACGGCGTTGCAGCAACCGCACTTCAAATCGCCGATCTGGCGTCGGCTTCTGGCGTGTTCTCCACTTCCGGCAGCCTGAACGAGAACAGGGCGGCCACCAGGATGAAGCCGCAGGAGACCCACAGACAGCCTGTCAGCCCGTGGGTCTGGTAGACCCAGCCGGAGAGCACGGTCCCAGCCAGTCGCCCGCCCGCATTGGCCATGTAGTAGAAGCCCACATTCATCGCCACCCGGTCATGCCCGGAATAGGCGAGAATCAGGTAGGAGTGCAGGGCGGAGTTGATGGCGAACACCACGCCGTACAGCACCAGGCCTGCGACCAGGATCCAGGCGACCGGCCAGTCTGATTGCATGGCCAGGGCTATTCCCGCTGGGAACAGCGCCAACAGGAAGGCCCAACCCCGCGCGCTGGCGCCACCCGGCCCCTTGCCATCCCGTTGCGGTCGCAGCAGACCGGGAGCGGACGCCTGAACCACACCATAGCCGATCACCCAGAGGGCAAGAAAACTGCCCACCCCGGTAAAGGACCATCCCACCACTTCATAGAGGAACACCGGCAACGCCACGACGAACCAGACGTCCCGTGAACCGAACAGGAAGAAACGCGCAGCGGACAGCCAGTTGATTGCGCCGACCCGGGAAAACACCTGGGTGAATTTAGGCTTCGAGGCCATCTTGCCAACCCCGGAGGGTAACAGTACCAGACTCGCCAGCAACACCAGCACCAACAGGGATGCCAGTACCCCCAGGGCGCCACGAAACCCCAGGGTCTCAAGCAGAGCTGCGCCGGCGAAGAACCCGGCGCCTTTCAGGGCATTTTTCGAGCCGGTCAGTATCGCGACCCACTTGAAGAGTTTCGAGGAGCCCCGGTCTCTGGCCAGGGTCTTTACCGAGGCCTTGGCGGACATTTTGTTCAGGTCCTTGGCGATACCGGAAAGGGCCTGGGCACTCATCACATAGGCCACCGACAGCCAGCTTTCCGGGACGGTCAGCATGAGCAGGGCCAACACCTGCAGCCCCATGCCGATCTGCATGGTCAGATTGAGGCCGATCCGTGCACCCAGCCAGCCGCCCACCAGGTTGGTGACGATGCCGAAAAACTCGTAGAACAGGAACAGCATCGCCACTTCGAAAGGCGAGTAGCCCAGCAGGTGAAAGTACAGCACCACCAGCATGCGGATGGCGCCGTCGGTGACGGTGAAGGCCCAGTACCCGCCGGTTACGACCAGGTAATTGCGTAATCCCTGTTCCAATGGCTTGAGTCCTGATGGCTGAGGGGTGTAAGGAAATCGAGCCCCTTTATAGAGGCATTGGCAGGTAACGATCAAGTGACAGTGAGGTGACATGGCGTCATTCTGCAAAGGTGATTTGAGGATGTGCTAAAGATCCGGCACGGCGAGTCACCCATCCTGGCCAAACATCAGGTTCAGAGGAATTCTTGCCGCCGATGTAAGGCTTTGATATACCTCTCTCCACGGATTTCAGGATCTTTAAGGGAGATGGCAATGGATAAGATGCTTCGAGCCACGGTATTGGCAGGCGCGCTCATGGGTTGCGGATCGGCAGGGGCGGTCAGCTACATGGAGTCCCCTGATCTACACGGGGCCGCCAGAATACGGGGAAGTCTATGACTACAGTGAGTCTGCCCCGGTCGCGGTGAACTGGTCCGGAACCGGCAGGGACCTGCAGGCCCAGGCGGGCTGGTGGAGTCTGGGTGGCGCCCTCAGCGCCAGCTGGGATTCGTCACACCAGGGGTGGTCCTATATCTTTTCCGATATCAGCAAAGAGTTCGTCGTCACTGCTGCGGGAGCTGCATCGATCAGTTTCAGCTGGGATGGACTCCTCCAGGTTGAGGGCGCGAGCGCTTTCGATGGCCAGTACTACCAGTACGCAGCGGCGAACATCAATGACTGGACTTTGGGCGTCAATGCCGATGCATCCTGGTATCATGAGATTGACTCGATTGGGTCCCTCTCGGTATCCGAGACGGCTACCTTCGACTACCTGTTCACGGAACAGGACATCGGTAGTACCTTTGAAATCATACTCGATTTCAGTAGCGAAACAGGCTCCGGCAATGGGAACCTGTCTTTCAGCGACGGCGAGGTGCTCGATTTTATATCCAGTTTCAACGACGTCCTCAGGATCACCGGTATCAGTGGCGGAATTACCCAGGCCAATGGAGATCCGTTGACTTCAGTGCCCCTGCCAGCGGCATTCTGGCTGTTCGGTTCGGCTTTGATGGGTCTGCTTGGATTCACAAAGCGCAGATTCATTGGTGGAAAATAACGCCTGTCCCCGATACGGGGCCGCAGGTTGAGTTGCGAGGATTTGAACCGGCTATTCAGATGAACGGGTATCCCCGGTGCGTTGATCCGCGAGCGCGGTAACACTGGATAATCAAGCGGTTTTAACCCTGACGGCCCCGTGATAGCATCCCGCCATGAATGACGAAATCGCAAAAGAACGGGAAATCATGATGGTGATGCGCAAGGTGCTGACCAGCATCGTGCGTGAGGTTACCCCGGAACACAAGAGCCTCAAACATCCCCTCTCTGATCAAACCATCCAGGATATTCGTAGCTGCCTGGGCCTGATTACCGCGCGGGAAAAGGAACTTGCGGATCAGACGGGCCGGACGGCCGAGGAACGCCCCTATTTCGTGGATGAGCCACCCAAGACCAAAGTGGTGCCCATCACTTCGATTGGTAAGGTGAAAAAACCGGAGAGTGGTGACTGACATCGGCTTTCCGCCGCTACTAAATCGGCAGATTTCCTTCCTGAAAATCCCCGTAATGTGATATTTCGGCAAGCTCGGTGAGTCGCTTGATGCCGCCTGTCTGACAGGTTACGCATGGGCGGGTGGCTGAGTCTTCAGCCATCTGATCCGAACCCGGCAGTGCCGGGTTCGGATCAGGGACTATCGCTTACTGGGTCTTGTCGCCTTCAGCGGCGGGAGCCGGATCCACGGCGGCGGCTTCCTTGGCAGTGTCGCTGGCTGGGCTATCGCTGGCTGCTTCTGCCGGGGCGGCCGTGTCAGTGGCATTAGCCGGCACATCGGCATCGGTCTGTTCGGCCGGTTTGCCATTGTTCTCATTGAATACCAATTTGCTCTTGTCCCGCAGACCCTGCATGTATTCCGTCAGGGCCTTCTGCTGCAATTTGGTTTCGATCTCGCTGTGCACCTTATCCAGGGTCGGCGCCGGATTGGTGCGGCTGTCTTCCAGCAGGATGACATGCCAGCCGAAATCAGTCTGGACCGGGGCCGAGGAGTAGGTGCCTTTTTCCATGGCTTTCAATGCCTCGGCAAAGGGTTCCACCATCTGATCAGGATCGATCCAGCCTAGGTCGCCACCCTTGACATTGGTCGGGCCGGTGGAGTGTTCCTTGGCCAGTTCCGCAAAGTCAGCGCCCTTGTCCAGTTCAGCGATCAGGGCTTTCGCCTCGTCCTCTTCCTTAACCAGAATGTGTCGGGCCTTGTACTCGGTACTGGTCAGGTTCGCATATTCATCATCGTAAATTTTCTGAATCTGCTCCTCGCTAGGCTTGTTCTTGCTGGCGTACTCCTGGACCAGTGCCTGGGTGAGCAGTTTAGCCTTGAGCAGGGCCATGGAAGCGGCGATCTCCTCATGATCCATGTAGCCGGATTTTTCAGCATCCTGGGATACGATCAGGATGTTCGCCAGTTCATTGAGCACACCCATCTGCATTTCCGGTGAGGCCTTGGCATCGGGTACGCCGCGCATCCGGTCCTGGAAATAGAGCGCATACATCGCACGGGTCACCGGCTGTCCGTTGACGGTCAATAGGGTGTTGGCATCCATCTCGGCGGTGCCGGTCTGTTCGCTCGAAGCGGGCAGGGTCGCTGAGCGTGCGCTATCGGCTCCCTTGGAGGCCGGATTTTCAGCCGCCTGGTTGCAACCGGAGATGAGCCCTACCGTGCAAAGGGCAGCCAGAATGATCTTGTTTTTCATCGTTGGTCCTTAGTTGAATGACTGGGTTTTGATGGTGCCTGGCCAAACTAAGCGGGCAGGACTTTTTTGAAGGGTTTAACCGTGACCCGGGCATATACCCCGGTCTGGGTGTAGGGGTCACTGTCCGCCCACTGCTTGGCGCTTTCCAGACTGTCGAATTCCGCCACGATGAGGCTGCCGGAAAACCCGGCGGGACCCGGGTCCTCGGCGTCGATGGCCGGGTGGGGACCGGCCAGCAGCAGGCGCCCTTCGTCCTGCAGGGCCTGAACTCGTTTCAGGTGGTCGGGACGGACCTTCAAACGCTGTTCCAGACTGTCGTCCCGGTCTTCCGCAATGATGGCATAGAACACTCAATTTTCCTCGGGTTTCAGTTCCGGCTCGCGAATGTGGCGGGCCAGGTAAAAGGCTTGCAGCACGATGAACACCAGGGTCAGTCCCATCATGCCGAACAGTTTGAAATTCACCCAGTGAGATTCCAGGGTGTGGGCAGTATCGCACATCTCCAGCGCCTTACCCTGAAACTGATCCGGGCAGTTATCGAAGTCGATCTGTTCAATCCCGGTGAATGCCACCAGTTGGTGCTCCGCATTGAAAAAATCGGAGGCTACATACAGGTTGAGAAACCCCAACATGACGAAGAACAGGCCCCAGAACAGGTTGAGACGGCGCCATACCGGAGGGGGCACCTCGATGGTGTGCTCCATCATACGTTGCACCAGGGGCTTCTGGCCGATCCATTGACTGGCGAGGAACACCAGTCCGAACAACCAGTTGATCACCGAGGGTTTCTACATGATGAAGGTGCGGTCCTGCAGCAGGATGGTCAGTCCGCCGAACACCACCAGGATGCCCAGGGTGATCCAGTGCATCTTCTCCACATGACCCTTGCGCAACCAGGCATAGCCGACCTGGATGACCGATGCTGCGATGGCGACACCGGTGGCGATGTAGATTCCGTAGATTTTGTAGGCAACAAAAAACAGGATGACGGGGAAGAAGTCTGCGAGAAATTTCATAGCCTGTCTGATTCAAACCGGTGGGTAATGTTCCCATGGCCGTTTTGGCGAAGGAAATTGGCGGATTGTAACAGGCCTGTACGGGTTCGTCTGTGGGCGTTTGTCACATCCCGGCCGATTGGCAGCCCAACGGTAGCGCTGCGGATTTGGTGTTTTTGCTGTCAGTTCACAGGGACAATGGGTACAATCTCGCCCCGTTATGACCCTCTACGATCTGCACAGCCATTCCACCGCCTCCGACGGTACTCTGAAACCCCGCGAACTGGTGCTGCGCGCCGCGGACGCTGGGGTGCACGTGCTGGCGCTCACCGACCACGACACCACAGCGGGTGTCGCGGAGGCTACGACGACCGCCCGACAGTGCGGTATCTCTCTGGTGCCTGGGGTGGAGGTTTCGGTCAGTTGGGAGGGCTACACGGTCCATGTGGTGGGACTGAACGTGGACCCCGAGAACGCCCGGCTTCAGGAGGGCCTTGCGGGACTGCGCGCTTTCCGTGACTGGCGGGCGGTGGAGATCGGACGCCGCCTGGAACAATCCGGGATTCCCGGGGCTTTCGAGGGGGCCTGCGCCTTCGCCGAGGGCAACCTGGTGAGTCGAACCCATTTTGCCCGGTTTCTGGTGAAGCATGGGGTGGCTGCGGATGAACGCGCTGTGTTCAAACGCTATCTGATCAAGGGACGACCCGGGCATGTGCCGGGTAACTGGGCACCCCTCGAACAGGCAGTGGGCTGGATCCATGGCGCCGGTGGCCAGGCTGTGATCGCCCATCCCGCCCGGTATAACATGACCCGGACCAAGCTGCGGCGCCTGTTCAAAGAGTTCGTGGCGCTGAAAGGCGACGCCATCGAGGTGGTGTCCGGCAGTCACAGCCGGGACGATTACTTCAACATGGCCCGACATGCCCGGGACTTTGGACTGCTTGCTTCGGCGGGATCCGATTTTCATACACCCGATAATCCCTGGATCGAGCTGGGCTGCCAGCCAAGTCTCCCCGATCAATGCCGACCGGTCTGGGAGGACTGGCCCGCTCCCGGTGTCGGACAGTTGCGCTCGCAACTGGGCTGAACCCTTACCTTTCATCGAGCAGTTCGTCATGGCGTTGTTTCTGCAAATTCATCCGAATAATCCGCAACCCCGTCTCATCCAGCAGTCCGTCGAGGTGATCCGCAATGGGGGCGTGGTGATCTATCCCACCGACTCGAGCTATGCCCTGGGTTGTCATATCGGGGACAAGGGGGCGATGGAGCGCATCCGGCGGATCCGCAAACTCGACGACAGCCATAACTTCACTCTGGTCTGCCGTGATCTGACGGAGATTTCCAACTACGCCAAGATCGACAACCGGGATTACCGCTTGCTGAAGAACCTGACCCCGGGTCCGTTTACCTTTATTCACAAGGCAACCAAGCAGGTTCCCCGTCGTCTGATGCACGCCAAACGCAAGACCATCGGCATTCGGGTTCCGGACAACAACATCGTACGGGCCCTGCTGCAGGAACTCGGCGAACCCATCATGAGCACCACCCTGATCCTGCCGGGTGAAGAGATGCCCCTGACCGATCCTTACGAAATGCGGGATCTTTTGGACCATCATGTGGATCTGATTATTGATGGCGGCTACTGCGGATTCGAACCCACCACGGTGGTAGTGATGACCGATGATGTGCCGCAAGTGGTTCGTGAAGGAAAGGGCGACGCTGCCCTGTTCGAGGTATAATCCGCCGATGATAGGTCTCACTTTGATGCAGAAACTGGCGATTTTCATCCTGCCGATGATTTTCGCCATCACCGTTCATGAAGCTGCCCATGGCTGGATGGCAAAACGGCTGGGAGACCGGACCGCCGAGATGCTGGGGCGCGTGACCCTCAATCCCCTCAAACACATCGACCCGATCGGTACCATCCTGGTGCCCCTCGGCGCCTACCTGCTCACCGGATTCATGTTCGGCTGGGCCAAACCGGTGCCGGTGAACTATCGCAACCTGAACAATCCCAAGCGCGATATGGGGTTGGTGGCGCTGGCGGGCCCGGGAGCCAATCTGCTGATGGCCCTGATCTGGGCGATCATGATCTATGTGGGCGGCATGAGCCTGGAGGGTTTCCACTGGCTGGGTGAGCCCCTGGTGTTCATGGGCGTGGCCGGGGTGCTGATCAATGCGGTGCTGATGGCCCTGAACCTGATGCCGATTCTGCCCCTGGACGGGGGACGGGTGATCTATTCACTGCTGCCCCCCAAGCCGGCGCAGATCTACTCCCGGTTGGAGTCCTTCGGTATGGTGATCGTGCTGGTTCTGCTGATAACCGGTGTGCTGGGGGTGATCCTCTGGCCCGTGGTGGGCCTGACCATCAAGCTGCTGCCCGCCAGTGATGTCGTGACCCAGTTGATTCCCGTGATACTCAGTCCCGCAAGGAGTTAGTTTTGAATTCATCTTCCGAATCCAGCCGGGTGCTCTCCGGCATGCGACCCACCGGTCAACTCCACCTGGGGCACTATCACGGGGTTCTGAAGAACTGGGTTGAGTTACAGCACCATCACGATTGCTACTTCTTCGTCGCCGACTGGCACGCCCTGACCACCCACTACGACGATCCCCGGGGAATTCCGGAGAGTATCCGTGACATGGTCATAGACTGGCTGGCGGCCGGAGTCGACAGTGACAAGGCGACCCTGTTCGTCCAGTCCCAGGTGCCGGAACATGCGGAGCTGCATCTGCTGCTCTCCATGATCACCCCCCTGGGATGGCTGGAGCGAGTGCCCAGCTACAAGGACCAGCAGGAAAAACTCAAGGAGAAGGACCTGGCCACCTACGGTTTCCTCGGCTATCCGTTGCTGCAGTCTGCGGACATCCTCATCTACCGCGCTGCGCATGTGCCGGTGGGGGAGGACCAGGTGGCGCATGTGGAGCTGACCCGGGAAGTGGCCCGGCGCTTCAATCACCTCTACGGCCGGGAACCCGATTTCGAGATCCGCGCCGAGGAGGCCTGCAAAAAGATGGGTAAGAAGGCGGCGAAGCAGTTTACCCAGCTGAAGCGCGCCTATCAGGAGCAGGGTGACGCTGAGGCCCTGAGCACCGGCCAGGCCCTGCTTGCCGCCCAGCAGAACATCAGCGTGGAAGAGCGGGAGCGCCTGCTCGGGTATCTGGAGGGTAGCGGACGGATCATTCTCACCGAGCCCCAGCCCCTGCTGACCCAGGCCTCCAAGATGCCCGGTCTGGACGGTCAGAAGATGTCCAAATCCTATGCGAATACCCTGTCGTTGCGTGAAAAACCCGAAGACGTGGAACAGAAGCTCAAGCGCATGCCCACCGACACCAACCGGGTGCGCCGCACCGATCCCGGCGATCCTCAGCGCTGCCCGGTGTGGCAGTTCCATCAGGTCTACTCCAACGAGTCCACCCGGGAATGGGTCCAGCAGGGCTGTCGCAGCGCCGGGATCGGCTGTCTCGACTGCAAGGCGCCGGTGATCGAAGCGGTGATGGCGGAGCTCGAGCCGATGCAGGCCCGGGCCGCCGAGTTCGAAGCCCAGCCGGAGCGGGTTCAGGCCATCATTCAGGAAGGCGCGGAACGGGCCCGTACGGTGGCGCAGGAAACCATGCGTGAAGTGCGTCAGGCGATGTCCTTATAGGGACTGGCGAAGTAAATCCCGCTTGGTATAAGGTAGTACGCCGGTCCGTTGCAGGGGTCGGTTAAGCGGATAACACAGAAAACGAGCCCGAAGATCTATAAATATGGAACCCACTGAAACGCATCCCCATCACCACCCGGAGCAGGAGGAGATGCCGTTTGCCGTGGTCCAGGGCGAACCTTGGCTGACCCCCCCGACCGATCTTTACATTCCCCCGGATGCCCTGGAGGTGTTTCTCGATGCCTTCGAGGGACCCCTGGACCTGCTGCTCTACCTGATTCGCCGCCAGAACCTGGATATCCTGGATATTCCGATTGCCAAGATCACCGATCAGTACGTCAGCTACATCGAGATGATGAACGAGTTGCGTCTGGAACTGGCCGCGGAATATCTGGTCATGGCGGCGATGCTGGCGGAGATCAAATCACGCATGCTGTTGCCGAGACCGGTAAGCGACGATGACGAGCATGAGGAGGATCCCCGGGCCGAGTTGATCCGGCGTCTGCAGGAGTACGAACGCTACAAGCAGGCCGCCGAGGATCTGGATGAACTCGAGCACATGACCCGGGACACCTTTCAGGCATCCGCGGAACTGGTGGAACGCCATGTGGAAGCAGTGGATCCGGATGTCTCCCTGCGGGAGATCATGCTGGCCCTGTCCGATGTGCTGCACCGGGCCGACATGTTCACCAGTCACCGGGTGGAGAAAGAACCCCTCTCGGTGCGGGAGAAGATGTCCCATGTGCTGGAGCGGGTGAGTGGGCGGAATTTTGTCAGTTTCACCGAGCTATTCGATATCAGCGAGGGTCGCCTGGGTGTGGTGGTGACCTTTCTGGCGGTGCTTGAACTGATCAAGGGGTCATTGCTCGAGCTGGTCCAGGCAGAGGCCTTCGCCCCCATACACGTCAAAGCGAAAGTATCCTGATATGTCCTATGATGCGCACAAACTGAAGCAGATTGTGGAAGGATCCCTGCTGGCGGCCGGCCGGCCGGTGAGCCTGGACCAGTTGCAGGGCCTGTTCAGCGAGCAGGAAATGCCGGAGAAAAAGGATCTGCGGGACGTATTGACCACACTCAGTGAGGATTATGAGGGGCGCGGCATCGAGGTGGTGGAGGTCGCCAGCGGGTTTCGCATCCAGGTGCGCACGGAACTCTCCCCCTGGATCTCCAAACTGTGGGTGGAGCGTCCCCCCAAGTATTCCCGGGCCTTGCTCGAGACCCTCGCCCTGATCGCCTATCGGCAACCCATTACCCGGGGCGAGATCGAGGATATCCGCGGGGTTGCGGTCAGCACCAACATCATCAAGACCCTCACCGAACGGGAGTGGGTGCGGGTGGTCGGTCATCGTGATGTGCCCGGAAAGCCAGCGCTCTACGCCACCACCAAGGAATTTCTTGATTACTTCAACCTGAAGAGCCTGAATGAGCTGCCGACCCTGGCGGAGATCCGGGATCTCGATTCCATCAACCGGGAGCTGGAACTGCTAGACCCGGATAAACCACCTCCCCAGGACCCGCCTAAATCCCATGACGAGGAGACCGGAGAGGCACCTGCTGTGATCGCGGACTCCGAGGACTCTGAGGTTGCAGAGGGGGTATCCACCGCTCCGGAACCGGACAACGAAACCCTGGCCGATGCGGCGCAGCACGATCCTGCTTCAGAGGATGAGAGTCTGGATGAGGATACCGAGGTCCTGGAGTCCGGATCCCAAGCCGAGAGCCTGAGCGATGGTTACCAGGGCGCCGGGGAACAACAACCTGATGACACCCAATGGACGGCGGCTCAGGAGGACTACACAGAGAACCCGGAACCCGATGAAGAAACACGATAATCCCGCAGAAGGCGAACGCCTGCAAAAGGTGCTGGCGAATGCCGGCATGGGCTCCCGTCGGGAGATCGAGGGCTGGATCGTTGAAGGCCGCGTCGAGGTCAATGGACAACCCGCGCAACTGGGTCAGCGGGTCATGCCGAACGATACCATCCGGGTGGACGGCAAGCCGGTCGCCAAGCGCATGCTCGAGGCGCCCGAGCGGGAAGTGCTGGTGTACAACAAGCCGGAGGGTGAACTGGTCACCCGCAGGGATCCCGAGGGCCGGCGTACGGTTTTTCAGAGTTTGCCCAAGCTCAAGCACGGTCGCTGGATACCGGTGGGCCGTCTGGACATCAATTCCAGCGGGTTGCTGTTACTCACCACCGACGGGGAGCTGGCCAACCAGCTGATGCATCCGAGTCGTCAGGTGGAGCGTGAATACGCGGTCCGCGTGATGGGTGAGGTCACCGAGGAGCAGTTGACCCAGCTGACCCATGGGGTGGAGCTCGAGGACGGTCCGGCCCGTTTCGAGGAAATCGTCGAATCGGGCGGTGAGGGGATCAACCGCTGGTTTCACGTGGTCATCATGGAGGGTCGGCAACGTGAGGTAAGACGCATGTGGGAGGCGTTCGGCGCCCGGGTAAACCGACTCAAGCGGGTCCGCTATGGCAGCGTGATTCTGGAAAGCGCCCTCAAGGTCGGCCGCTGGCGTTTCCTCAGCGATGCCGAGGTGGATGAGCTGCTGGTGACACTGGGCCTCAAATCGAGCAAACCCAGGGGACCCAGAGCCTCCACCGGCAAACCCCGGGCAAAGGGACCGGACAGCAGACCGCAGGGTAAGGAACCGCCGCGTGGACCTCGGGGGGACAACGCGGAACGTAAACCCCGAGGGAAAGATTCGGAAAGTCACAGATCCCGTGGAAAGGATCCGCAGAGCAGAGGCCGGACGAAAGATCCTGAGAGCAAATACTGGTCAAAATCCTCAGAGGGGGGCGGCCCCCGTCCGGGCAAACAATCCAAGCGCACCGGCTATGCGAAAACCGGGGAGACCCCTTCGCGAGGACGATCCTCCAAACCCCGCCCGAGTGGCAAATCAACCCAGTCTGGTACCTCTGCGGCTACGGATTCCCCCTGGAAGGGTCGCGGGGGGGCGAGCGGTAAACTCAAACGCTGATGCGTCTTGGCGCGCGCCTGGAGGAAATCTACCAAATCCTGCTGGCGCACCATGGTCCGCAGTACTGGTGGCCCGCAGAGACCCCCTTCGAGGTGATGATCGGCGCGGTGCTGACCCAGAACACCGCCTGGTCCAATGTGGAGCGGGCGATTGAGAATCTCAGGCAGATCACGGAACTCACCCCATCTGCGTTGCTCAGCCTGCCATCGCAGCAACTCGCCCAGGTCATCCGTCCCTCCGGCTATTTCAACCTCAAGACCCAGCGATTGCAGGACCTGTGCCGCTTCCTGGAGGATCATTCAGAACTCGAACGGTGGGATGACGGAGTGCTTCGTGAGCGCCTTCTTGGCGTCAAGGGGATCGGTCCAGAGACCGCTGATGATATCCTGCTGTATGCCTTCCATCGCCCGGTGTTCGTCATCGATGCCTATACTCGGCGCCTGTTCGGCCGTTTGGGACTGCTCGATGCGGGACTCCCCTATGAAAGCATGCGTCGTGAGTTGGAGCAGGGTATGCTTGCGGATACCGCCATCTACCAGGAGTATCACGCACTGATTGTGAACCAGGCGAAAACCCTCTGCCGGAAGATCCCGCGGTGTTCGGTCTGCCCTCTCGAACAGCAGTGCGACTATGCGGCGACCACCTGATCCCGGCCGCTACGCTTGGCTTGGTAAAGCGCCTGGTCGGCGCGTTCGAACAGGGTCTGGGGAAGATCGCCCTCACTCATCAGGCTGACGCCCAGGCTCAGGGTGACTTTTGCACTCGTCAGTCCCTCGATGTTCAGTGCGGCGACCCGTTCACGAATGCGTTCCGCCAGGAGTTTGGCGCCCTTCAGATCGGTGGCATTCAGAACCACCACGAACTCTTCACCGCCGACCCGGTAGAGGGCGTCACTGCCGCGGTCTGTTCCACGGTTTTCGCCACCTGGCTGAGCACCAGATCGCCCACTGCATGGCCGTAGCGGTCGTTGAAGCGTTTGAAGAAATCGATGTCGAGAACGATGATTGCCAGATCGGTCAGATTGCGACGGTTGATCTCCATGTCGCGGCAAAAATTTGAGTCGAAAGCGGTGCGGTTTTTAACCCCGGTGAGGGAGTCGAAAAATGCGCAACGCAGGGCGGAACGGTAGAGCCGGGCATTGCGCAGCGGGTAGAGCAGGGCGGCGAGCAGGTTTTCGATCTGTGTGATCTCGCTCTTGTCGAATCGCTTCTGACGGGTGATCAGACAAGCGAGTCTTCGATCTCATGAAAGATTTTGGGACATCCAAGTCCACCAAAATCGATTCGATCTTTGACAGCCTATTAGTGCCCCG
>JBEVVH010000040.1:0-21575 GCA_040507245.1 Candidatus Thiodiazotropha sp.
GGCGCCTACGGCACGTCGGGTTTCCAGTATCGCCTCGCGACTACCGGGGACTACCAGCCTTCGCTTCGCTTTCCCTGGCTGGCAGCGCTTGTTGATCTTCTCTTCCAGGGTTGTCGCGGTGAATGGCTTGACGACATAGCCATTGACGCCCGCCTGGGCCGCCTCGATGATCTGTTCACGCTTGGATTCAGCCGTCACCATGAGAACCGGAAGTTTGGCCAGTTTTTCATCGGCCCGTACTGCCTTGAGCAGATCGATGCCGGTCATTCCCGGCATGTTCCAGTCTGATACCAGGAAGTCGAAATTCCCGCTCTGCAGCATGGGCAAAGCGGTTAACCCATCGTCGGCTTCCTGGGTATTGTTGAAACCAAGATCTCGGAGCAGATTCTTGATAATTCTCCGCATGGTGGAAAAGTCATCCACTATGAGGATCTTCATGTTTTTGTCCAACGCTGTCTCCCTTGTGTGGCTTGCCGGTTACACGACCACCGGCACACACATGCCAACCGTTACTCTTCGTCGTGCAAAAGTGAAAGCCAGTCATTGAGCCGCGAACGCAAGCGCAAGGTTGCCTGGCTGTGAATCTGACAGACCCGGGATTCACTGACACCGAGCACGTGTCCGATCTCCCGCAGGTTCATCTCATCGTCGTAATACATGGCGATCACCAGCCGTTCCCGTTCCGGAAGCCCGGCAATGGCGTCTGCCAGCGCCTTCTTGAATGCGTCCTTCTGCAAACCCTCAAACGGGGCATCCATCGGTCCATCCCGGACAGCTGGGAACCCATCACTCACCGCAGTCAGTTCATCGAGACTGAAGATGCGGCAACCGGTCGAGTCCTGCAGAATCTGGTGGTAGTCGTCCAGGCTCATGCCCAGTGCATCGGCCACTTCCACATCCCGCGCATCACGACCTTCGTTGTTCTCGATCTCGCGCATCGCCTCGGCCACCATGTGCGCCTTGCGATGCACCGACCGGGGTGTCCAGTCGCTGCGACGGATCTCGTCGAGCATGGCGCCACGAATGCGAATTCCCGCATAGGTTTCGAAACTCGCACCCTGAGTCGGATCGTAATTCTTGCTCGCCTCAAGCAGGCCCAGCATGCCGGCCTGGATCAGATCGTCCGACTGCACATTGGGCGGCAGCCGGTTCATGAGATGGTAGGCGATTCTTTTTACCAGTCCGGCATGTTGATCAACCAGATCACTGTAGCCCTGCTGTTTCTGCATGGCGGTGTATGTCGCTAGGCCGTTCACCGTCATAACTCCCCGTATTGGCTTGAAAATTGGATCAGGCGTTCGACGAAAAATTGGAGATCTCCACTGACACCGGTAGGTACAGGCCAGTTATCGGCCTTCTTGGCCAAATTCTTGAATGCCTGGGCCACCCGGGATCGAGGATAGGCCTCTACGACCGGTTTCTGGCTTTTCACCGCTTTGCGGAGTTGTTCGTCGTATGGAATGCTTCCCATATAGCTAAGCATAACGTCCAGGTACTGATCCGTAACCCGGCACATCTTATTGTATAGATCCCGTCCTTCCTGAACACTCTTTACCATGTTCGCCAGGATCCGGAAACGGCTGATGCCGTGATCGCGATTGAGCAGTTTGATGATCGCATAGGCGTCCGTGATCGAGGCCGGCTCGTCACAGACTACCACGATCTGCTCCTGCGCGGCGCGACTGAAACTGATCACCACATCGGAGATCCCCGCAGCGGTATCGATCAGCAGGATGTCCACGTCGTTTGCGATTTCACTGAAGGCGTGGATCAGACCGGCATTTTCCGCCGGTGACATCTCCGCCATGTCAAGCGAGTCTTCGATCTCATGAAAGATTTTGGGACATCCAAGTCCACCAAAATCGATTCGATCTTTGACAGCCTATTAGTGCCCCGGCCGTCCCGGTCACTGACACTACGCGATGACTTCGCAAGCTCGTCACCGCTCCGTTGTCAGCTCCCGAATGACTGGACGTCGCGTTCGGATGCGATCTTTGGATCCCCTTTGGCGCCTACGGCTCGTCGGGTTTCCAGTATCGCCTCGCGACTACCGGGGACTACCAGCCTTCGCTTCGCTTTCCCTGGCTGGCAGCGGCTGTATGCCGGAAGCCCCGGGCACCACCTTCATCCCCTTGGGTCCGGTGACGATGATCTCCTCCAGGGTCGATTCACCGCGCATCACGTGGGAGAGGTTCTTATGCGCATGCAGCCCCAGCACCACATCCAGATTGGCCAGTCCCATATCCGCATCCAGCAGCATCACCCGACGCCCCATTTCCGCCAGGGCCACCCCCAGATTGGCGGAGATATTTGTTTTTCCAACCCCCCCTTTACCACCTGTGACGGCAATCACCCGTACCGGTTCCGGATGAATCATGCGGCGCAGGCCGGTGGCCTGGTCTTCAAAATGTTCAGACATGGGCGTGTTCACTCGTACCCCCGAAGGCCATCGCCAGATACTCCTCATCCAGTGTCTCGTCCTGTTGGGTCAACTCTACCGCCAGGCGTGCCAGGGTGTCGGCCCGCGCTTGGCGCAGGTCCTCCGGTACACGTTGTCCATCGGTGATGTATGCCAGGGGGAGCCCTGACTCCAGCAGCGTCGACAGTGCCCCACCCAGGGAGGCGGTCTCATCCATCTTGGTCAGCACCACCGCTACCGGATTGACCTGACTGAAGGCGCGGATCGCGTGACTCAGGGCGCTGCGCTGGGTGGTGGCGGAGAGGGTCAACAGGGGCTGTACCGGGTGGTTACCATGGTTCAGCAGGGCCAGACGCTGGGTAAGTTTGATGTCCCGCTGGCCCATGCCAGCGGTATCGATCAGCACCAGGCGTTTTTCCGCGAACGCGTGCAGGGCGCTGTTGAGTTCATCGGTGGAGGTCACGCTGCGGACCGGCACATCGAGAATCCGCCCATAGTTCTGCAGCTGTTCCTGGGCTCCGATGCGGTAGCTGTCCGCGGAGATCAGGGCCAGGTGGCGGTTACCATGACGCAGACAGAATTTGGCGGCGAGTTTGGCGATGGTGGTGGTCTTGCCCACCCCGGTCGGACCGATCAGGGCAAACACGCCGCCCCGGGAGATCAGGTCGTCTTCAACAACCGGCAGTTCCCGGCACAGGTGGTTCAGAGCCTGTTGCCAGGCCTGGTCCAGCGATTCCGCATCCTCCACCCGGTAGGCCAGTTCCCTGCAATGGGCGGCATCCAGTCCGATCCCCATCAACTGACGCATCAGTTCCTGGGTCTGAGGACGGCGTTGCCCCAGATCCCGCCAGGTCAATTCGGACAGTTCGTTCTCCATCATGCGGCGAGGGCCTGCATCTCCTGGCGCATCTCCCGCAGGATCGGATCCTGACTCCATTCCACCCGTCGCTTTTCCGCCTTGGATTCGAAGGCCGCCGGTTTTCGGGTGGGAATCTCCGAATCGGCTTCCGGCTTCGCTTCACTGACTGAGGCGTAGGTAGAGGCGGCAACCGAACCGGGTGTCCGGGCAGCCTTTGGTTTGGGCATTGGTGTGTCGATCGGGGTCGGAGTGCTGCTGGTAAACGCCGACTCGTCATAATCGATGGCCGCGACCAGTTCTACCCCACCTTCCACTGTCTTGTTGGAAAGAATGACGGCATCCGCCCCCAGGGCATCTCTGACCTGGCGAAGCGCCTGGCGCATGTCAGAGGCAAAAAAACGTCGAATCTTCATAATCCGTAACTCTCCGGTTCCGGTCCCGTCAGGACCCTCGCCTGTCAGCCTGTCAGTTCAGTACACCCTGGTGTCACTGCCGCGTCGGTGCATTGACCCGGGACATCGGAACACTCCCGATCAACCCTGACACGGAATCTCGAAGAGAGATATGCAACAAATGTTCCAGTCTGATTACGGTTTTTGAATATAGTTAATTTTTACTCTATTACAACAAGATAGATACCCAATACAGAATCAGACCGGATACCGTTCAGACTCAGAATGCCGGGCTATTGACTCCTTGAGCGAGTCCCCGCCAAGGAACCGGCGGGGATACCGAGTTTCAATGAGTGAGGTGGATAAAAAATCCCGCTTCAAGGCAAAACTGCAGCAACCCTCGAATTCCGTAAAGGAACCATCCCAGCCTTCATAGTACTGCCAGCGGAAGCCAGTGAACGGCCTCCAAGACAGAGGCGCACCAGAGTGGAAGGCCGCATCAACACATACCTATTCCAGGCCACACTGGAGCCGAAAGGTCAGCTGAGTCATTGGCTGCTGGTAACCGCGGAATTGTTGCAAGCAGCAGGTGCAAGCATCGATGAAATCGCCACTCTGGACATTATGTCCGTCGCGCAAGAGCCAGAACCCGAGATCCTATCAGATATTGAAAAGGCGCTGGCCGCCAATCCCGAGGATCTGGAATAACACCACCACCCTCGCCCGGATGGACTGGATCCATTGGATCACCTCGTCCAAGCAGTCCAAAAGCCGTACCAAGCGGCAGGCCGACGCATGCCGGATGTTGGTGACCGAAAAAAACGCGTGTCTGCTGTTTGGACCCCTCAGGGCACTACAGCAAGGCCTTTTGCGCTTCTGACGCCGCCGAGGAACGCAGTCCCTGCGCCCCGGACGCCCCCTGGTTCAGGCCACAGGCAACTTACTTCTCTCTGTCCCAGGGACCCCCTTGGAATCCGAACCTCAACCCCCGCAACAACGATCTGGTTATGAGCATCCGCTTACTGCACGGCGTATAGGGTACCGTCCACCTGGCAGGGCTCTTCGCCTTCATTGCGGATCTGAATGAATATGTTTCTGGGACTGAAGATGTCAAAACGGGCACGATAGTTCAGTGTTCCCTTCGGCCCGATCACCCCGTTGCCGACGTCAAACCTGACTTGATCAATGGATCCGGCGGGACCGCACACTTCGGAAATACTGAACGGGGTACCGGCGGTGCCGGCCAGATGCAGAGTAAGGCGATATTCCCCATACCCGGTCAGGTCGATGCCCCCCAGCGGGCCGATCAGGGTACTGCCCGGAGAGACCTCCCGCGCCTCAAACAGGGTGACCAGGCAGGGTTTGGCGGTAACCCCCACATTCAAACTGTCGTTGACGACTTTAACTTTTGTTGCCTTCTTCTTATCCGACTTGAGTTTGTCTTTCATTCAGGTGACCTCTTGGTGCACGTGTGTGGTGTGTTATTGGATAGATCGATACACCACGGGACATTTCTCACTGTGAATGCCTCGCGATCTGCGAAACCTGAGTTGTTGACCCGCATGGAATCCGCTGAGGCTAGTATAGACTGGATGGCATCCGGTTGATTACGTAGTAATCGTATGTTTACGTTCTCCCAACCCATACTTTCCTCGTTTCTCGTTCCCACGCTCCGCGTGGGAATGCATACCTGACTTTGATCACCCTGAGAGAGCAGATTAGTGATTCCCAACCATGATATGCGTTCCCACGCAGAGCGTGGGAACGAGGTCGCTCACAAAGTCGTGAGCAAAGCGAACACTTCAATTAAAAATTCAACATTCAAAACAAACAACGCCCTCAGCTTCCTCCACCAATGGTAGACACCACCTTGATCTGCCGGTTATCCGGTACCTCATTGTACGACAGGATATTCATCCCCGGCGCCGCATGCTTGGCGAACCGGGCCATCCAGGAGCGGATCGGCGCGGCCACCAGGAGCACGCTCTGCTGACCTCTCGACTCCATCGCCTCATGGGTCTACGCCAACGCCGTCTGCAGACGTTCGGCCAGACCGGGTTCGAAGCCTGCCTGACCCTCTTCAGAGGCCTGCAAGGTGCGTTGCAGCAGCTGCTCCAGGGCAGGATCGAGTACCGCAACCGGAATTTCCCCGGTGGTACCAATAAGCTGCTGAACGATGCCGCGGGACAGGGCCACACGCACTGCCGCGGTCAGGGCGCCTGGATCCTGGATCCGGTTCGACTGTTCCGCCAGGGTCTCGGCGATGGTGCGGAAATCACGGATCGGCACATGCTCCGCAAGCAGGTTCTGCAGGATCCGGGTTACCACGCTCAGGGACAGACACTTGGGTACCAGATCCTCCACCAGTTTGGGTGCGCTGCGCGCCAGCATATCCAGAAGTTGCTGGGTCTCTTCATGTCCGAGCAGTTCATTCGCCTGGTTCTGCAGAATCTCGCTGAGGTGGGTGGCCACCACGGTGCTCGCATCCACCACCGTATAACCCAGGGTCTGGGCATGATCCTTCTGCTCGGGATCGATCCAAACCGCGTCCAGTCCAAAGGTCGGGTCCTTGGTCGGTGTGCCGGGCAGTGCCCCGAACACCTGACCTGGATTGATCGCCAGCTCCCGATCCGGGTAGATTTCCGCCTCGGCGGCTGCCACCCCGTTCAATGAGATGCGGTAGGTATTAGGCGACAGGTCCAGGTTATCCCGGATATGCACGGATGGAATCAGGAAACCCAGCTCCTGGGAGAGCTTGCGCCGTACACCCTTGATCCGGTTCATCAACTGACCGCCCTGGTTGCGATCCACCAGGGGAATCAGCCGGTAACCGACCTCAAGCCCGATCAGGTCCACCGGCTGGACATCGTCCCAGCTCAGTTCCCGATGTTCCGGCTGTTCTACCGGTTCTTCGATCACCGTTGGTTCCGCCGGTTGTATCTGGCGCTGCCAGATCATCCAGGCGCCTCCGGCCGCGGCGGCGGCCAGCGTCAGGAAGGCAAAATTGGGCATTCCCGGAATCACGCCCATGAGGAACAGCACCGCGGCGGTCACTGCCAGTGCCTTGGGACTGGTGAACAGCTGACTCATGATCTGTCCGCCCACATCCTGGCTGCTCGCCACTCGGGTGACGATGATCGCCGCAGAGGTGGACAGCAACAGGGAGGGGATCTGCGCCACCAGACCGTCACCGATGGTCAGCAGGACGTAGTTCTGCAGCGCGGTACTGAAATCAAGACCGTGCTGCGACATACCAATCGAAAGTCCGCCGATGATATTGATGAACAGAATCAGGATACCGGCGATGGCATCGCCACGAACGAATTTGCTGGCGCCATCCATGGCTCCGTAGAAGTCCGCCTCCCGGGCCACATCCTCGCGGCGGGCACGCGCCTCGTCCTGGTCGATCAATCCGGAGTTGAGATCCGCGTCGATCGCCATCTGCTTGCCGGGCATGGCGTCCAGGGTGAACCGGGCGCTGACTTCGGAAACGCGTCCCGCGCCCTTGGTCACCACCACGAAGTTGATGATCACCAGGATTAGGAATACCACCAGACCGACCGCATAATTGCCGCCAATGACGAAGGCGCCGAAGGCCTCGATCACCTTGCCCGCCGCATCACCGCCGGTATGCCCTTCCAGCAGCACCACCCGGGTGGAGGACACATTCAGGGCCAGGCGCAGCAAGGTGGCAATCAGCAGCATGCTGGGAAACACCGAGAATTCCAAGGGACGACGGGTGTAGACCACCACCAGCATCACCACCAGGGAAAGCGTGATGTTGAAGGTGAAGAACATGTCCAGGGCGATCGGTGGCAGCGGGATCACCAGCATGGACAAAAGCATCACCAGCACCAGGGGCGCGCCGAGCCCGCGGGCACCGAGCTGTTTCACATTGTTGAGGATGAGTGCGCTGTCCATTGTTTTGCCTTCGGCTAATTTTGAATGTTGAATTAGATGAGTGCGCTGCACGCACGAGCGATCAAATAACAAGCGTGAGCGAAGCAAACACCACAATTCAAAATTCAAAATTAACCATTCAAAATTACTCATGTTGATACTCTTCCGGAACAAACAGATTTTCCGGCATCTCGGGATACACCCCGCCTTCGGTCCGATAGGTCCGCAGCTGAAACACATAGGCCAGCAGACGGGCCACCGCCAGGTAGAGTCCGGCGGGGATGAAAGTATTTATTTCGGTATGAAAGTAAATGGCGCGCGCCAGGACCGGTGATTCGACCACCTGCACATTCGCCTCCTGCGCCACCTTGCGGATATTCTGCGCAACCAGATCTGCTCCCTTGGCCACCAGCTTGGGCGCATGCATGGTCTCCGGATCGTACTTCAGGGCCACCGCATAGTGGGTCGGGTTGGTGACGATCACATCGGCCTTGGGCACTTCCTGCATCATGCGCTTGTGCGCCATCTCCCGCTGCAACTGGCGGATCCTTCCCTTGACCTCGGGACGTCCCTCGGTCTCTTTCATCTCATCGCGCAGTTCCTGACGGGTCATTTTCAGCTGGCGTTTGTGATCCCACACCTGGAACGGTACGTCGATGGCGGCAATCAGGATCAGAGTGGAAGCCAGCAGAATCACCGACCAGCCGATCAGACTGTTCAGGTGACCCAGGGCCTGGGCGATATCCATGGCATGCATGGAAAGGTAATCATCCAGGGTCATGTCAAGCAGCAGGACCGTGGTGCCGCCGATGAGGAAAAATTTCGCCATCGCCTTGAGCATCTCCACCAGTCCCCGGGGTGAGAAGACGCGCTTCAGGCCTTTCAATGGATTAAGCTTTTCCAGTTTTGGGGTCATGCTCTCACCGCTGATGGAGAATCCCCCCAGGGCCACCGAACTGAGGATGGCGGCCAGCACCACCAACGCAAAGAACGGGGTCAGCACATAGAACACCTGGGCGATACCCGTACCCAGTCCGCTGAGCATGGTATTCACATCGAAGATCTGCTCCCGGGTCAGGTGAAAACCGCTGCTCATCATGGCTGAGAACTGATCGCTGATCGGCCGACTCATGACCATCAATGCAATCACATCGCCAAGGGTCACCGCCATGCTGTTGAGTTCCCTGGAACGTGGAACCTGACCCTTGCGTTTGGCATCATCCAATCGTTTCGCTGAGGGTTGTCCTGTTTTTTCCTGGCCGTTTTCGTTGTCAGCCATGATTCACCTCGTCACTCTCAGTGATCTGCATCATCACCTGAAAGACCTCATCGAGCAGTTCATTGAACACGCCAAACACGTTTGGCACGGTCACCCACATCAATACGAATCCCAGCATCATGGTGACCGGAAATCCCACGGAGAAGATATTCAGTTGCGGAGCGGCCCGCATCACCACACCCATGCCCAAGTTGACCATCAGCATCGCGCCGACGATCGGCAGTGCGATGATCAGGCCGCCGGCAAACATGCGGCTGCCCCAGGCGACGATATCCAGCATACCGTTGCGGGTGACCCCGTCCACCGCCACCGGCAGGGTGACAAAGCTGTCCGCGACCAGTTCGATGGCGAGCAGATGACCGTTGAAAATAAGAAACAGCAGGGTTGCGAAGATGACGTAGAACTGGGAGACCACCGGTACCTGGACACCATTCGCGGGATCAACCATCGAAGCAAAACCCAGGCCCATACCGTAGGCGATCACCTGCCCGCCGAACACCAGTGCGCCAAATACCAGTTGCAGCAGAAACCCCATCAGCACGCCGATCAGGATCTGCTGCAGCAGGATCACAAAGCCTGTCTGACTCAACACATCTGGAGGCGGCATCTCGGGCAGCGTGGGGGCGATCAGGAAACTGATCACCAGAGTCAGGAGCAGGCGCAGGCGTACCGGTACCTGCCGGGAACTGAACAGGGGTGCCGCCATGACCATGGCGCCAATCCGTACCATAGGCCAGAAGTAGGTGGCGATCAGGGCATTGAGTTGGGCTTCGCTGAAGTTCATGGTCACACAGGGTCATATCCCGCCCGTTCAGTGAAGCAATTCAGGAATGCTCTCGATCAGGTCGATCGAGAAGGTCATCAGTACCCGCAACATCCAGTGTCCGGCCACCATCAGCACCAAGCCCGCAACCACCAGCTTCGGAATAAAGGTCAGAGTCATCTCGTTGATCTGGGTGGCGGCCTGGAACATGGCGATGATGAGACCCACGATCAGTGCCGGCAGGAGCACGATCCCGGACAACAGGCCAATCAGCTCCAGGGTGTTCTGGGCGATGCTCATGACGGTATCCGGACTCATTTCTCACACCTCATCTAGATCTGGAAACTCGACGCCAGGGTGCCGAACACCAGCGCCCAACCGTCGATCAGCACGAACAGCATGATCTTGAACGGCAGCGAAATGATCATCGGAGAAAGCATCATCATACCCATGGACATGAGTATGCTGGCCACTACCAGGTCGATGATCAGAAAGGGGATGAACAGCAGGAAGCCGATCTGGAACCCGGTCTTCAGTTCGCTGGTGGCAAACGACGGCAGCAGCAGACTGAAAGGCACATCCTTTGGTTCGTTGAATTCGCCGAAATCGCCGATCCTCGCAAACAGGGCCAGATCGTCTTCACGGGTCTGGGCCAGCATGAATGACTTCACCGGCTCCGCCCCGCGCTGCAAGGCTTCCAGGGTTTCGATATCACCGGCCAGATAGGGTTGTACCGCCACCTCGTTCACTTCGGTCAGAACCGGCATCATGATGTACAGGGTGAGAAACAGGGCCAGGCCGATAAGAATCTGGTTGGAGGGCGTGTTCTGGGTGCCCAATGCCTGGCGCAGGATCGCCAGCACTATGATGATTCGCGCGAACGAGGTCATCATCATCAGGGCACCGGGCAGCAGGGTCAGGGCCGTCATGAACAACAGCACCTGGATGGTCAGGGTGTAGGTCTGTGCGCCCTGCCCGTCGGTGGTCACACTGAAGGCATCCACACCGGGGGCGGCCTGCACCCAGCTGCTGACCAGTATGCCAAGTAGCAGAATGACGATCCTCACGGCGCTGTCCCCGCCGAGGCCGGCTGCGCCTCATCCGCCTTGACCGCCTCATCAAGTTGCTGACGGAAGGGTTCGTTACGGGATTCAAAGGTATGCAGGGTACGCACCTGTCCGGGGGAAACACCAAGCACCAGGCGGGTTTCGTCCACTTCCACCACCACCCGCTCCCGGCTGCCTACCGAGGCACCACCGAGCACCCGAACCATGCCTTTACCGCCGACCGGCAGTTGGGTGTAGCGCCTGAACAGCCATGCTGCGGCAAAGATCACCGCAAGCACCAGGATCAGGCCGCCAAAGGTGCTGAGCAGACTTTCCGTGCCCATCGGCGAAACCTTGACGCCTACGGATTTCTGCGCCGTCTCGGTCGCCAGCGCCATATCGCTGATGATCGCACCTGGGAGCAGCCAGAGTCTCATTATTTCAGCCTCTTTACCCGTTCGGAGGGACTGATGATGTCGGTGAGACGCAAACCGAACTTCTCGTTAACCACCACCACTTCGCCCTGGGCGATCAGGGTGCCGTTGACCAACACATCCATGGGTTCACCGGCAAGCCGGTCGAGTTCCACCACCGAACCCTGGTTAAGCTGCAGCAGGTTGCGGATATTGATCTTGGTGCGTCCGATCTCCATGGAGATGGTGACCGGAACATCCAGAATCGCATCCAGGTTCACACTGCCGGCTGAACCCTCGTCTTCCAGTTCGTCGAAGGTAGCTGCCTCAGTCTGCCCCTTGGCGCTCGCCTCACCCTCTGCCTGACCCTCCAGTGCCGCGGCCCATTCGTCTGCCAGCGCTTCATTCGGATCGACGTCTTTATCTTCACTCATCTTCACACCCTCTGTGGATAGACCGGCCCGCACGCGGCCCGACCATCAAATCTGTTCCATGCGGTTTCCGCCCGCTACTCTTCACCCGATGCCTGGGCTTCCATTTCCAGATAATCCCGCAGACCTTTGCGCCGGTTGGTTTTCATCCAGTCACTGATCTTCAAGGCGTAGTTGCCATCGGATATACCCAATCGCGCCTTGAAAACCGGAACCTCTGCGGCCTCGACAACCACCTCTTCCGGCATCTCGATGGGTATCACATCTCCCTTCTTCAGGTTGGCCAGCTTACGCAACGACAACTGTACCTCGGTGAGTGTGCTGCTCAATTCGACCTGGGCGCCCATGATCTCTTCCTTGAGGGATCGCTCCCAACGCTCATCTCGTTCACCCCGGTCACTCTGCACACCGGCGTCGAGCAGTTCGCGGATCGGCTCGACCATCGAATAGGGCATGCAGATATGGAAATCGCCGCCACCGTTCTCGAGGTCCACATGAAAAGAGGTCACCACCACAACTTCCGAAGGACTCACAATATTCGCGAACTGGGGATTCACCTCCGAGCCACTGTATTCGAAGCTGACCTGAAAGACCGGTTTCCACGCGGCTTCGAGATCCTGGAACGCGTTCTTCAACAACAGCTGAATGACCCGATTCTCGGTCGGTGTGAAATCACGCCCTTCGATCTTGGTATGGAAGCGACCCGAACCACCGAAATAGTTATCCACCACGCTGAACACCAGTTTCGGATCGAGCACGAACAGGCCTTTACCGCGTAATGGCGGAACCCGGATCATATTCAGGCTGGTGGGCACGAACAGGCTATGCACAAACTCGGAAAACTTCTGCATCTGGATGCTGGATACGGACAGGTCCGCGGTCCGACGCAACATGTTGAAAAGACTGGTGCGGAACAAACGGGCGAACCGTTCGTTGATCATCTCCAGGGTCGGCAGACGTCCGCGGACGATCCGGTCCTGACTGGTGAAATCGTAGGTAACCGTCCCGCCTTCGGAGGATGAGTCCGATTCGGTCGCAACATCGCCGCTGTCGACGCCATGCAGCAGGGCATCGATCTCTTCTTGTGAAAGCAGATCACTGGCACTCATGACTCATTCCTTCTCCGCGCTACTGCATCACGAAACTGGTAAAAAACACCCCGTCCACCTCACCGGGCCCCTCGAGTTCCTTCACCACTTTGTTCAGTTCCCGCAGCATCTCCTTCTGCAATGCCTCTTTGGCCTCACGGGTTTTCAGGGATTCGGCATCTTTCGACGAGAGCAGATTGAGAAGCTGATGACGGATCATCGGGTCGTTGTGGCGGATGAACTCCGCCAGAGGTTCGGAGTAGACCCGAACACTCACCCCCACCTGCAGCAGGCTTGGTTTGCCCGGCAGATTGACCACGAACGGAGGATTGAAATCGAGATACTGGGCAGGACCTTTTTCGACCGCTTCCTCAGTCTCCTCTGCCGCTTCATCAATGGACTCGTCATCACCACTGAGAAGAAAAAACGCTGCGGCACCACCGCCGACCAGCAATAGCACCGCAAGGGCTATGATGATAATGAGTTTTGACTTGCCTTTTTTCTCTTCGCCGAGATCGAGATCTTCTGCTTGTTCTTTTGCCATGGTGCATCCCTCGAGGTATTCATAATCATCGGATGCAAATAAAGTGCCACCAAGAAATGCATCGATTAATTCAATATTTACAATTAGTTATGAATCTTACAGATCCTGAAGACAAAATATTGACTCGCAATTTCCAGTCCGTCAGGCAAAATCCCGACGTTTTACACGCACCTGGTCTCGTCGCCATGTCATCTATCTGACGGACAGCCCGGCGTGGTAGGATAGCCCCGTTTTAATCCCTGGTAGGCCGGCAATAACGGCATACCGTCGCTCAATAACCAGCAAAGCAAACTAGAATCCATGGCCCAGTACATCTACACCATGAACCGGGTGGGCAAGGTCGTCCCTCCCAAAAAACAGATCCTTCGCGATATCTCCCTCTCCTTCTTCCCCGGCGCCAAAATCGGTGTGCTCGGCCTCAACGGCTCGGGTAAGTCGACCCTGCTGCGCATCATGGCCGGTGTGGATACCGACATCGAGGGTGAAGCCCGTCCCCAAACCGACATCCGTGTCGGCTACCTGCCCCAGGAGCCGCAACTCGACGAAACCCTCGACGTGCGCGGCAATGTGGAATCCGCCCTCGCGGAGATCAAGCAGGCGCTGGCGCGACTCGACCAGGTGTACGCCGCCTATGCGGAGCCGGACGCGGATTTTGACGCCCTGGCCAAGGAACAGGCGAAGCTGGAGGACATCATCCAGGCCAGTGACGGTCACAACCTGGAGCGGCAACTCGAAATTGCCGCGGACGCCCTGCGACTGCCCCCCTGGGACGCGGACGTCAAGACCCTCTCCGGTGGTGAGCGGCGCCGGGTGGCCCTGTGCCGTCTGTTGCTGGAAAAGCCCGATATGCTGCTGCTTGACGAACCCACCAACCATCTGGACGCGGAATCAGTGGCCTGGCTGGAGCGGTTTCTGCACGAATACACGGGCACCGTGGTGGCGGTCACCCATGACCGCTACTTCCTCGACAACGTGGCGGGCTGGATTCTCGAACTCGACCGGGGCTATGGCATTCCCTGGGAGGGCAACTACTCCTCCTGGCTGGAGCAGAAAGAGCAGCGCCTGGAACAGGAAGCCCGAGAGGAAGCCGCTCATATCAAGACCATGAAGGCGGAACTGGATTGGGTACGCACCAACCCCAAGGGACGCCACGCAAAGAGCAAGGCGCGTCTGCAGCGGTTTGAGGAACTGCAGTCCCAGGAGTTCCAGAAACGCAACGAGACCAACGAACTCTACATCCCACCCGGTCCCCGTCTCGGCGACCTGGTGATCGAGGCCAAGGACCTGAAGAAATCCTTCGCTGACCGGGTGCTCTACGACGACATCACATTCAACCTGCCCAAGGGTGGGATTGTCGGAATCATCGGCCCCAACGGTGCAGGTAAGACCACCCTGTTCCGCATCATCACCGGCCAGGAGCAACCCAACGGCGGTGAGATGCGTGTCGGCGACACGGTGAAGATCGCCTATGTGGATCAGAGCCGCGACGCCCTGGATGGAAAAAAGACCGTTTGGGAGGAGATCTCGGACGGACAGGACATCCTGACCGTGGACCGCTTCCAGATGCCATCACGGGCCTATGTCAGCCATTTCAACTTCAAAGGCTCGGACCAGCAGAAACGCATCGGCGATCTGTCCGGTGGTGAACGCAACCGGGTGCACCTGGCCAAGCTGCTGAAAAGCGGTGGGAATCTGCTGCTTTTGGATGAACCGACCAACGATCTGGACGTGGAGACCCTGCGCGCTTTGGAAGAGGCCCTGCTGACCTTCCCCGGTTGTGCCGTGGTGATCAGCCATGACCGCTGGTTCCTGGACCGGGTCGCCACCCATATCCTCGCCTTCGAGGGGGATTCCGGGGTGGTCTGGTTCGAAGGCAACTATGCCGATTACGAGGCCGATCGCAAACGCCGTCTTGGGTCGGAAGCGGATCAGCCGCATCGCATCAAGTACAAGCGGCTGAGCAACTGACGGCCCGTCTCAAAATGCAGGGGGTGAACCACCCCCTGTCTGAATCTCTAAATCAATACCGGCGACCGCAGCCACGTTCCATCGGGGTATCCACGATGGCGTCCACTTCATCCTGGGGGAGCGCCTGAGCCTGGTAGACCACGCCCCGATTCTCGATCTGGCGAACAAACGCACGCAGGTGATTTCTCGAGCCGCAGGCCAATCGGTCGTAGAGCGAGATCAGATCGTCACGGGCGGTACTCGCCCGCATCGACTGGATATCCTGCATATCGACCTCCTCGATCATCGCACCGGTCTGCAGGGCCTCGATCGGACTCACCGCGCCACGGTTGAGCAGACTGTCGTAAAGAGACTGCAGACTCGCGTCACTGAATACGCCTGGCTGCAGAACGGGATCCTCCAGACCATACTTGTTCAGTTGCACCAGCACCGCATCCATATGGTTCTGTTCGGCATTGGAGATGTTATCGAAGACGAATATTCCCCAGATCTCGTACAGCCGATCGTACACATCCCGGGCCACCTTCTCCTCTTCCCGAAGAAAAACCAGTTGGCGCGCCTCAGTCGCATTAAGATCCGAGCTGCCACTACTCTGCCCACCGCCACCATTTCCACGGCCACCGCCATAGCCCCACCCGGCCTGTGCCACGGATATGGCCAACACAAACGACAGGACGACCCAACTCAATCTTTTCAACATGCTACTGCTCCATTGCTACAACAATCCAAATGAAGCGCTTATTAAGCCAGGAGTGACGGGGCAGGACAAAACGATTCAGCGGTTTTTCGGATTCGTTCACCAAATTAGCGGTAAAACCGGGCAAATCACTGGCAAACTGCGGGAAATGACCTGCAAATCGAAATTTTCTGATGGCTCAGGAAAAGGAGAGGCTGGTCTGATTTTTGTGAGGCGGAGGGGAAATCTGGAGAGGAATCTGGCCGGTCTCCAGCCAATGGATCAAGGCGCCCCATTGCTGCTGGTCCTTCTTCAGGGCGGCGTTATCCATCTCCACCACGGCACAGCCTGACTCCGCGGCTTGAACATAATTCTGGGTATCCCGGAGAATGGCGACCATGGGAATATCGAACTCCTCAAAGGTCTGTTTCAGCTGTTTGAAGGCCCGGGAATTGATGCGTACCCGGTTGGCGACGATCCCCACCGGAATCTTGATCCCCATCTGCCGGCACAGGGTGGTGAGTTCGCGCAGAAAATCCACGGTGACATGCCGATCGATCGCTGACGGCAGCACCGGAACGATAACCGCCGAGGCGCTACGCAGCATGTCCATCATCTCCATGCGCTTCATCGAGGCCGGGGTGTCCACCACGATACGCTTGGTCTCGCCGGGTACCCGTTGGGCAAAAGATCGGGTTACCGCGCCTTGAACCGTTTTGGCGGCGAAAACGCCATGAATATTGGAAAGTTTCTCTGAGCGCAGTTCCAGCCAACGCTTGCTGGAACCCTGGGGATCGTAATCGAGCAGCGCTGTCGGAGTGCCGGACGCCGCATAGTAACCCGCCAGATTGGTCGCTATGGTCGTCTTACCGCATCCTCCCTTGCTGTTCAGTATCAAAAGCCTTTTCATCGCACGGAACCCGTTCCAGTGGTGATGTCATTCACCCGCGAAAATCTCTGGCCAGCAGAATCTGCAGCACCGGCTATCCGGGTCGATTAGCGGCATGTTCCTCCTATTTGCATCAGGACTCAAGCCGCAATTTGTGAGTTTCGCCCCATTCGCCCTGACTCCAGTAGACCGTGAATCCATCTTTAACTCACGCTCAGCGGGTGCACTCACGATTGTATCAGATTCAGTGATGGATCGGTACTGATCCACATCCATGCGCAGATCCAGCCGAATGGCACACACTTTGAAAAGTGGAACCGCATATAAACTCCAATCACCGCGAATTTGCGCAACTGGACTTAAGTATGCCCGGCAAAAAATTGTTTGTTCAATCGCGGTGATTGGCGAACATTTGCGGTTGATTTTCATTTGAATGGTCTTCCGTGACCCATTCTACTGCTGATCAACCCATAAAACACTTACCATCCTAAGCCAACGCGCGCTGGATCGTCAGACCGATCTCGGCGGCATTCTGCACCACGCTCACACCCAGTTCAGCCAGGCGCCGCATCTTCGCCTGAGCCGTATCCGCCTCACCTGAGATGATCGCCCCGGCATGCCCCATGGTGCGGCCTGGAGGCGCAGTAGCCCCCGCGATGAAACCGATCAGCGGTTTGTTCAGGTGCTCCCTGGCCCAGATGGCGGCTTCCACCTCCTGGGCGCCGCCGATCTCGCCGATCATCAGTACCGCATCGGTTTCCGGATCATCGGCGAACTGCTTCAACAGGGTCAGAAAATCGCAGCCGTTGACCGGGTCACCGCCGATGCTGATGCTGGTGGAAACCCCAAGCCCCCGTTCGCTCATCTGCTCTACCGCTTCATAGTTGAGAGTGCCGGAGCGGGAAATCACACCAATCCGCCCCTTCTCATAGATATGCGCCGGCATGATGCCGACCTTGCATTCCCCCGGCGTGATCACCCCGGCGGTATTCGGGCCGATAATGATCGCCTCGTGGCCAATCAGGTAGCGTTTGACCCGCACCATGTCCTGCACCGGAACGCCATCGGTGATCACCACGATCACCTTGATACCGGCATCGATCGCCTCCATGATCGCGTCCGCACTGAACGCTGGGGGCACGAACACTACACTCACATCCGCACCGGTCTTCTGCACCGCCGCCTTGACCGTGTCGAAAACAGGACGATCGATGTGCATCTGTCCGCCTTTGCCGGGGGTCACCCCACCGACCACCTGGGTACCCATGCGCATCGCCTCCTGGGCGTGAAAAGTGGCATGCTGGCCCGTAAAACCCTGAAAAATGACCCGGGAGTCCTTGTTAACCAGAATACTCATGCCACGCCTCCTGTTACTGCCTGAACTGCTTTCTCAGCCGCATCGCTGAGCCGATCGGCATGGATATAAACCAACCCGGATTGCGCAAGTATCCTGCGCCCCTCCTCAAGGTTGGTACCTGCCAGGCGGACCACGATCGGCACCTTGACCTGCAGGTCCGCCATCGCTTTGACGATCCCCTCGGCAATCCAGTCACAGCGGTTGATCCCGGCATAGATGTTGAGTAACAACACCTTGACGTTGGGATCCTCGAGGACGATGCGGAAGGCGTTGGCGATCTTCTCCGGGGATGCCCCGCCACCCACGTCCAGAAAATTGGCCGGACGGCCTCCATACAGGCTGATCGCGTCCATGGTGGCCATGGCCAGGCCGGCGCCGTTGACGATGCAGCCGACACTGCCGTCCAGGGCGATGTAGTTCAGATCGTGACCGGAGGCCTCCACCTCCTTGGGATCCTCCTCGTCGAAATCCCTCTGGTCCGCGATCTCCGGTTGACGAAACAGGGCGTTTCCATCGAAGGACATCTTCGCGTCCAGGGCAAGAAACCGGCCATCACCGGTCAGCACCAGCGGATTGATCTCCGCCATCAAGGCATCCTTGTCGCGAAAACAGCGGTACAGGGACTTCATGATCCGGCCCGCGCTGACGATCTGTTTACCACTGAGTCCGATTCCGGCCGCCACTTTGCGGCACTGGAAGTCCTGCAGCCCCACGGCGGGGTCCACCACTTCGCGAATCACCTTGTCCGGGGTCGAGGCTGCCACCTCTTCGATATCCATGCCACCAGCGGCTGAGGCAATGAGAGTGATGCGCTGAGTGATACGGTCGATCACCAGACCCAGGTAAAATTCGGATTGAATATCCTGCATCTGCTCCACCAGCACCCGATTGACCAAGCGGCCGGCCTCCCCAGTCTGCTTGGTCACCAGGCGGCGACCGATAAGGTGTTCCGCATGCTGCCGCACCTCATCCAGAGTCTGCGCCAAAAGCACACCACCGGCCTTGCCTCGTCCTCCGGCATGGATCTGTGCCTTAATCACCCAGCCTTCGCCACCGAGTTGCTCGGCCGCGCCCAAGGCCTGGTTGGCGGAGTGGGCCATGCGCCCCTCCGGGACCGGAATCTGATAGTGGCGGAACAAGTCCTTGGTCTGGTATTCATGAATGTTCATGCCACCACCTCGGAAGCGGTTCTGCGTTCCACCTGCTCCATCTTCTGCAGCAGCACCTCCGCCTGACGAATCGAGGCGGCATCGATCATGCGCCCATCCAGGCTCACCGCACCCTGCCCTTCGGCCTCTGCCTGCTGCATGGCGGCGATCACCCGTCTGGCCCGCTCGACCTCCGCCTCACCCGGTGTGAACACCTGATTCGCCAATTCGATCTGGGCCGGGTGAATCGCCCATTTCCCCTCACCACCCAATGCGGCAAAGGATTTGGCCACCGCCAGATACCCTTGCGGATCGCTGTAATCGCCAAACGGGCCGTCGATCGGCCTCAGGCCATTGGCCCGGCAGGCAACGATCATGCGTGACATGGCGAAATGCCACTGATTGCCAAGAAAGGCCTGACGATGCCCCTGAGCATCCGGGTCGGCCAGAACGTAGTAATCGGGGTTGATTCCCCCCATGCTGACCGTCCTCGCCTGTACCGAAGCGGCGTAGTCCGCGACTCCGAACACCAATGCTTCCAGGCGTTCCGGACAGGTGGCTGCGATGGCCTCCACGTTGGCCATGCCCATGGCGGTTTCGATCAGCGCGTGAAGATTGATGGGTTTGAGCCCCCGCGCCATCTCGATCTGCGACATCAGCATCGCCACAAACTCCAGATCTGAAGGTTTTCCGACCTTGGGTACCAGAAGTGTGTCGAGTTTATCGCCAGCCTGCTCCACAACATCGACGATGTCGCGGTAACAGAAGTGGGAATCCAGACCATTGATCCGAACCGACACGGAACATTGGGACCAGTCGTAATGATTCAGAGCATGAATGGCGTTTCTGCGCGCCTGCTCCTTATCAGGAGGCGCCACTGCGTCCTCGAGATCGATGAAGACCAGATCGGCTTCGGCATGGGGTGCCTTCTCCAGCATGCGTAGATTGCTGCCCGGCACGGCCAGTTCGCTTCTATGCAGGCGAGTCTTGTTGGCCATAATTATGATACCTCCGTGGTTATCTATTGTTATTTAACCCGGTGTACATCGGCCGATCCGCCGCATCCCTGCGCTGACGTGAAGTTTTAAGATGTGTGTGATGAAGGCCGGGCGACTACCAGGAACGATTCTGCCCAAAAAGTGGAGTACTTCCATTCCCACAAACAGGGCAAGTATTTACCACAAGCGCTTGACAAATGACAGGAAAAACTGTTGATCTGGATTAATAATACTCTATAACTTACTGTTTTAATTAATTTAATCAAAGTTGCATACCGATCCTGATTCTTGACACCTGTCACAGGTTAATGATCGGCATTTCGTCTGTCATCTCGATTCAGGCAGCGAAACTCCCGGTCTCACCGTTATGAAGCGGTACGGTACGGAGACCAATCCCTGAGCGGTGGAAATAAGCACTCGGGCCTCCCACTCCATGGCATCACGAACACATACCGGCAGCATGCCGCCACTGGTATAAACACCCGGATTGGAGGACGGGCTGAGGGTTACCCGGTTAAATCCCATGTTCATGTCAGTGCCCGCAAAATCGACTTCCACCTTGTCAGCAACCAGACCCTTTAACACAACCTCAAGCTGTAATGGCTTGACGACCGGAATGCTCCGAGGTTGTATAGAAAAGCGGACTTGTACGCCATTCGGCAACCGGGTAGTACAGGGGCCTTCACGCAGATCGCACTGGGGATCCACTTCGGCGGACAAGCTGATCGGGGGAAACAGTATGGGCCAGGCCTTGTAGAGTGCCACTCCAAAGATCGCCAATACCAAGATACCCAGAGCGACCCAGTAGTAACGCACGTCTTGTTTCATGCCTATACAGATTTGTTGTTACGAAGGAAGATCCACAGACAGTCTGGCCGAGTGACATTCACCCAAGCGTCCGCATCATATCACAGACTTATGAAGGCAGAGGGTAAGGCGTCAGAAAACAGAGACAGTCGCGTGGGGACTTCATGACTCAGCAATCAGAAGACATCAAGCCACACCCGGCCAGATTCGAGCATAATCGTTTACGGCTGTTGGAAGAGTAACCGCACATAATCATTCACGCGACATGGTGCTTCCGCAAACTGAAGCGACCGCAGTCACCTTCCCACTGTCTCCGGGTCAGGCGGGCGATGCGTCTGAAGGTAGAAAACTACTGAAAACCCTTTGAGAATCAGGGCTGGAGTTGAAAACTGGTACGTTTATAAAGACGCTATTTCAATGAGTAAGATATCGTTGTTGAAATTTATCAGCATCGAGTGGTTGTGAAAAATAATATCCCTGGCCGAAATCGCAACCCATTCCTTGCAGAAGAGGGTGTTCAAAACTCTGTGTCAACCAGATGTCACAGTGCCATGTGGTCTTCTAGCCGCCCCTCAAAATGTATTGCCAGTTGTGACAG
>JBEVVH010000041.1:0-21370 GCA_040507245.1 Candidatus Thiodiazotropha sp.
TTGCGCCAGACCCGTTGGCCCTGCTCATCGAGCGCTACCGCGAAAAAAACATGCTTTGCCAAATCCACGCCAATTGTCATAACATTTTTCAACGAAAAAGATCCGCTGTGACTGGCAGTACGGGTCAGTATTCGATTCGCAGCGCACTGTTGTGCCACTGCTCGAACAACTTCAGGCTCTCCTCTCTGAGGATCTGTCGGCTGGGCATGCGTCGTTGATCCTGGGGGCGTTTGAGCTCCTCCTCGATGCGATGGTCATCGAAGCCGATAGCCGCCGCATCACCGGCCTCGGCGGCATAGACCAGGCGTGAAATGTGAGCCCAGTAGGCAGCACTCAGGCACATGGGGCAGGGCTGACAGGTGGTATAGAGCACCGCGTCGTTCAGATGATAAGTATCAAGCGTCCGGCAGGCCTCGCGAATCGCCTGCATCTCCGCGTGGGCCGTGGGATCGTTGTGCTTTATGACCTGATTCCAGCCGTGCCCCACGATCCGGCCCTCATGGACCACAACGGCGCCGAACGGTCCACCGTGGCCCTGTTCAATGCCATGCCGGGCCAGGGCCAGGGCCTCATGCATGAACTCCGCGTCCCGATCCGCCATTGCTCACTCCCAACGAAAGGTTATTGAGCCGATGGTCACAAAGCATAGAGTAAAAAGGCCGAGGATGAACAGTTCCGGTGCGACTTCCTGGAAACCCGCGCCATCGATCATGACCGCGCGGGCCGCGTCGAGCATGTGGGTCAGGGGCAGCGCCTGTGAAAGGTACTGTACCCAGGGGTGGGAGCCTTCCAGGGAGAACCAGACCCCGGAGAGCAGCATCATGGGAAAGCTGATGAGGTTGAGCAACCCGTTAGCCGCCTCCTCACTGCTGATCCGCGCGGCGATCAACAGGCCCACACTGATCATGCTCAGGGAGCCCATGATCAGAATCAGCAGCAACAGCCAGTAGGACCCCGCCATGCGGAAATCCACCACCAGGTTGGTGCCGATGTAGACCAGAGAGGTCACGGTGACGATCATCAGGATGCGTGAGGCGATCTGCGCCGTAAGGAATTCGAGGGAGGTCAGCGGTGTGGCTCTGAGACGCTTGAGGACACCGTTCTTGCGGTAGCGGACGATCACGTAACCCACCCCGAACAGAGCGCTGAACATGATGTTCATGCCCAGCACGCCGGGCACCACCCAGTCGACGTAGCGGATCTCCGCGCCGTGCAGCGCCTCCCGCTGATAGTGATAGGGCTGCAGCAACTGTTCCAGCAGATAACCCTTGGGGGAGGTACTGTTGACCCAGTAACGATGGTTCGAAACATCCAGCAGCAGGTCAATCTGATGGCGGTCGACCTTGTCGATCATCCACTCCAGGCTCTCGACCGGGATGAAGTCCACGTAGCGGGTTTGCAGAAAGGTCTGGATCGGCTGTTCACTGGCGGGATCGCCATACAGGCCAACCTTGTAGAGTTCCTCCTGCCCGGTGCTGAAGACGAAGGCGAAGCCCATGACGATCAGCACCGGCATGATCAGGTTCCATCCCAGGGCGGTTCGGTCGCGCAGGAATTCCAGATTGCGTGCCTGCAGGGCGGCGAGAAATCGTCTCAGGGACATGCGCTAGGTTCTCAGATGGTGGCCGGTCAGTTCGAGAAACAGATCCTCGAGGGTGGGGGAGCGCACCTGCAGCTGCTTGAGCGATACCCCCTGGGCGATCAGGTGATGGATGCTGGCGTCCACATCCCGGGAGTGGATCTCAATCTGCCCATTCTGACGGTGTACAGTGGACTCTGGGTCTGCCTGAAAGTTGTCCGGCAGGGTCGCCGGGGGCAGGGTGATCACGGAGTTTTCGAAATGCCGGGCCAGCAGCTCCTTCGGATTGCCCTGGGAGATGATGGTGCCGTGATCCATGATGATGATCTCGTCGCAGAGTTCGAAGGCCTCTTCCATGTAGTGAGTGGTGAGCACCAGGGTTTTGTTTTCCGCCTTGATACGCCGCACCTGGTTCCACAGGTTGCGACGGGATTGGGGGTCCAGCCCGGTGGTGGGCTCGTCGAGGAACACCACTTCCGGGTTGTTGATCAGGGCAATGGCGAGTAGCAGGCGCTGTTTCTGGCCTCCGGAGAGTTTGCGCGTATCACGATCGAGAAACTCCCCCAGCGCGCACACCTCCACCAGTTCCTGCATCGGTCTCGGGGTGGGGTAGAAGCGCTGAAACATCTTCAGCACCTCGTCCACGCGAATGAACTCCTGCAGGGCGGTGTGCTGGAACATGATGCCCGCCTCGTTGCGAAACCGCTTGCCCAAGGGGTCCCCCTTGTAGCGGATGCTGCCGGAGGAGGGCGATTTGATGCCTTCGAGCATCTCGACGGTAGTGGTCTTGCCCGCCCCGTTGGGACCGAGGAGACCGAAGCACACGCCCCTGGGGATGTGAAAACTGACGTCGTCTACGGCTTTAATGCCCCCTGTATAGTGCTTACAGAGGTTCTGCGCTTCGATCATGAACCCGGGCCGGGGGATTGAAAACGCGATATCACAGGAACATCACCTCGATGTTCTGCACGTCATCCGCCACACCGTCGATTTCGATGAAATTCACCTCCGGTTCCAGGCCCACCTTGGCGAAGGAGGGGATCTGAGCCCACTCCTCGTGGTCGATGACATGGTCAGTGTTGATCTGGGCTTCAAGCCTGGCGACCAGCACCACGTCCACGTAGTCTCCGTCTCCGCCGCTGTCATAGCGCAGGTTGAGGAAATTCGCCGGCACCTTGATGAGGGTCTCCGGGAAGTCCCAGAGTTCCAGGATCCGCTGGCCGATCTTTGGACTGAGAATGCTGAGCACTCGGTCCAACTCGACCGGATTCTCCAGCAGTTCGTCGTAGTTCTCCGCCAATGCCAGGACCGGCAGTGCGCCGATGTTGTGTATCAGGCCGGCGAGCATGGCCTGCTCCTTATCCAGGTGGGGCAGGTTGTTGGACAATACCCGGCTGATCGCCGCCACCTGCACGCTCTCCTCCCAGATCTGGCGGAACTTGCTGTCGAGGGTGTCGTTGGTGGCCTGAAAGATCTGCTGCATGATCAGGCTCACCACCAGACTGCGTACCAGGCGCACCCCGAGACGCGCCACCGCCATCTGCAGGTTGTCGATGTGTACCCGTCCCCGGTAGAGCGGGCTGTTGGCCACCTGAAGCAGGCGAGCGGACAAGGCTGCGTCGGAGGCGATGATGTCCGCGATCTGATTCGCGGAACTGTCCTCTCGATCCACCGCGTCACGAACCCTGAGCGCCACTTCGGGGAGCGTCGGCAGGATCAGCTTGTTGCTGTCGATGGCCTGATTGAGTTCGTTTAGAAACTGATTTTCGTCGATCATTATTGCTCTTGTCCCTGGATCCGCCGGACGGGTCACGACCGATCCAAAACATCTTGATTGGGTCTCTCCGGTGTCGGTATCACAGCCATAGGACGGGCAGTTTCCACTGCACGGGCCATCGGCTGACGTACCATCCTTCTGCTATCGGCCGGGTTCGCCATTTCTGCATCCCGAAAAACCCGGCCCGCGGTTATTCGGGGAAGGCATATGGCAGTGTCTGAATCTGTAGCTGTGGGCCGTCATCCCCAAGACGTACGTCACCGCTCTGGGCGCTCGCCACCTCGATCACCGCCAGCAGGTCGTAGCCGTTGCCGCTGGCCCGTGCATCCACCACCTTGCCCGCTCCCTGACCCGAGGTGCTTTCGCTGGAGGAGAGTTCGTCACCCGGTTTCGGAGCCGTCCCGGTGTTCACATGAGCCAGATACATGCGCCGTTTCAGGGTGCCCAGATACTGCATGCGGGCTACCACCTCCTGTCCGGTGTAGCATCCCTTGGTGAAGCTTACCCCATCCACCAGCTGCATGTTCATCATTTGCGGAACGAAGGCCTCCCGGGTCTCTTCGAAAACCGTCGGTACCCCGGCGCGGATCTCCTGTAGCGCCCAGAAATCGGGCGTTGCGACAACGGCCTGGGTCTCGGCCTGCCGCCACAGGATCTGCAGCGCCTGCGCAGGGCCGATGATCTCGAACCGCGAGGTGGTTCCGGGCAGGCGGATCAGAGTCATGTCGCCGGACCGGACGATACCGTTGACCGCTTCCGGCAGATTGTCGAACCCACTGGCCAGGATCGACTCGGCGCAGCTGCCGGTCAGGCCGAATCTCATCAGATCATCGCTGGCGTCAGACAGGCTGACCTGGGCGCGCAGCACATACATACCCAGACGTTTGAGCACCACCGGGATGTGTTCGCCGGGGGTCTGCAGGTAGTAGTCGCCATCTCTTTTGAAACAGCGGAAATTCGCGATCATCCGGCCCTTGGCATTACACCAGCCGGCCAGGTTGCTGTGTGCCTCACTGACCAGGCGCACATCGTTGGTGAGCTGGCCCTGGAGAAAGGTCTCGGCGTCCGCCCCTGTGACCCGGATCAGTCCGTAATGAGACAGATCACTGAGCACGCAGTTCATTTCATCCCCGCACGGGTTGGTGGCAGGACGGCTGGCAAGAAAATCAGTCCATTCTTGGTTCATGACAGGAACGGTCTCCTGGGTTTGGGCGAAAACAATGCGTATCATACCCGATCCCGCTGAGGACGAAACTCTCTGTATGGTCGGGTTTCCAGGGAAATGCGGGGGTATCTCTTCGGGGGGCCTGGGATGATTTGCGCAGGCTTGAGGCCGCTATTTGGATCGTGACTATGTATCAATTGAAAACCAACGCTCTGGTGCTCTACAAGATTCGACCGGCACGCGTGCTTGAGATCAGTGACAAGATCACGATCGAACTGGAAGGGGGGAAAAGCAAGCGGGTCCGGGATAAGGATGTGCAGCTGCTGCATCCGGGACCGGTCAGCAATCTGGATAAGCTGGGACCGCTGAGCGGGGCCCTGGAGGAGAGCTGGCAACTTCTGGAGGGTGAACAGACCAACCTGAGGGAACTCAGCGAACTGCTGTTCGAAGAGTACAGTCCAGCCACCGCCTGGGCTGCCTGGCAGATTGTCGCGGACGGAATCTACTTCGAGGGTGAGCCGGAGCGGATTCTGCCGAGAAGCGAACAGGCGGTGCAGGATGAGATCGAGACCCGTGCACGAAAGGCCCGGGAGACCGAGGCCTGGGAGGGCTTTCTGCAGCGGGTCAAGGAGGGCGCGATCATCGAAGAAGATCGAAAAATCCTCGCGGAGGTTGAGTCCCTGGCTCTGGAAAAACGCGAGGGCAGCCGCATCCTCCAGGCACTGGACCTGGCCGAGAATCCGGTCACGGCACACCGGCTCCTTGTCAGCACCGGCTACTGGTCCGTGAATGAAAATCCCTATCCAAGACGTTTCGGGGTCGATGAGTCCGAACCTCAGCACCCGGTTCCGGAACTGCCCGACGAGGCGCGTCTCGACCTGACCCATTTGCAGGCCTTTGCTATCGATGACGAAGGCAGTGATGACCCGGACGATGCGATAAGTCTGGATGGGGAACGAATCTGGGTCCATGTGGCGGATGTGGCGGCGCTGGTCCCTCCTGACAGTTCCATGGATCTGGAAGCCCGGGCCCGGGGCGCCAATCTTTACCTGCCGGACCGGATTGTTCCCATGTTGCCTGCGGAAATCACCCATCGTCTCGGACTGGGCCTGCAGGAGCGATCCCCCGCGCTGTCCATCGGTTTCAACCTGTCGCCCGGGGGTGAGGTCAGCAATGTGGTGATCGAACCCAGTTGGGTACGAGTGACCCGGATCAGTTACGATCAGGCGGATCAGTGCCTGGCGGAGGCACCCTTCGATGCCTTGCTGGAGAAGAGCCGTGTTTACCGTGAACGCCGTTTCCAGGCCGGTGCCGCCTCCATCCAGCTGCCCGAGGTAAAGATTCGGGTCATCGACGGTGAGGTTCGGATCCTGCCCCTGCCGAGACTCGACAGCCGGGAGATGGTGACCGATCTCATGCTGATGGCGGGAGAGGGGGTTGCCGACTATGGCATCGAGCATGGTGTGCCGCTGCCCTTCGCCACCCAGGCGCCTCCGGAACAGAAGACGGTGCCTGGGGACATGGCGGGCATGTACGCGTTCCGGCGCCAGTTCAAGCCAAGTCAGACCAAACTGGAAGCGGAACCCCACGCCGGGCTTGGGCTGGCCCGCTATTGCCGTGCCACCAGTCCCCTCAGACGCTATGCCGACCTGCTGACCCATCAGCAGTTACGCGCCCATCTGCGCGGGCAACCGGTCCTCGACAGCCAGGTACTCATGGAGCGGGTGGCCCAGTCGGAGATCGGCAGCACCGCAAACCGCAAGACCGAGCGGATCTCCAACAACCACTGGACGCTGATCTACCTCAGAGATCATGACGACTGGCGGGGTGATGCGGTGGTGGTTGCCAAGGAGGGGGAGCGCGCGACCGTGCTGATTCCCGCGATCGGTTTTGAAAGCAAGCTGCGTATCCGCGGCGAGTTTGAATTGAACGACGTGGTGAAAATCAAAACCCGGGAGATCGATTTAGCGGATCTGAGCTGCTATTTCCGGGTGCTCTAGAGGCCAGCGTTCCCTCGGTGGGTCTTAAAAGCGGTGTCATGTCTGCCTGAGGGTGCATGCCCGTTAATCCACGGAAAGATATGCGGGATTTGCCGTCGTTTAGCCGGTTCCGGTTCTGCACCCAGCAGTTCAGGCCGCCTATACTGAGGTGATATAGAAATCACACCGATGGAGACGTGTGCCATGAGAGCCCTCGTACTGGGGCTGCTGATGCTGACCGCCTGCAGCCAGACTTCGATCACCGTTCGTGATGATACCAATCCCTACCATCCTCCTGCGGTGGGGGATCGGGTGCAGTTGCTGGAACCGCTGGAACTGCCCCCGGAGACCGCGCGGATATTCCTGCAGAATGGGGAACCCATGGTGCTCCACGCCTTCGACCGCTACAAGGTCAACTGCAACTTCGAAGTGAGAACCCTGAAATCCGAGACCCAGACCATCCAGCCTGACGAGTTCATCATCAAGCGGGTTCAGGCCCTGATCGTGGAGGTGGTGAAACACGAGCCTTCCGGTCGGGGCGGTCTGATGCGGGTCGGCATGGACGACTCGGGTTCTTCGTCGGTGACCCGGGGCTACCATCTGTGGCTCGAATCCGAGCAACAACCGGATGTCATGCGTCTGAGCTGCCGGGGGGCCTTCGACTACATGTGGGACGCCACTCCTCCCTCGATCCAGGAGATCCGCCAGGCCCTGGGTTCCCGAGCCCGCCTGGTCATTGGCAACCCGCAGGGACAGCCGCTCTGAGCGGACGCTCGCGAGGGTGACCAATCGATGATTACTCCCTATACTGGTGCGAGTGTTTCACCGCACCAGGGCGCTAGCCTGTGCACGAATCAGGGTCATCCGCAACCGGATCGGAAGTTCCCGTGAAACACACGTGTATGGAGCGGTAAAAAGCAAAAACAGGGGAGAACCGCATGTCTTCAGCCGATCACGCCTTGCAGTCCGAGTACGCCGCGCAGGGTCCCTCCAGTGAGGAGTTTCTCAACTACTGTGCCGCCGAGCGCGAACGTCGTAAAAACTCGGGTGAGCCCTTCGATGAAGCCCAGTTCGATCAGGCCATGCAGATGGTGTTGGCGAAACTTCGGGTACTGGCAGATGAGGGCTGGACATGATCATTCACGCCATCAAAGCGCAAAATGTCCTCAAGTACAGCCATCTGGATCTGCTCGACCTGCCGGAGAAGGGACTCATCGCGATCTCCGGGCCCAACGAATCGGGCAAGAGCTCGATCGGTGAAACCGTCTGTTTTGCCCTCTTCGGACGCACCTTCTCCCTGGGTCTGGATGAACTGACCAAGGTGATCCGCTGGGGCGAGACCCACTGCTCCGCCGAACTTGAGTTTTCTGACCGCGGGGGGGCGCGTTATCAACTGGAACGCTTCCTCGACGATGCCGGCAACCACAGCGCCCGTCTGGCGCTCCTGGGCTCCGATGACGAGGCCTCGGTGGTCCGCGGTGTCGAAGCGGTGGCCGACAAGGTCTATGAGCTGATCGGTTTCGAATATGAGGAGTTCGTGGAATCCTTCTACCTCGCGCAGCGGGAGATCACCACACCGCATCCCCACAGCTACGCGGTGAAGACCATGGCGGGTTTGGTAACCCTGGAGTATTGCGATTCCGCCTGCCAGGAGGATCGGGATGATGCCCTGAACGAGATCGAACAGCGCCAGGCCGAACTGGCTAACATTCAGGGACAGATCGATGAACTGGACATCGACCCGGTGCTGATGCCGGATCTGGAACGGCTGCGCAGCGAAGGATTGCAGGTCAAGCAGGATACCCAGGCGCTGATCGACGAACTCGACAATGCCTCCATGGCCTACCAGGATGCACTCCCCAGACGGGAGCAGGCACGCTCCTCCCGGGGACGCAGCGGGTTTTTTCTGTGGCTCTGCCTGTTGCTGGCGCTGGCCACTGGGGTGGCCTGGTATCTGCTGGCAAGAATGCCCGAACATGACCTGTCTGTTCAGCTGTCCAACCAACTGGCCGCATTTCCTGCGTGGAATCCGGAAATGCTGCCTTACCTGCTCTACGCCGCAGGCGGTTTTGCACTGCTGATGCTGATCTTCGCAGCTCGGCGCGCCTCCCTGGGGCGTTCAGTGCTCGACTTCAATGCGGTGGCTCAGGCACTGGCATCTGCCATCAACCAACTGGACGAGTTACCGGCTCAGGAAGCTTCCACCCAGGAAGCGTCCGAACCGCCGATAGCGGCGGATCAAGACGCAACCCAGCCGGAGACGGCAGAGGAGCCCGCCAGCCCCGTCGTTGACCGGGCCGCCCGCAGCCGTTTCAGCGCGCGCATCATCGACTGGCAGGTCTCCCTCGCCGAGGTGCGGGACGGGATCGCCGGGGAGATTTCCGAACTTGAAGCCCGCCTGGAGGAGCAGAGAACCCAGCTGGGTCAGCTTGACCAGGCGATTGCTCTGGAGCAGGGGCGTCTCGATAAGGCCGCTCAACTTCGGGACATTCTGAATGAGCTCAAGCAGAAGGTTGCCGATCTGCAGAATCACCTCGATGTGTGCCGGGTCGCCGATGAACTGATCCAGGGCACCACCCGGGAGATCTCCCATCAGTTCAACCGCAAACTGCGCGGTCTGGTGGGTAAGACGCTGCCCCTGTTCACCGAACAGCGCTACGAGCACCTGCAGATCGAGGATGATCTTACGGTGCGTGCCTTCTCCAGCGAAAAGCGGGATTTCATGGATCTGGAGGAGATCTCCAGCGGTACCCAGCGTCAGATCATGCTCGCGGTGCGGCTGGCCCTGTCCCAGGAACTCGTGGACCGGGCGGTGCAGGGCAGTCAGTTCCTGTTTCTGGATGAGCCCTTCGCCTTCTTCGATGAGAAGCGCACCCGCAACGCCCTCGCGGTGCTTCCGACCCTGAGCGAGGAACTCAACCAGATCTGGATCGTCTCCCAGGATTTTGCCGCGGATCTGGAGTTCGATCGGCATATCCGCTGCGATCGGGAACTACAGGCCCTGCCGGCGTCCCGGGACTGAGTGCCCGAGCTACCGGTCAAGCAGGTCATACCCCGGCTTCTCAGCGCCCTCGAGCAGCATCGTCGGGTGGTGCTGAGTGCGCCCCCGGGGTCGGGCAAGACCACCCAGGTTCCCTTGGAACTGCTTTCCGCACCCTGGCTGGAAGGCCAGTCGATCCTGATCCTCGAACCCCGCCGACTGGCGGCCAGGAGTGCCGCCCGGTACATGGCATCCTGCCTGGGCGAGTCCCCCGGTGAACGGGTGGGCTACAGCATTCGTCTGGAACGCAAAGTCTCGCATGCGACCCGCATCGAGGTGATCACCGAGGGCATACTGACCCAGCGCCTGCAATCCGATCCGGAGTTGCCGGGGATCGGCCTGGTGATCTTTGATGAATTTCACGAACGCAATCTGCACAGCGATCTGGCCCTGGCGCTTTGCCTGGATGCACAGCAGGGATTGCGTGAGGATCTGCGCCTGTTGGTGATGTCCGCGACCCTTGATCAGCAGCGGGTCTGCGAGTTCCTCCAGGACGCACCGCTGGTCGAAGCCGAGGGCAGGCAGTATCCCATCAGCCTCCACTATCTGGGCTGGGAACCCGACCGCAAGCGTATCGTCGAGCAGGTGATCGCCGCGGTCAGCCAGGCCTGGTCCGGGGAATCCGGTGACCTGCTGGTGTTTCTGCCCGGTGTGGCGGAGATTCGCGGCGTGGAGCGTGGCCTGAGCAGCCGTTGGCAGGGTACGCAGGACAGCCCCTTGATCTGTCCACTGTACGGGGATCTGCCAGCGGCGGAGCAGGAACGGGCGATTCAGCCGGATCCCGGGGGACGCCGACGAATCGTGCTCACCACCTCGATTGCCGAGACCAGTCTCACCATCGAAGGGGTGCAATGCGTGGTCGACAGCGGCTGGTCGCGTCAGCCCCGCTTCATTCCTGGCCTGGGCGTGACCCGCCTGGAGACGGTTCCGGTCTCCCGGGCGGCCGCTGATCAGCGTGCCGGTCGGGCCGGCCGCCTGGGTCCGGGGGCCTGTTACCGGCTTCCCGGTGAGGCCCGACATACCCGGCTCGTGGCGCACCATCCGGCGGAAATCCTGCAGGCGGACCTAGCGCCCCTGGCGTTGCAGCTGTGTGCCTGGGGACTTCCGGATCCCACCGGTCTGCGCTGGCTCGATCCGCCGCCTCAAGCCGCATACAACCAGGCCATGGATCTGTTGCAACTACTCGGAGCGATCGACCCTGCACACCGGCTGACTCCCATGGGCCGGGAGATGACCCGCTTGCCCGTGCATCCCCGTCTGGCGCATCTGCTGTTGCGTGCGCCGGCGGATGCCCATGTCCAGGCCTGCGACCTGGCCGCGCTGCTGAGTGAACGGGACATCCTGCTGCGCCAGGCCGGGGACGGACCTGGCTGTGATCTGGGTCTGCGTCTGCGGTTGCTCGCCAACTGGCGCGAGCAGGGTAAAACCGAGGGGCTCAACAAAGCAGCCTGTCGTCAGGTGGACCTGCTCAGTCGGGACTGGGTCCGGCGCTTGCGCAGCCGTTCAGAATTCGCCGAGCCGGACGTTCTCAGCATCGGCGCAATGCTGGCCCTGGCCTTCCCGGACCGTATCGCACAGCGTACCGGGCACGCCCGTTACCGGCTGACCAGCGGGCGTGCCGTCCGGCTTGCGGAAAACGATCCCCTTGCCAATGATCACTATCTCGTGATCCCCCATCTCGAGGCAGGTCAGACCGAGTCCTGGGCCCGTCTGGCCGCCAGCCTGGGTGAGTCGGAACTGCGCTCATTGCCGGATCTGCAGATCGAGGCGGCACAGTGGACCCGTTGGGATGATCAGGCGCAGCGGGTCGTGAGCTACCGTGAGGAATGCCTGGGTGCTTTGATACTTTCCCGGACGCCGATGCCAAAGGCTGCGCCGGAAGCGGTTCGTGCCGCACTGTTGCAGGGTATTCGCAGCATGGGACTGGACGCGTTGCCCTGGAATCCGAAGGTCCGTCAGTGGCAGAACCGGGTCTGCTGGCTGGGGCGGCAGAAGATCGAAGCCGACTGGCCGGACCTGTCCAACGAGTGGCTGGAGCAGCACCTGGATGACTGGCTGGGACCCTGGCTGGAGGGGGTGCACAACCGGGATCAGTTGCAGAGGCTCAACCTGATGGGGATCCTGCAGGCCCGTCTGGACTGGAATCAGACTCAGCACCTGGAGCAACTCGCGCCCAGTCATCTGCAGGTTCCCAGTGGCTCCCGCGTCCCTCTGTCCTATGAACCGGACACTCCCCCCGTGCTGGCGGTGCGCCTCCAGGAAATGTTCGGACTCGCGCAGACCCCGCGCATCTGCCGGGGACGGGTGGCGGTAATGCTGCATCTTCTGTCACCGGCCCAACGGCCGATCCAGATCACCCAGGATCTGGCCGGTTTCTGGGATCGCACCTACTCGGAGGTGAAAAAAGAGTTGAAAGGTCGCTATCCCAAGCACTACTGGCCGGATGATCCGCTGCAGGCTGAAGCCACCCACAGGGCCAAACCCCGGAAGGCGTGAGTGCCTGGAAAGCAGCCTACTCAAGGCTCTGCCAGGGGCGTGGAGGGGGGGCTCAAAATGGAACCAGTCTGCACTTTACATTCCCACAAACACTGTCCAAACCCTTGTGGTTTCGCGTAGAGTAATCCTGTGCGGTACGAATTCGTGGCGCACTGCTATTTTATGGATGTGGCGATGTTTCTACGTTTCGTCAGAAGGGCAATGATGGACGAATTCTGCAATCATCAAGGTTAATCATTTCACCGCGAATGTGATCGAGGATCGCGAATCCCGGAATCAGACAAAGATGCTGAAGAAATCATGGATAAGATTTGTCTCGCGACTCAAGTTGACACCTGACCGGGAGGGGGAACAGGCGGTGGTCCGGTTCGGCCTGACCATCGTCCTGAGCTTCTATTCGGGATACATGTATTTCTTCGTACTCGACGACAGGATCATGGGCATCCTGTTTGGTGTCGCGTTGGGATACATGGCCTTTGCCGTGGCCGTGATGCTGATCATTGCCTGGAAACCGATCGGTTATCCGGGGCGCTGTGTGTACACCATGGTGTGCGACGTGGCGGTTATCGCCTTTTCAATGTGGGTCGGCGATGAACGCACCTCCATGCTCTATGTCATCTTCCTGTGGCTCAGTCTGGGCAATGGACTGCGTTTCGGTATCTCGCTGCTCTATCTGGCCAGTACCCTGAGTACCCTGGGCTTTACCATCGTCATCGTGTCGAACGATTTCTGGCGCAACCAGCCGATTCTCAGTGTGGGACTGCTGGTGGGATTGTTGGGCACCACCCTGTATGTGGCCATGCTGTTGCGACGAATCGAAGTGGAAAAGCAGCTCAGCGAAGCCTCCAATCAGGCCAAGAGCCGCTTCCTCGCCAATATGAGTCATGAGATCCGCACCCCACTCAATGGAGTGGTGGGTATGACCGATCTGTTGGCGGGCACTCCCATGGGGGTGGAGCAACGGGAGATCATGTCCTCCATCCAGGCATCTGCCGAGACCCTGTTGAATCTCATCGAAGGGGTGCTCGACTTTTCTAAAATCGAAGCCGGCAAGGTGGAGGTCAAACTTACCGATCAGGATATCTCCGAGCTGGTGAACCTGGTGGTATCGATGATGAAACCCGCCGCGGACGCCAAGTCCCTGGAGTTGCGCAGCTGGATCGATCTGGATGTTTCGCCGGTGGTTCGCACCTTACGGCAGATTCTGATCAACCTGCTGAATAACGCCATCAAGTTCACCGAAACCGGCAGCGTGATGCTCAAGGTTACACCGTATCGTAATGAGTTGGACCCCGACGATACCCGTAGGCTGCTTTTCGAAGTCATCGACACCGGGGTCGGCATCCCTGAGAGTCAATTGGACCTGATCTTCGAACGCTTCAAACAGGTTGACGACTCCACAACCCGACAGTACGGAGGCAGCGGCTTGGGGACTACTATCACCAAACAGCTGGTCGAGCTTATGGACGGAGCCATCGGCGTGGAGAGTCGGGTCGGTGAAGGCAGTCGGTTCTGGTTTCAGATTCCCGCGCCGCCCGGGGATCTGTCGCTGAATGAGCAGCACCTGATGGATGCCCGGGTACTGCTGTTTGCGGATCTGTTGTCGGAGCGGCAGGAGGTGCTGGATGCACTGCAGGAATGGCCCGTGGATATCATGGTGTGCAACACGGTTGGCGACGGTTTTCTGGAGTTGCTCAACAGCGCCAAGATGGGGCAGGCCTATGACATCGCGATTGTCGATGAAACCCAGGATGTGATTTCCGGCGATGAGTTGTTACAGGTCATCCGTGCCGAAAAAAGCCTCGACAATCTGGGCCTGGTGTGTGTAACGCACCATGCGCCCAGTCGTGAACGGGAACAGGAGCTGTGCCTGGCGGGGTTCAATGCAGTGGTCACCTACCCGGTAACCAAGGAGAAGATCCGGCATGTCCTGCAGTACGCCCTGAAGGGCGGAAACGAAGAATCGTTCCAAAAACCACCCAGGATTTTCCGTTCCGCGGATCAGACCTCTGGAGGCAGGGCTCGCATATTGCTGGCCGAGGACAACCGTATCAACCAGAAGGTGGTGAAGAAGATTCTCGAGCTGCAGGGTCACGATGTGACGGTGGTGGATGATGGCACACAGGCCCTCAAAGCGCTGGAGAACCGGCAGTTCGATCTTGCGATACTCGACCTGCACATGCCGGATGTCGGCGGTGTCGAGGTGATCCGAACCCATCGTGAAACGCTGATGGGCCAAGATTCCATACCCTTCATGATTCTCACCGCGAATGCCACGGCAGAGGCGGTGCGTCAGTGTGAGGCCGCAGGTGTCAACGCCTACCTCACCAAACCGGTGCGTTCAGCACATCTGCTCGATGAAGTGAACAAGCTACTGGGCGGCGACATACCGGGCATCGATACCGATACCCTGATCGATGAACCCACCCGTTCCGCGAGTATCGAGAAGAACAGCCGGGTACTCGACCGGGAGACCCTCAGGGGACTGGAGGGGCTGAGTCGTGATCCGGGCTTTTTGCATAATCTCATCAACAGTTTTCTGCGTGACAGTGAAACCCTGTTGGTATCGATGCGTGAATCCCTGGAGTCCGGAAATTCGCGGCAGTTCCGCGACAGCGCCCACCTGCTGGCGGATAACGCGTCGGGGATTGGCGCTAATGCGCTGATGGCCGCGTCTTCAGCAGCCTCCAGGGTCGAGGAGGGAGACTTCGTAGAGCTGGGCAGGAAACTGCTGACCAAGGTTGCCTCGAACTACAACATGACCTGTCAGGCACTGGACCGGTATCTGAAAATCACTGCGGTCTGATCGACCATAGCGGTTGTTTCGCATTTCAGGTTGCGGGTTCGATCGGTTCGGAATGCAATGCCGCGGTGCGTTGGGAGAGGTAGTAGTGATAGGCCTGCAGGGTGAGGTTGAAGGTCTGCTCGATTTCACTGAGGAGGTCAGAACCTTTGTACTCGAATTCCCGGGCGGACATTTTCGAGGCCTGCTGGCTCAATTCGTATAACACCACGGCACCCAGCTGACCTGCACTGTCGAGCAGGGTTTGCGCCTGATCGAGAAACTGCCCCAGATGTTGCTGTGCAACGGCCTGTTCCATGCGGTCCAGGATGCCGCGGCCCTCCGTCTCGAATATGCGGAACAGTTCGTCGATGAAGCTGATTCCGGTCTCCAGTTTTTCAAGACGCAGCAGGGTCATGTGATCCAGCAGCATGGCGTCCTGGATACGGTTATTTTTGAACTGGATGGGGTCGGTATTGCGGTACACGTAGGTGAGATTCTGCAGATCCCCCTTGTCTAATGCAGCCAAAATGGAGAGCAGGGCTTCATGAGGTGAAACGGGCTTGAACAGGCAGATATCCACCCCGATGCTTTGGCACTGGTTGAGAATCTCCGGATCGTTCTGGTCATGCAGAAAGATAAACGGGACCCAATGTTTGTACGGGGTGGTGAAGCGATGCAGTTTTACCACCTGAACACCGCTCATGACCGGCAGTTCGGTATTGACGATCGCCAGGTCGAAAAAGTGCTCCTCGAGGGTGTCCAGTACCTGATCGCCTTTTTCCACGGTACGCACGCTGTAGCCCGCCTGGCTCAGGGCGCTGGCGAGAAGGTTTCGCTCTTCTGACGGGGCGTCGGCGATCAGCAACTGCTTCTGCCGTGTGTAGGCCTGTTTGATGTTCCGGTGTCTGCTCAGACTCACCACGTCGGCTGCCAGGGGTTGCTGATCCGCCTCATAGCTGATGATGCTGAACAATTGTTCCTTGGCCCAGGGTGATACGAGCAGGGTGTGATAGCCGGCGCGCAACAATCGCTGGACATACTTGTCGTTATAGAACGAGGGTTGGATACAGATCAGTCGCAGGTTCTTGAGCCGGGGCTCATCATTGATCAGACGTGCCAGGGAGAGCGGCTCGATATCCAGGCTCTCACCATCCACCAGAAGACATGAATAGGGCGCGAATACCTCTCCCTGACGACGTGACAGCATATGTTTGAAGGCTTGCAGGCTGTTACCGCAGGTTGTGGATTCGTGTCCCCATTCGGAGAGCTGCCGGGAAAGCAGTTCAATGTTGTTCTGACTGTTGGAGAGGATCAGAAATCTGCGACTGATACGCGGCGAGGGGGCATCCTTGAAGGCCTTTCCCTTTTCCACAGGGGCGGCGCTGGCAGGCTCGGGTTGCGCAATCGCCTGTTGTACCGGCGGGCTGGCATCGTCATTGTGTGAGGCTGCGGAATCAGTGTTCTTCAGGCTGAAGATCAAGGGGAGTATTAGGGTCAGTCCCATCACCAGCAATTGCATACTGTCCAGGGTGAGTGATTGACTCAGGAGAATCGCAACCAGACGCATGCTCAGCGAGCTGACAGCGGCCAGCCAGGTCTGCCGTATGCCATAGGAACGGGCGCCAAGGATCAACAGCAGACTAAGTGGAGCGAGCAGAAGATCGGGGCCCCCTGCGAGTAATGCCAGCCCGAGGAATACCTGGTCGAATATCAGTGTGGTGCAGCGCAGAACCTTGGAGCCCGCCTGGCGGTTGGAGAGAAACTGGATGAATCGGATCGAGGTATAGGCCAGGGCCAGCACCAGGATACCTATCCCATCGACATGCCGGATCGGCCAGATATGGGCCAACAGCAATCCAAGCAGTGTTACACAACTGACCACGAAACTGAGTCGAAGATAGTAACGATCGTGCGGGTCCGTCTGGGGAACAGCGGGTATGCGCTCTGCGGGTTTCTGATTCAAGCGTTCGTTCCCTCGTGTTCACAGCAAAGTGCCTGATGGATGGCCTCGACCTCCTGAAGCTCATCGAGAAAAGCATCGGCGCATTGAGGATCAAAATGCAGTCCTTTTTGCTGACTGATGTAGTCAACGCCCTTCTCGAAAGGCCAGCTCCGTTTATACGGCCGGTCACTGACCAGGGCATCGAAGACATCCGCAATCGCGACAATGCGTGCCTCGAGGGGAATATCCGTACCCGACAGTCTGTTCGGATAGCCTTCACCGTTGAAGCGCTCATGGTGATTCAAGGCAATCACCGCACCGGTCTGGATGTACTTGGAGGAGCTGTTTTTAAGAATTTCATACCCCAGCTGGGTGTGGCTTTTCATCACCTCGAACTCTTCCTCGGTCAACCGACCGGGTTTCAGGAGGATGGAATCGGGGATGCCGATCTTGCCGATATCATACATCGGGGCTGACTGGGCAATCAAATCGCACTGATCCTGAGGTAGTCCCATACCCCGGGCGATCAGGCGGGAGTAGCGGGAGATGCGGATGATGTGATTGCCGGTGTCCTCGTCCCGGTATTCCCCGGCCTTTGCGAGTCGCATGAGGGTTTCCTGTTCCCGGTCATGCAACTCCTGGGTGGTCCTGCGGATCTCCTGTTCCAGCAACAGCGCACGGTCCTTGATCATCTTGCGTTGCTGACTCATGGTCAGCATGTTGTGGCAGCGGGCCTGGCACTCGGTGTGATCGATCGGTTTGGTGATGAAATCGTTGGCGCCGGATTCCAGCGCCATGTAGCGGATCCACTGATCCTCAACGCAGGTGACGATCATCACCGGTACATCGTTACAGCTGGGGATGCGTCTCAGCCACTTGATGAACTTGATACCGTCCATGCGCGGCATCTTGTAATCGGTGATCACGAGATCGATCTCATGAGACTTTGCCCATTCCAGCGCCTCGATGGGATCGGCAAAACAGGTTGACGAGACATCACTGTCAATGGAGCCCACCAGCGCCTGGAGAATCATCCGGGTGATCGACTGATCATCGATGATGAGTACATGAGGCATGGTACAACTACTTCACTAAGCTCTGGGATGGAAATAATGTCCGGATCATACTCATCGCCAGAAAGTCAGGATTGGAATTGGAGGCGGTCGAAATTCTTTCCTCCGGGTTTGCGATGGCGTCTGGCGCTGCATCGTCGTCGCCTGTGCACATTGCCCTGATGCGAAACATTGTCATACACCCCGCTTGTGAATTCTGACTCATCGGTGATCCATGGATCCATCTTCGACAGTAGCGGCAGCCTGATCGAATAATTGACCACAAGCCCGGGGGTCGCGAAATCGAACGCTGACAATTATTGGTGCTTTCGTCCTTGTTATCCGAACCTCGTCCGAACCTGGGTTCGGGCGACTTTAGTTCCTTGAGATGATATCCGATTTTATACGCCCGTGCGACCGGCGCAAGAGTCACTGGGCAAAATATCCGATATGCGGTGGAAAAGACTGAAAATTAAGGAATAACAATCGGTTATTGAGCGGTGTTTGATTGATTTTCGGGGATTGTTCATGCATTCTGGTCGAGCAGTTTTTGCATCATCTGGCGGACGGTGTCCGAGGTGAACGGCTTGTCACAGATGGCGGAAACCCCGGATTTCTGCACTGCGGCGAGACGGCTCTCGTTGGATTCGTTGGTAATCATGAGTATCGGCATACCGGGCTGGGCACTCTTCTGGCGAATGAAATCGACCAGCTCCTTGCCATCCATTTCCGGCATGTTGTAGTCAGAGATGACCAGGTCGAAAAAGTGTTCATTGATCAGTTGGGCAGCTTCCGCCCCATTGCTGGCCTCGGTGATGTTTTCAATGCCCATTGATTCGACCAGACGGCGCACCTGGTTACGCGACATCAGGCTGTCATCCACAATGAGAATCTGCAGGGTCTCGGTATCTACGTTTTGCAACGCAAGATTGGGTGCTTCGATGAAATCCAGGGTTGCGCTCAGTGCGACCTGCAGGTCGTCCCTGTCGAACGGCTTGGGCAGTATGGCCACCGCACCCGCCTGACGGATCGGGTCCAGATAGGTCAGGCTGGTTTCGCTGGAAATGAGCATGAACGCGCAGTCCAGGAGACGCTCCACATTGTGCATCTGATACAATAGATCGGTGCCGGTCATATCCGGCAGGTAGAGGCTGCTGATCACCACGTCGGGTTTGCTCTGGGGAAGGGCTTTGAGGGTATCCTCACCGGTGGTGTAGGTTTCGATGTGCTCGATGCCCAAAGCGCCCAGCTGCTGCTCGATGATATGACGTTGCGTCAGGGAGGGTTCCACGAGTACAACGAAAAGGTCTTTGATATTCATCCGTAAGTGGCGATTGATGCGTTGTGATAACTGACTCAATCATAGCAAGCGGGTATGGGATGTTGTAGTGTCCGGGGCAGGGATGTGCCGGGTTCCGGTCTGCCAGTGCGGCACAGCAGGATCTGCCCGAACAGGGTGCCCCTGGAGTCCGGCTTTTCTCGGCGCGGCTCTGCCCGTAGAATTAGCGCCCATTTATGAATCGCTGGGGAGTCCTCTGTGAAGCTGACCGTGGATGAATTTCGAAACTGGGACCGCAAATGCGTCACCCTGATGGGTATGTCCGGGGTGGGCAAGACGCGTCTGTCGAACCTGCTGCGCTCGAGCGACTGGTTCCACTACTCCGGCGACTATCGCATCGGAACCCGCTACCTGGATGAGGCGATTCTCGATACCATCAAGGAACAGGCGATGCGGGTGCCGCTGTTGCGTGACCTGTTGCGTTCCGACTCCATATTCATCCGCAGCAATGTCACCTTTCATAACCTGAACCCGGTCTCGACTTTCCTTGGTATGCTCGGCAACCCGGAACAGGGCGGGCTGCCCCTGACGGAGTTCAAGCGCCGCCAGGCGTTGCATCGGCAGGCGGAAATCGCGGCGATGTTCGATGTGCCGAGTTTCATCCACAAGGCAAAGCTCATCTATGGCTATTCCCATTTCATCAATGATGTGGGCGGCAGTCTGTGCGAACTCGATGAGCCGGGCGTGCTGGATTTTCTGGCCGAACATTCCCTGATTCTGTATATCCGGGCCAGCGAGGAGGACGAGGCCTCGCTGATTGCCCGTTCGGTATCCCACCCCAAACCCCTGTACTACCGGGAAGCGTTTCTGGATGAGCAACTTGCGGAATATATGGCTCTCAAGGGGCTGAGCTATGTCTCCCTGGTGGATCCCTACGACTTTACCCGGTGGGTGTTTCCGCGTCTGTTCCGGGCCCGTATTCCCCGCTATGAGGCGATTGCGGCCGAGTACGGATACACCGTGACCACCCAGGAACTTGCCCGGGTGCAAAGCGAATCCGACTTTCTTCAACTTCTGGAACAGGTGATCGAGCGGGAGTCATGACATGCCACTGGTAGCCCATAACAACTTACCGACCTTCTCGCGCCTCAAGGAGGAGGGTCAGAACATCCTCAGCCCGGATCGCGCCGCTCACCAGTACATCCGTGAACTGCACGTCGGGCTGTTGAACATGATGCCCGATGCCGCGATCGAGGCCACCGAACGGCAGTTTTTCCGCCTGGTGGGCGAGGCCAATCCGATTGCCCAGTTCTTCATCCACCCCTTCACCCTGGATGAGCTGCCCCGGGGTGAGAAGGCCCGGGCGCATATCGATCGCTACTACGAGTCTTTCGAGCAGATCCGCAAGGACGGACTGGACGCGCTGATCATCACCGGCGCCAATGTGAGTCATCCGGATCTGTCCCTCGAGCCCTTCTGGGAACCCCTCACCGAGGTGGTGGACTGGGCGCACGAGAACGTCACCTCGGTGTTGTGTTCCTGTCTGGCCACCCATGCGGTGGTTCAGTCCCATCACGGGGAGAAGCGCACACCCATGGGGGATAAGCTTTGGGGGGTGTTCAGTCATCGGGTGAAGGATCTGAGTCATCCACTGGTCAACGACGTCAACACCCGTTTCGATGTGCCCCATTCCCGCTACAACCAGATTTCACGGGAGCAGTTCGATCGCGCGGGCCTGCGGGTGCTGGTGGAAAGCGAAGAGGCCGGAGTGCATCTCGCGGTCAGCCGGGACGGCTTAAGGGTGGTCTATTTCCAGGGACATCCGGAGTACGACACCATCAGTCTGCTGAAAGAGTACAAGCGTGAAGTGATGCTCTACTTCGCCGGCAAACGCAGTGACTATCCGCCTTTTCCCAGCCACTATTTCAGCCTCACCACCAAGGCGATCTTCGATGAGTACCGGGAGCGCCTGGAACAGGCCCTTGCGGCGGGTTCCGCAATGCCCGAGTTTCCGGAATCTCTGGTCATCGATAGCCTGGACAATACCTGGCATGACACTGCGGAAGGCGTGATCGGCAACTGGATCGGGCTGGTCTACCAGGTGACTCACCAGGACCGCAAACTGCCCTTTATGGAGGGTATCGACCCGGATGATCCGTTGAGTCTCTTCAAGGCCGGGTGACGGCCCTCGCTGCCAGCCAGGGAAAGCGAAGCGAAGGCTGGTAGTCCCCGGTAGTCGCGAGGCGATACTGGAAACCCGACGAGCCGTAGGCGCC
>JBEVVH010000042.1:0-20791 GCA_040507245.1 Candidatus Thiodiazotropha sp.
ACGCGACGTCCAGTCATTCGGGAGCTGACAACGGAGCGGTGACGAGCTTGCGAAGTCATCGCGTAGTGTCAGTGACCGGGACGGCCGGGGTACTAATAGGCTGTCAAAGATCGAATCGATTTTGGTGGACTTGGATGTCCCAAAATCTTTCATGAGATCGAAGACTCGCTTGCTCACTGGTTTGACAAGGCGGTCAGATTCGGGCGATCCAGGATTTGAATCGCCCCACGCTGGATCAGGATCAGGCGCCGCTGTTCCAGATCCTTGAGCACCCGGCTGACCACCTCACGGGAGGTCCCCAGGTCAGAGGCAATTGCCTGATGGGTCTGTTCGATCCGTTCCCGGGCAGGCTCGGTGTTTTGCACCAGGTAGCTGGCCAAACGGGTGTCTACCCGCCGGAAGGCGATCTCCTCGACGATTCCGATCACCTCGCTCAGGCGGCTGCTGACCAGACTGAAAAGATATTTACGCCAGGCGGGAGTCTCGTCGGACCAGCGCACCACATCAGCGGGATTGATCAACACCGCCTCGATCGGCTCCTCGCTTACGGCAAAAGCAGGGAGCGGCTGTCCATTGACGATACAGGATGCGGTGAGAATGCAACTCTCACCCGGACCGATGCGGTAGAGGGTGATCTCACGGCCGTTGTCACCGATCTTGTAGACCCGGGCCTGACCGGAGAGCACCAGCGCCAGATGACTGCACTGGCTGCCCTGCTGGCAAATCGGCTGTGCCGCGGGAAGGTTGATCAGGGAAACTGACTGAAAGAAACGCCTCTGGAAGCTGAAATCCGCTTGTTGCAGGAAGTCGAATTGCCCCATGATGCGGTCTGTTGCAGAGGGATCGGTAATCAAAACGGCTCCTGGTTCAGTCGGGTGATATATCAGGTTGAATGGAAATTCGGTTCAGCCGAGGCGCTTTATTCGGGTGTGCCGGGTGATCTCAATGATAGGCAAGCCGGTAAGTTCGGTCCACTCAACCCGGGTACTATGTAAATGAGGCAGTTATGTCTCTAATGTGCTAATTTACATCAGTATTGACGCGGCACGAGAATGGTCGGGTCGATATAACAGACGTCCTTCCTCCTGTTCAATTCGAATTTGGCATGTCAGATCCCAACGAAGAAGCGGTGAAAATCAAAAAAGAGCGGGTACGCCTGCTCTATGCCAATGGCACCACCCTGATTATCGCGAATTTCATTGCCGGTCTGATCTTCTTCTACCTCAACCAGATCTGGGAATATCCACAGGGTCTCGTTTGGGGCGGATTGTTCACTCTGGCGTTGTTTGCCCAGATCATACTCACCCTGTTCATGAAACGGAGTGACCTGGTGCGCCTGCAGATGTGGCGCTATGCCATGCTCCCCGGGATAATGATACTCGGCATACTCTGGGCCTTGGCATTGGTGCACCTGCTGAGGAATCCAATGCTCACCGACTACCTGGTCATCGACCTGGTTCTGATTGGCACGGTGTTTCTGCTGTCTGCGCTGTTGCTGACGGTGGATACCTTTTTCAGCATTCTGTTCGTGCTTGTGGCGGCGGTGCTGGTAGTACTCTCCCTGTCCGGAGGACAGGGCAGTGTGAGCGAGGAATTCCTGGTCGGACTGATTGCCTATGCCCTGGCGCTGCTCATCATCTCGGCCTGGATGACGGTCTACCAGCAGGGTTATTTACTGATTGCGGCGAACCGGGTGTTGCTGCATGAGCGCATGGTCACCTCGGAAACGGAATTGAGCGAGTTGCGCAGCCGCCTGGTACAGGAAAACGATCAACGTCAATCCGTGGAGCAGCAATTGTTCCTGGCCAAGGAGGCGGCCGAGAGCGCCAATCTGGCCAAGTCGGAATTCCTGGCCACCATGAGTCATGAGATACGCACCCCGCTCAACGGCATCCTGCCGATTCTCGAAATGCTCCTGGATACCCGCCTCGACAAGGAACAGAAGCAGTTTGTAACCACCGCGCTCAATTCATCCCAGGTGCTGCTCAGTATCATCAACGATATCCTGGATTTCTCGAAAATCGAGGCCGGCAAGCTGGATCTGGAGTTCATCGATGTCAACCTGAAGAGCATCATCGAACAGGTGACTTCATTGATTAAGAACGCCGCGGATCGGCGCCATCTCAAATTACACTACCGGATCGACAACAATGTGCCACATACGGTGCGAGGCGATCCCATCCGTCTGCGACAGATTCTCACCAACCTGGTCAGTAATGCGGTCAAATTCACCGAACATGGTGAAGTCACGGTGGAGTTGTCCCGTCGTCAGAGTACCCGTACCGAAGTGGAACTGATGTTCGGAGTCAGGGATAGCGGCATCGGCATGACCCAGGAGCAGGTCGCACGGCTGTTCGAACCCTTCTCTCAGGCCGACGCTTCCACCACCCGCAAGCATGGGGGTACCGGCCTGGGACTGGTGATCTGCAAGCGTCTCACTGAGTTGATGGGGGGTAAAATCGGGGTCAAATCGCAGCCGGGAGAGGGTTCCTATTTCTGGTTTCTGCTGCCGATGCGCAAGTCCCTCTCGGATATGCCTTCCGGGCGGCGCAATCTTCAGGATATCCGGACCCTGTTGCTGGCGGATGCCCAGACACCGGGTTATCAGGAGATTCTGCGGCTCCTCAAGCAGCAGGGCATGCTCGTGGAGCAGTCCAGCGATCAGTACGACGCACTCAGCAAACTCAAATCTTCGGCCAATCTGGGGGCAAGCTGGCGTTACGAACTGATCCTGGTGGATGCCTCGATGGCGTCAGTCAATCTGATTCAGGTCGTGGAGTCGGTGCGGGAGATCATGCATATGCGGGATGTGCCGGTGCTGGCCTTGAATACGCCCCATGACAGTATCGAAGGTCTGGAACGGTTTGGTATCAACTGTTTCAGCGACACAGCACCGGTCAAGGAAATCAAGATGCGTCTGCATCGGATCTTTGATGTGGAGCAGATGTCCGTGGCCAATACCAGTCCGGAGGAGATCCCGATACCGCGTCTTCCCGATGACCATCTCAACTGGCAGGACAAGCATGGTGATCGACCGGCCGACGAATCGAAGCCGCAACATCCGCTCGCCGAAACCCCGGCACATAGAACCCGGCTTGTGGGGCGAGTTCTGGTGGTTGAGGACAATCCGGTCAACCAGGCCGTGGTGAAGAAGATGCTGGAAAAGAGCGGTCTGTCTCCAGTTACCGCCAATGACGGTGTGGAGGCGATCGAGGCATTGCGTGGCGAACAGTTCGATGTGGTTTTGATGGATTGCCAGATGCCCCGCATGGATGGCTATGAGGCGACCGAGGCGATACGCGAGCGGGAAAAGAAGCAGGCGCTGCAACGTACCCCGATCATTGCCATGACCGCCAATGCCATGACCGGGGATCGGGAGCGCTGTCTGGCCTGTGGCATGGACGACTACCTCTCCAAACCGGTCAAACCGGCTCAATTGGAGAATATGCTTCGCCAATGGTTACCCATGGAGGGGATGATTCAGGAGCCTTCCCCTGCTAGTCTTTCTGAAACCGAACCCGAAACGACTCAGTCAACGGATGTGGAACTTACCAGCGAAACCTTTCTCAATGTCGGAGATTCCAGCATGACCGTAAGCGGTATCATTGACCGCAATGTCCTGGAGGAGCTGTACGAGATCATGGAGGATGACTTCGTATCGGTTCTGGAGAGCTATTTGAAGAGCGCTCCGGATTTGATGTATGGCATCCGTGACGCGGTAAAGTCCGGCGATATGGACGGGCTGGTGAAATCCGCTCATCCCCTCAAATCCAGCAGCGCCAATGTGGGCGCCATGGAGCTTTCCATCCTGGCCCGGGAACTCGAATTCAAAGGCCGGCAAAATGACACCAATGGCCTGGTGGACAGCTACAACCGGACCGCAGAGGCTTATCGTCGTTCAGTGAGTGAACTCAAGTCGATCGTCGAAAAGGGACATTTTCATTAGCACCTGATCCTTTTCGATGATCCGGATGGCCATGTCCGCCATCCGGTTCGTGTCCGTCCGACTCAATTCAGAGATTTGATGAGGCGTAATCCGCCAGCCTCGAACGTTCCCCTCGCTGCAGGGTGATGTGCCCGCTATGCGGCCAGTTCTTGAATCGATCCACCGCGTAAGTCAGGCCCGAGGTCGTCTCGGTCAGGTAGGGGGTGTCGATCTGAGCCACGTTCCCCAGACACACAATCTTGGTCCCCGGCCCGGCCCGGGTGATGAGGGTCTTCATCTGCTTGGGAGTCAGGTTCTGCGCTTCGTCCAGGATGATGTACTTGTTCAGGAAGGTGCGCCCGCGCATGAAATTCAGCGAGTGGATGCGGATGCGGCTGCGCAACAGGTCTTCGGTGGCCGCCCGTCCCCATTCGCCGCCCTCGGTCTGGGTCAGCACCTCCAGGTTATCCATCAGCGCGCCCATCCAGGGAGTCATCTTTTCCTCCTCGGTACCAGGCAGGAAGCCGATATCTTCGCCGACCGGGACCGTTACCCGGGTCATGATGATCTCCCGGTAAAGGTTCTGATCGAGGGTCTGTACCAGTCCCGCAGCCAGGGTCAGAAGGGTTTTACCCGTGCCTGCGGTGCCCAGCAGAGAGACAAAGTCGAGGTCGGGGTCGAGCAGCAGATTGAGGGCGAAGTTCTGTTCCGGATTGCGTGCGGTGATCCCCCACACAGCGTGTTTCGGGTTGGTGTAGTCTTCCGCCAGTTCCATGATGGCGCCGTTGTCCTGTTTCTCCCGCACGATGGCCTGGAAACCCTCGTCCCCATTGAGAAACAGGCATTGACTGGGGTACCAGTCACGGGTGTCCGGGCCGCTGATGCGGTAGAAGGTATGCCCCTCTTCCTGCCAGGATTCGAGTTCCTTGGTGTGCTGTTCCCAGAAGTCCGCTTCCAGCTCGTTCATCCCTGTGTAGAGCAGGTTGACGTCTTCAAGAACCTGGTCGTTGGAGTAGTCCTCGGCGCGCAGCCCCAGTACGCTGGCCTTGATCCGCAGGTTGATGTCCTTGGAAACGATGATGATGCGTTTTTCCGGGTGTTCTGACTGCAAACACAGAGCGGTGGCCAGAATATTGTTGTCCGGAGTGCTTCCCGGCAGGGCCTGAGGCAGTTCCTGGGTGACCGGTTTGGTCTGGAAAAACAGTCGCCCGCTGATCGCCTCGGTGCCGCCGTTGATCTGCAGGGTGTTGAGCGGCAGGCCATGACCGATTTCGTTTTGCGCAATATGGCCCATCAGCTCGTCGAGAAAGCGACTGGTCTGGCGTACGTTGCGCGCCACCTCTGACATGCCTTTCTTGCCTTTGTCCAATTCCTCTAGCACGACCATCGGTAGATAGATGTCATGCTCCTTGAAGCGGAACAGAGCGGTCGGGTCGTGCATCAGAACATTGGTGTCGAGTACGTAAAGCCGGGGTTTGGAGGATTGATTTTCGGACATGGGCAGTCTCAGGTTTCAGACGGATACATCGTCTGCGCCCGTAATATTTTCCGGGCCAGGCGAGGAGAATGGTTCAGGGTCAGGATGATCAGGAAGCCGTTCCTGCGCGCATCGCCTTGAGGGCTTCCAGCACCTCTTCAGCGTGTCCCTTGACTTTGACCTTACGCCACTCATGGCGAAGTATCCCCTTCTCGTCTATGAGAAAGGTGCTGCGTTCGATGCCGCGCACCTGTTTGCCGTACATGGACTTCATTTTGATGACGTCGAAGGCCTGACACAGGGTTTCCTCCTTGTCAGACAACAGATCGAAAGGAAAACCCTGTTTTGCCTTGAAGTTTTCCTGGGCTTTGAGGCTGTCCCGTGAAGCCCCCAGAATGACCGCCGACTGGCGTCGGAATTTTGCGATTGCAGCGGTGAAATCCAGTCCTTCCTGAGTACAGCCGGGGGTGCTGGCCTTGGGATAGAAGTAAAGGACGATGGGTTTTCCCTTGAAGTCACTGAATTTTATCGTCTTGTCACCGGTGGCCGGGAGTGCGATGTCCGGGACCGGTTTGCCAGGGGCGACTGGGGTCATGATGTTGGAATTCCTCCTCGTTTGTCAGCCTGTCGGGCAGAGCTTGAGCCTGCGGTGCGGAAGGCTGTGGAACGTTGACCCATGCAGGTCATCATGCTGCGGCCGGTTGCTCACCAGCTTTCGTGCATATTTCCATGGATGTATCGACATGGGGTGGCGTGTCAGCCTTTGATGGGTTCAATGATCGCATCCAGATTCAGGGAGTCGCAATAATCCATGAACTCCTCTCTGAGCAGGGCAATCTGGGTATTGGCAGGTATGCCGACACTCATATGGACCGAGAACATCGGGGTTCCAGTATGGGCTGCTGAATAGCTGCTGGTGGTCATGTCCTCGATATTGATACTACGGTTGGAAAAGAATTCCGCCAGCTGATTGACAATCCCCGGATGGTCCATGGATACGACCTCGACCAGGTAGGGCAGCTGATTGCTCGATGGAATGCGTCCTTCGGTGCGTTTGCAGATGATGGTCAGGCCAAGGTCATCCTGCAGATCCGGGATCGCGGACTCGAGTTTCGCCAGGGTGTTCCAGGGCCCCTCTATCAGTAACAGGATTGCGAATTCGCCTCCCAGTACCGTCATCCGGCTGTCGGTGATGTTGCAGCCCTCCTCGAGGATTTTTTTCGACAGTGCCTTGACGATGCCGGGATGATCCTCACCCAGGGCGGATATGACCAGATAGTTCTTTGGTGTAGACATATGACGACTTTGCACCCAACAGAAAAGTACCTGAATCAGAGTGTACCACCAGCTGAGCTGGTCAGGCGACAGGTAATCAAACACAATCCGAGCACTTTCGACAAGTCGGCAGCGGGGTGCCGATTCTGCATCAGGCCACGCACCAGGCGGTCGTCTCGTGGCACCAATTCACCCGGGTGGCTTGTCAGGTAAACGGGCCACGGGATACCATTGCGGATCAACTGGAATCAGGGGACAGACCGATGTTTCGCGGCAGTATGGTGGCTTTGATCACACCCATGAACGAACAGGGCGACGTGGATGATGCGGCCTTGCGAAAGTTGGTGGACTTCCATATTCAGGAGGGCACCGACGCAATCGTGGCGGTGGGCACCACGGGTGAATCCGCCACCCTGGATGAAGCGGAACACTGCGATGTGATCAAGCGGGTGGTGGATTATGTCAGCGGGCGTATCCCGGTTATCGCGGGCACTGGTGCCAATTCCACCCGTGAGGCGATCAGTCTGACGGAATGCGCCAAGGCGGGTGGGGCGGACGCCTGTCTGCTGGTTACCCCCTATTACAACAAACCGACTCAGGAAGGCCTTTATCTGCACTACAAAGCAGTGGCCGAAGCGGTCGATATCCCCCAGATACTCTACAATGTGCCCGGGCGGACCGCCTGTGACATGTTGCCTGAAACCGTCGTCCGGTTGGCCCAGTTGGCGAATATCGTTGGCATCAAGGAGGCCACCGGAAAGCTCGACCGCCTGCAGACGATGCGTGCCGAATGTCCCGCTGATTTCGATTTTTACAGTGGCGACGATGCCACTGGCTGTGAGTTTCTCCTGCAGGGGGGGCATGGTGTGATTTCGGTGACTGCCAATGTGGCGCCACGCCTGATGCATGAGATGGTTGCGGCCGCACTGGCGGGTAACCGGGAGGAGGCTCAATCACTGGATGCCCGTCTGCTGGGACTGCATCGGGCACTGTTCGTCGAGTCCAGTCCGATTCCGGTCAAATGGGCCATGTCGGAACTTGGGTTGAGTCCAAAGGGCATCCGGCTCCCGCTGACCTGGCTGACATCCGCTTCGGAGGGTGCCGTTCGCGATGCCATGCGTCAGGCCGGCGTTCTCTGACAGGGTGAGCACCTCGGATTGACACGATGTACGCCCCCTGGTGAGCGCTTGTGCTGATTGCGGCTTCCTTCAATTCAGGCTCCCGTTAAACTCGACAGGCGATCGCTTGTCATAGGCAATATTCATTACTGGCTGATTTATACCCATGCGTCTGATTCTTTCTCTTCTGCCGATTCCGTTTTTGCTTCTGCTGCTGTTTGGATGCAGCTCGGATGGTGGTTACTTTTCCGATTCCGAACGGGAATACCGCACTCAGAAGGAGACGGTCGACGATCTGGAAGTCCCGCCGGATCTGACCAGTTCAACCATACAGGATGCGATGGCGATACCCGGAGCCGGCAGTGCCTCCTACGAGGAGTATGCCAGTCAGCGGGAGAAGCGTGCCGGTGGCAGCATCGTCGCCGAAGAGGTGCTTCCAGAGTTCGAAAACATCCAGGTTGAGCGGGACGGTGATCAGCGCTGGCTGGTGATCCAGGCCCCGCCTGAAAAGGTCTGGCCCAAGGTGGTCGACTTCTGGCGCAAGAACGGACTGCTCCTGGTTGAACAAAACCCGGCCATCGGGGTGATGAAAACCGACTGGCTCGAGAGTCGTGCGGATATCAAGCAGGGTCCGATCACCGAATTTTTCCGTAAGGCCTTGAGTGGCATCTACTCTTCGGCAACCCGGGACCAGTTCCGGGTGCGCCTTGAGCGGGGACAGGAGCCGAACACCACGGAGCTCTACCTGACCCATCGCGGCCTGGAAGAGCGGCTCAAAGAGGATGTCAGTGGCGAGGCGGACACCACCTACTGGACACCCCGTCCCAATGACCCGGGGATCGAGGCCGCCATGCTGCGCAGCCTGATGGTGGATCTGGGTGTTGCCCAGGAGCGGGCGGAGGCCTCACTGGCCGTGGCGGATCAGCACAAGGATCGCTCCCGGCTTGAACTCAAGGGTGCGGATTCCGAATTGTGGATCAACGAGGCCTTTGCCAGGGCCTGGCGGCTCACGGGTGTGGCGCTTGACCGGGTCGGTTTTGCGGTCGAGGATCGGGATCGCTCATCGGGGATCTACTACGTGAAGTACAACAAGTTGCTGTCTAGTGATCAGAAGAAAGAAGAAGGCTTCCTGTCGCGGCTGGCATTCTGGGAGGATGAGGATGATGAGATACCCACGGATACCCAGTACCAGGTCAAGCTGAATTCAGTGAGTGACGAGGAGACCCTGGTCGAAGTCCGGGATGACAAGGGTGAGCCCGCTCTGGCCAAGGCGGCCGAACAGATTTTGAGCCTGATTCATCAGCAGATTCTCTGATCGGTGGCCTTGAGGTTCGTCTTCCTGGGCAGTGGCAGCCGGGGTAACGCGCTGCTGGTTGAAACCGCTGAGGTGAGAATCCTGCTGGATTGCGGATTTACCGCCAGCGAGACCGAGTCCCGGCTGAAGCAGTTGCAGGTCGATCCTCAAACCCTCTCGGCCATCCTGGTCACCCATGAACACAGTGATCATATCCGCGGCGTGGGAGCGATGGCCCGCAGGTACAGGATTCCGGTCTGGATGACTCCGGGCACGGCCAGAGCCGATGCCTATGGCGTGTTGCCGGAGCTGCACATGATCGACTGTCATGCGGGGAGCTGGTCAGTTGCGGATCTGCAGGTGACACCCTATCCGGTACCCCACGATGCCCGCGAGCCCTGTCAGTTCATCCTGCGCCGGCAAAGCGCCTGTCTCGGGGTGTTGACCGATACCGGGCATGTCACCCCGCATATCGTGGAGATGCTTCAGAGTTGCGACGGGCTGGTGCTGGAGTTCAATCACGATCGACAGATGCTGATAGACGGGCCCTATCCGAAATCCCTGCAAAGCCGGGTTGGGGGACGCCACGGGCATCTCAACAATGAGCAGGCGCTGCAACTGTTGGATCAGTTGCCGGTTTCCCGATTGCGACATCTTGTAGTCTCTCACATCAGTGAAAAAAACAATTCACCAAAGCGGGTCGAGGCACTGCTGCAACAGCATCAGCCGGCGCTCGCCGAGCGCAGCCATTTGGCGGAGCAGGGTTGTGTGTCGGGTTGGTTTGAACTTTAGCCCTGATATATCAGTATATTAGTGCATCCATCTTTACTTAAACTAATTTCATTTTCAGTAGCTTGGAGCTAGACTGTGGCGGTTTTCCACACCTGCGTCACCTGCTCTCCGGGTGATCGCGTGTTCCTATAAATTCTGGAGAGGATGGAGGTTCTACCAATATGGCGCACATAGTAGTTTTGGGGGCTGGTACCGGAGGTATGCCCTGCGCTTACGAGCTTCGCATGGAGCTGGGTCGCGAACATGAAGTGACCATGATCAATGAACGGGAGTATTTTCAGTTCGTTCCTTCCAACCCCTGGTTGGCCGTTGGCTGGCGTGATCGTTCCCACATCACCTTTGATATTCGGCCTCACCTCGAGCGCAAGGGCGTCAATTTTATTGCCAAGCGCGTCGACAAGATCGATCCTGAAGCCAACCAGCTCACTCTCGATGGCGGTGACATCATCGATTATGACTATCTGGTCATCGCAACCGGTCCCCGCCTGGCCTTTGAGGAAGTCGAAGGTTCCGGTCCTGAAGGACACACCGAGTCGATCTGCACTGTGGATCATGCCGAGAAGGCCTATCAGTCCTACCTCAAACTGCTGGATGATCCCGGTCATGTGATCATCGGCGCGATGCCGTTTGCCAGCTGTTTCGGTCCTGCGTACGAATTCTCGTTCATCATGGATTCGGATCTGCGCAAGCGTAAAATCCGTGACAGGGTGCCCATGACCTTCGTCACTTCCGAGCCCTACATCGGTCACCTCGGCCTGGGTGGCGTGGGTGATTCGAAAGGTTTCCTGGAAAGCGATTTCCGCAATCACCACATCAACTGGATCACCAATGCCAAGGTCACCAAGGTGGAGGCCGGCAAGATGTTCATCGAGCAATACGACGATGCGGGTCACAAGCTCAAGGAACAGGAACTTGAGTTCAAGTACTCCATGATGCTCCCTGCTTTCAAGGGCGTGCCTGCGGTGGCCAATGTTGAAGGTCTGTGTAATCCCCGTGGCTTTGTCTTCGTCGATGACCATCAGCGCAATCCCAAGTATCCGAACATCTACGCCGCAGGCGTGTGTATCGCGATTCCCCCGGTGGAGGCGACCGCAGTGCCCACCGGCGCACCGAAAACCGGCTATATGATCGAATCGATGGTAACCGCCATCGTGCACAATATCGCCGACGACCTGGCGGGCAAGGAAGGTACGACCCTGGCCACCTGGAACGCCATCTGTCTCGCCGACATGGGCGATACCGGCGCGGCTTTTGTCGCGCTGCCGCAGATTCCGCCGCGTAACGTAGCCTGGTTCAAAAAGGGCAAGTGGGTGCACATGGCGAAGATCGCGTTCGAGAAGTACTTCATTCGCAAGATGAAAAAGGGTACTTCCGAACCCATCTATGAAAAATACATCCTCAAGATGCTCGGTATCGGAAAACTGAAGTGATCTGAGCAATTGCTGCAGGCTTCATACTGTAAGCCCCCCTGGTTGTTCAGGGGGGCTTTTTTGTTTCAGATCCGGCGGAATTGCACTTAAACCCTGAGCCGAGTGAACCACGGATTCAAACTCAACACGGCCGATTACCCCATTATTAGCATGAGTAATACAGGGTTTTACCCGAGGGGATGCGCTGTGAGGCTTTCTGGTATGCTGCGTGCAGAAACGGTCAATACGAGGTTACGAAAAGCGTGCTAATCAATAGACATCCGACCCGGCCGGTACAGGTCGGTGGGGTTACCATCGGTGGTGACGCGCCCGTCGTCGTCCAGTCCATGACCAACACGGACACTGCGGATGTAGCGGCCACCAGCCAGCAGGTGGCGGAACTCGCCCGGGCGGGTTCTGAGCTGGTGCGGATCACTGTGAATAACGAGGCCGCGGCGCAGGCCGTGCCGAGGATTCGCGAGCGGCTCGAGCAGATGGGTGTGAATGTTCCCCTGATCGGCGATTTTCATTTCAATGGACACCGTTTGCTGCAGGATTTTCCGGAATGTGCACTGGCATTGGCCAAGTACCGGATCAACCCCGGTAATGTGGGCAGTGGGGAAAAACGCGACAGCCAGTTTGCGCAGATGATCGAGACTGCCTGCCGCTATTCGAAACCGGTACGCATCGGAGTCAACTGGGGCAGTCTCGATAAGGGTCTGGTGGCCCGCTTCATGGATGAGAATGCCCGTGCGGCCGACCCGCTGGATGCCGATGGCATCACCCGTGAGGTGATGGTGCGCTCCGCATTGGAAAGTGCACAGCGCGCGGTTGAACTGGGCATGACCCGGGAACAGATCATACTCTCCTGCAAACTCAGCGGTGTGCAGGATCTGGTGGCCGTGTACCGGTCTCTGGCTGAACGCTGCGACTATGCGCTGCATCTGGGTTTGACGGAAGCGGGTATGGGTTCCAAGGGTATTGTGGCATCCAGCGCGGCCTTGGCGATACTCCTGCAAGAGGGGATTGGAGATACCATCCGCATCTCCCTGACGCCCGAGCCCGGCGGGGCCAGGACCCAGGAGGTGGTGGTGGCACAGGAATTACTGCAGTCCATGGGGATTCGTGCATTTGCGCCCATGGTTGTGGCCTGTCCCGGCTGCGGGCGAACCACCAGCACGCTGTTCCAACAGCTCGCCCAGCAGGTTCAGTCACATCTACGGGAACGGATGCCGGTGTGGTGTGGTCGTTATTCTGGAGTGGAGACGCTCTCCGTGGCGGTCATGGGTTGTGTCGTGAACGGCCCGGGAGAGAGTAAGCATGCGAATATCGGAATCAGTCTTCCGGGTACCGGCGAAACACCCTCTGCTCCGGTCTACGTAGACGGTGAGAAACGCCAGACTCTCAAGGGAGATGATATCGCCACCCAGTTCATCGAATTGGTGGAGCAATACGTTGTGGAACATTACCGATGAAACAGTTCGGACTCCTTGGATTCTGACTCTCGTGAGCGCCGCTCAATATTGCTGACAATTCCATAATAACCCGATAAACCTGATGATTCAGGAGGATGAGAATGAAAATAAAGCTGACCATCGTGACCTTGACCCTGGCGGCGATGACCGCATCGGCAAACCTCCAGGCTGAAGATGCCCCGGCTTTCGTATCGTTGAAGCGGCTGTCTCTGGAAACCGCGGAGAAGATTGCCCAGGGGGCCATTCAGGCCTGCCGTAAACAGGGGATTCAGATCGGTGTCACCGTTGTCGATCGAGATGGTACGACGCAGGTTGCATTGCGCGATACCATTGCTGCTCCGATCACTGTATCGATCAGTCGCCAGAAGGCGTTCACCGCAGTCAACTTCAATGCGCCGACTTCGGCGCTCAGCGATCGGGCCAACACGCCGATTGGACGGCTCGACGGCCTGGTTATGTCCGCGGGTGGGTTGCCCATCCAGGCGGGTGGTCAACTGTTGGGGGGTGTCGGGGTGAGTGGTGCACCCGCGGGTGAAACGGATGAGGGTTGCGCTCAGGCCGGTATCGACCAGGTGATCGATGATCTTGAAATGAGTATGTAATCGGTGAACTTGGGGTTTGGGACGGGTTCTGCTGCACCTGAACCTGGCCTGGTGCTAACAGGGTGGGTCGTGAATGCCCCGCCTGTCTCAACTGACTGTGTCAGCGGAGCTTCGCCTTAGAGTGTGGGCATGATCGGAGCGCTGTGGTCATGGTGATGATGGGTATATTCCTCAGGGGCGGGCAGGGGTCTGTCCTCGGCAACAGCCTGGGCCGCGGTCTGGGGGTCGTTTTCACTGGTACAGATCACCTGTACCCCATGCTGCGACAACCGATTGATAAAACCCTGGCCGGCACTGGCGCTCACCAGTATATCGAACTCGAACAAGGGATGGTTCGCGCCTTTATACTCATGAATCGACAGCTCTTTCGGCAGATCGATTCGGGCGAGTTCTACCAACTCCCCCTCGGCGTTTGTCTCGTAAGTGAGAAAGCGACGTGATTTGCCCGCGTGGGCGGTAATGGTCCGGAAATTCTGGCTGGTTACGGCTATTTTCATGGTATTGATCTGTCGTGTTTATTGGGAGGCTGCCTGTATCGTGTCAGGCGTTGACTGTTTCGGTAATCAGTGACTGGGTCCATTGCTCCATCAAGGCATTGGCAACGGGCATAGGGGCCTCGATAAACGAGATCACAATCTGGTCACCCATCTGGCAGACACCGATGGATCGCGGGCGTATGGCCAACTGTTCCGGGGTCTGCAGGGTGAAGCCAAAGCAGAAAACCAGATTGTAGGCGGCGGTTATGCCCTCCGCAATCTGACCTTCCGGCAGTTCACAGGTGTGCTTCATGTGATTGAAGGTAGCGATGTAGTGCGCCGCCTTGTGATGGGAAATCTCGTGTTCGAAATAGGCGACAATCTCCTCGACCGTCTTGAATCGACAGGTTGCGATATCGATCTTGAGGGAATATACGGGGAGCTTTATGTCCTGGACGACCTGTTGCAAGTGCATCTCCAAATAATCATTGTTTTGATGGGCAAATAAATGATTCTTGGGAGAGATTAAGCGCGCTGCGAGGTCAAAGCATTGAAAAAGATCAATCCTCGGCGAGGCGCTGCAAGTTTGGGATATCCAGCAAAAACTGGTTGGGTGTGGTTTCGATCAGCAGGCTCTGACGCTTGAATTCCGCAATGGTCCGGCTGGCGGTTTCCGTAGTAATGCCCAGCATGGCGCCCATGTCCTCACGGGCGAACAGACTGCATTGGCTTTCCTGGGTGTTTTTGACCAGACGAAGCAGCAGGCGCGCCACCCGCTGTTTGGCCGATCCGGTCGAAAGTTCGGTGAGCCAGGCGTCGGCCTCGTTGAGGGCCCGATGCCAGCGATTGAGCAGTTCCCGATAGAGGTTGGGATTCTCTGTGCTCAGATTTTCCACGACACGTACCGGCAGGGCGCAGACCTCGGTCTCCTGAAGCACTACAGCGTCGTGCTGATAGGAGTCACCCACCAGGCATTCCAGGCCGGTGATGTCGCTGGTGCGTATCAGTCGAACGATGCGCTGACTGCCGTCAGGCAGGTACTGCACCAACTTGAGGGTGCCGGACCGCACAGTATACATCCGGTCGCCACGGTCACCGGCATGATAGAGGGTCGATCTTACAGGAAGGGTGTATTGGTCGATGGGATCGTGCAGGCGTTCGAAATCTTCATCCTTGAGCTTGGAAAACAGCACGGATTCCCGCAAGGAGCACTTCAGGCAGTCCGCCACACCATCTCGGGCTTCCTTGAAAGAAACGTTCTTCACCATAACAGTTGTTGGTCCACTCTCGATTACGGAGGTCACGGGATTACCGGATCCGGCTGAACCGGAGGAGGCCCCGTGTCACACTCTGTTCGCGGTCGCAATCATATTCCTGGTCATCGCAGGTACGGCGTTGAACGTCCTCGACAGCGTCAGGTGCCGCTGCTGAGGAGGGATCCGGCATGGATCACCAGAGTTCGACGCTACCTGAGAACGTTGTTTGGTTCCCTTGCCTGTCGGATCTGACCGCGGGGCCAAAGTTTAACCCCATGTTGCAATTCATCAACAATACCAGATAGATTGATAAGTTGAAGCGAATTTTTCGATAAGCCAGTAAGACAGTGTCATATGACACATATTCAAATTGGGGGGTATTGCTGAGTGTCGAATAATCTTACAATACTCCAAGAGTCGACTTTCGATATGACCCATGAGACGTTCAGTAGTCCTCTATGCCCATACCGATCAGTCGACCCCGGCTACGCCATGAAACTATAGAACAGCAACAGGCGTATCACACAGGGGGTGTCCTTGAGCCAGTGGAAATCAAGCATCAAACCGGAACACATTCTGATCATTGATGACCGGTCGGTCGGCCATGAACAGCTGCAGTATGTGCTGCAGGGTCAGTACCGGGTCTCTTGGTTGAGTCGGGAGGATGCCGGTTATGCGCACATCCTCCGGGAAAATCCGAATCTGATTCTGTTGGACGTCGATCCGCCCGGTGATGACGGACGGCTGTTCTGTCGTGCCCTCAAGGGCGATCCCAGAACTCTGATGATTCCGGTGATCTTCATCTCTTCCGAGGCGGAGCCGGGGGCCCGGCTAGAAGGCTATCAAGCCGGTGCGGACGATTATGTGGAGCGACCCTATACGCCCGAGGATCTGCTGCTCAAAATCCGCATCGCGTTGGACAACCGGCACGATCTCGAAGATGCCAGACACTGCCAGGCCATGCTCAGGGAGGAGGTGGAGGAGTCCCTGGCCGTTTCCGCTGAATTGGGGGAGATGGCCAGGTTTTTCAACGAGATGCACGATTGTGACAACGTCCGGACCTTGGCTGAGCGAATGCTTGAAACGTGTGAGCGGTTGGGCCTCAGAGTCATTGTACGGATGCTGCCCGGCGGGCACTTTATTTCCCATGCCGGGGAAGTGGGAAGTCTCGATCAGGAGATCATGGATCGTCACGATGGCAGGGATTGGTTCGTTGATTTCGGTCACCGGACTCTGGTCAACGCCGGATCCCTGTGCGTACTTATCCGCAACATGCCGGTACACGATGTGATGCGTCACTTACGCCTCAAGGAAGTCGTGAAATTGCTGGTTGGAGTGGTCGGTCGGCGTATGACTGCGTTGCAGCATCGAAATGACCAATCTCAAGACCAGGTGAGCCTGCTGCCACTGATCGCGGGGATTCAGCAGCTCAGCGAGCGTCTGCAAAACGGTGAAAATGAAGTTCGCCATCAGCATGCGCCACATCATCTCAGCCGCCTGTTCCTTGCCTGGGAAACCGATCAGCTCTGAATTTTGCCCATTACCCTGATGAGCCCTGTGCGGATTCTGTGAGAGAATGGGAGGCTGACAGTCTTTCATTCATCCCGCTGAGGAACCCCCATGCCGCTGATTACCCTGCGCAACATCCACCTGAGTTTTGGTGAGGCGCCGCTATTGGATGGGGTCAACCTCAGCATCGACCGGGGTGAGCGGATCTGTTTGCTGGGTCGCAACGGGGCTGGCAAGTCGACGCTCATGAAAGTGATCCTGGGTGAGCTGAACGCAGATGAAGGTGAACGGGTGGTTGCTGGCGGGGTGCGTCTGGCGCGCCTGATCCAAGAGGTTCCAGTGGGCATGAGTGGCAGTGTGTTCGGTGTGGTGGCTGATGGCATCGGGCATCTGGCGGACAAACTCAAGGCTTATCACCAGATCAGCCATCAGCTGGCCGAGGGCGGGGATGAGTCCCTGCTGGAGCGTTTGGCCAAGGCCCAGCATGAGTTGGAGGCTGCGGATGGCTGGAAGCTCGAGCAACGGGTTGAAACGGTCATATCCCGACTGGGTCTGGATGCGGATGCCGAATTCGGGGCGCTTTCCGGTGGGCTGAAACGGCGTGTGCTGCTGGCTCAGGCCCTGGTTATGGAGCCCGATCTGCTGCTGCTTGACGAACCGACCAACCATCTCGACATCTCGGCGATCGACTGGATGGAGGAATTTCTGCTCGGTTACCCCGGAGCGATACTGTTCGTTACCCACGACCGGGCCTTCTTGCGCCGGCTAGCGACACGGATTCTGGAACTGGACCGTGGATCCCTTACCGATTGGCCCGGAGACTACGCGAACTTTCTGCGTCGCAAGGAAGAGCGACTCAACGCCGAGGCGCTGGCCAACGAGCGGTTCGATAAAAAACTCGCGGAAGAGGAGACCCGGATCCGCCAGGGAATCAAAGCCCGCCGCACCCGTAACGAAGGACGGGTCCGGGCGCTCAAGGCGATGCGCGAGGAACGCCTGCAGCGCCGCGATCAGACCGGCAAGGCACAGATGCAGCTGACCACCGGGGAACGCTCAGGCAAGCTGGTGGTGGAGGTTGAGAACATTCAGTACGCCTGGGATGGGGAACCCATCATTCGGGGTTTGTCCACAACCATCATGCGCGGTGACCGGGTTGGTATCATCGGCCCCAATGGCTCCGGTAAGACCACACTGTTGAATCTGCTGCTGGGACGTCTGCAACCCGACAGCGGAACGGTCAAACTCGGAACCAATCTGCAGGTTGCCTATTTTGATCAATTACGCGGCCAGCTCGATGAAGAGCGCTCGGTGCAGGACAATGTGGGAGGCGGCAGTGACAAGGTGGAAGTCGGCGGTCGCAGCAAGCATATCATTGGCTATTTGCAGGATTTCCTGTTCACCCCGGAGCGGGCCCGTGCCCCGGTGAAGGCCCTCTCGGGAGGTGAGCGCAACCGACTGCTACTGGCCAAGCTTTTTACCAAACCGGCCAATGTTCTAGTGCTTGACGAGCCCACCAACGATCTTGATGTGGAAACCCTGGAACTGTTGGAGGAACTGCTGGTGGACTACAACGGTACGCTGCTGCTGGTGAGCCATGACCGGGAATTCCTCGACAACGCGGTGACCAGTTGCCTGGTGTTCGAAGGGGAGGGCCGGGTGGCGGAATATGTGGGGGGCTACAGTGATTGGGAAGCCAGTCGCAAACGTCAGCAGGCGCTCAATCAAGCGCACACCACCAGCAAAAGCAAAGCGGCGGTTGCGGAGAAACCAAAGAGCAAACCCGCCAAGCTCAGCTACAAGGATCAGCGGGAACTGGATGCTCTGCCACAGCTCATCGAGACCCTTGAACAGAGTCTCGAGGCGCTTCAGCAGCGTCTCGGAGATCCGGAGCTGTATCGCAATCAGGCAGAACAGGTTGCCAGCCTGCAACAGGAATCAAGCCGGGTGGAAGCGGAACTTGAGCAGGCCTATGAGCGATGGGAGTCCCTGGAAGCGCTGAGAAGCTGAGCGTGCATCTACCAGAGAATGTCGATATGAAATTCATTAACTCCATTGTCCGCCTCGTGCTCGCAAGCCTCCTCATGATGCTGATGGATCAGGCACACTCCGGCGCTGCCTGCGTGGTGGCCAAACGTCAGGGCGATTCACTCGCAATCGAATGGGCCGCATCATCCCAGCTGAGTGCGGCACAAGCCATTGACCAGGCGACTGGGCGATTGTTAGCCCAGGGATTCCGGGTCAAAGGCCAGGATGTGCATGCCCAGGCCAACACCGATCTGCCCCATGCCTACATGGTTATCGTCAAAACCCATTACACCACCCTGACCGGCCGTGAACGTACCAGTTACGGTTGTGGCTACAGTCCCCGCTCGGCAACCGAGGCTGAGCAGGCGGCTGTCTACGATTTGCGAAACTACTCATGGGGATGGAAGCCGGAATTTGGCTACGAGGTCATGGAAAATAGCCGTTATTAAACGGTTTTTTATGCCAGGTCAGGTTGTGTGATAACCCTGGTAGGGGGTTTCCCTAGCTATGGCAATCCCTGATTTATCCGGCGGGTTTCGGCTGTTAACGTGATGCGGAAATCATGATACAGGGAGTGTACTGATGGCCGAAATCCAATCCTCAGCGGGAGGCCTGACGTCTGCCTCTTCATTCAGCAATCACTCTGATCCTGGCGTTGCCGATTCTCAGCAATCCACCGATACAGAAGCTCAGTCTCTGACGACTGAGCAATCCCTCAGTAGTGGCCTGACAACCGAAGAACGATTGAAGGCATCCAAGTCCCCCCTTGAACAGTTTGTTTCAGAGTCAACGGAGTCGGTCAGCGAATTTGCATCGAATGCTTGGCAAGGTATCAAGTCACTCGACCAGGAGTACGCCTTGACGCAGAGAGGCCTGGGGATTCTGAAGGTACTGGGTGGTGCAGGTGAAGCCGCTGTCGGCGCGGCAGGAATCGTGACACCGGAACCGGCGACCACCATCGGCGGAGGAATCCTGTTTGTCCATGGAGCGGATGTGGCATCGAGCGGACTGAAAGAGTTCTGGACCGGAAAACCCAAGGAGACCCTGACCGATCAGGCGGTGACCGAAGGCGCAAAGATGCTGGGTGCGGATGAAGCCACCGCACATCAACTTGGTGACAGCGTGGACTTGTCGCTAAGTCTCGGGTCCGGCGGTGTTGGAATCTACCAGTCAATGACCCGTCCGGTAACCGCGCAGCTCGGACCTATGACGCTGAAACCAAAAGTCGTTTCGGAAAGTGTAGAAGACCTTGCAAAGTCGGAATTATCGACTAGTCCAAAAACAATAATGGGTTTTTCAGAAGATGCGGCATCGTCTGTTAGACTTGAAGCGCAAGGGCTTGGGAAAGCCGATGGTGTGTCGGATGTTGGCGCTACGATGCGGGGCGGTAGCGTTGGTCCAGACAAAACTGCGTACGGTGCGAGAGGAAAATATAGCGGACGCGACTTTGATCCTGAACAAGCTGGCGGACCTTTACGCGATCTTAATAATGATAATATTAAATTTACTGATAAGGGCGTTGACATTGTAGAAAAGCATACTTCTCGATTTGGCCCCGATGATGCGAACCAGCATATGATTGATCGACTACGACAAATCTCTAGAGGAGAGATAGAACCCACTCAGGTCGATCGAAATTTCTACTCTCATTAATTACGTGAATATACCCGTTATCGTCGAATGGGCTGGGAAAGTGGTGCTCCATCCAACATTGATGATGCACATAGTCTTTGGAATAACACGCATTCAGCGACGTTGGAGGGGTATAGGATTCAAGGAAATCCAGACTCCCAGCTTTATCATCCTGAAGCGATGGATTTGTGGGGGAATTTCTAATGAATACGAAAACAGTCTTCTTAGATTTAATTGCAAAAAATGATGGAAGATGGACTTGGTATCAACTTGAACGAGGTCTGAATGCAAGAGGCATAGGCGGGCAAGTTAATACGATAGATGAGATAAAAAGCCTAATAAATGAAGGTCTGATTACGGAAAAACTTGACGAAAAGTATCCAAATCCTCTTTATTGCATAACAGACAAAGGCAGATTGTGGTTGCAGAATGAAGCATAACTATTAACTCGGCTCAATAATAGGGAGATATTTTAACGGATATCACGTATTATTCCCGGATGGAAAAAATTGATGCACGAACACTA
>JBEVVH010000043.1:0-20661 GCA_040507245.1 Candidatus Thiodiazotropha sp.
ACCGGGACGGCCGGGGCACTAATAGGCTGTCAAAGATCGAATCGATTTTGGTGGACTTGGATGTCCCAAAATCTTTCATGAGATCGAAGAGTCGCTTGTCGTGGATGAGGAGAACCGCAGGATCTTCAAAGAGCAGACCGCAAGAATCAGTGTAACGGAGCGGCGTAAGTATGACATCGCGCTGCGCCATAAGGACGGTCACAACATCCCCACCCATTTCAGCGCGGTGACCCTCCGGCGCCAGGACCGCAGCGTGGTCGCATCGATTGCCTTTGTCGAAGACATCACCGAGCGTAAGCGCCTGGAGGCGGAGCTGCGCACCGGCGAGCAGAACCTGCGACGCCTGATCAATGCCCAACCGGCCTGTGTCAGCACCTTCGATTCCGACGGGAGACTGCTCAGTATCAACCCCAAAGGGCTGGAGATTTTTCAGGCCGATTCCCTTTATGAGATTGGCCGGATCTTTACCGCCCGGCTGATTGATCAACCTTACCGCAAGGAGTTCGATCAGCTGAATCGCTCAGTGTTTCAGGGCCTCAGCGGTCATATGACCTTCAGCGCCACCGGCTGCCTCGGTCGCCAGGTCTGGCTGGAGATGCACTCGGTGCCGATCATGGATGCTCAGGGTCAGGTAATCGAGCATCTCGGCCTGACCCATGACGTTACCGACCGGTTACGCATGGAGATGCAGATCATGGAGGAGCGGGAGTTTCTTCAGGCGGTCATCGACAATATCAGCGATTCGGTAATGGTGATCGATCCCGACCTGCGCATTCAATTGATGAACAAGCGGGCGAAATCGGTGCTGGGCGATTTCGAGATCGAAGCCGGTCAGGTTAAACACTTCTTTGATCTGCCCTATGTGAAGAAGCCCGGCACTGGGCAGGAACTCCCGGTCTGCCCGGTACTCGAGGTCCTGCAGACAGGCCGTCAGGCCTCGGCGATCATTTCCAATCCCGTCTCGTCCCGTTCCACCGCGCAGAACCGGGTCGAGGTGATCGCCTCGCCCCTGCTCAATCAGGATGGCAGCATCCGAGGGGTCATCGAGGTGGCCCGGGATATCACCGAACACCTGGAGCTGCTCGACGAGGTGAAGCAGCAGAAGGATGACCTGCAGCATCTGGCGCATCACGATTCCCTGACTAACCTGCCCAACCGGGTGCTGTTCCTGCTGCGCCTGAAGCAGGCGATCAGTAAAGCCAAACGTACCGAACGGCAGATGGCGGTGCTATTCGTCGATCTGGACCGGTTCAAGGAGATCAACGACACCCTCGGACACGCGGTGGGCGACCAGGTGCTGAAAGAGGTGGCGCAGCGGTTCCGTAACTGTGTCCGAGAGGAGGACCTGATTGCTCGCCTGGGGGGCGACGAATTCGTGTTCCTCACCGAGGGACTTGAGCGGCCCCAGCATGCGGCGGCGATGGCCCAGCAGATCATTAAGTCCCTGTCCCTGCCGTTCAGCATGGTCAATCAGCAGTTTTTCCTTACCGCCAGTATCGGCATCAGCATCTATCCCCAGGACGGCAAGACTGCGGAGATGTTGCTGCGCAACGCGGATGCGGCCATGTACAAGGCCAAGGAGGAGGGCAAGAACACTTTCCAGTACTACACCGAGGACATGACCGAACAGGCCTTTGAACGAATCTTTCTCGAGACCAGCCTGCGGCGAGCCCTGGAGGCCCGGCAACTGGTGGTCTACTACCAGCCCCAGGTGGAGATGACCCATGACCAGGTGATCGGGGTCGAGGCACTGGTTCGTTGGGTCAATCCGGAGATGGGGCTGGTGGCGCCCTCCCGGTTCATTCCCCTGGCGGAGGACACCGGGTTGATCGTGCCTCTGGGGGAGCAGGTGATCCGCATGGCCTGTGAACAGATGGTGAAATGGGAGGCGCAGGGTATTCGTCCCCGCTATATGTCCATCAACCTGTCTGTGAAACAGGTTGAGAATCGCAGCCTGATACCGGTCTTGCGGGAGATCCTGGAGGAGACCGGCTGTCGTCCCGAATGGGTGGAGTTCGAGGTGACCGAGGGACCCCTAGTGAAAGACCCGGATAAATCCGGTGCGGTGCTTCAACAGTTGCGGGATCTGGGCTTCGAGCTGGCAATCGACGATTTCGGTACCGGTTATTCCTCCCTCGCCTACCTGAAGCGCTTCCCTCTCACCCGGCTGAAGATCGATCAGTCGTTTATCCGCGATGTGCCCGAGGATGCCGATGACATGGCCATCACCCGGGCCATTATCGCCCTGGCGAAAAGCCTCAACCTGCGCGTCCTGGCCGAGGGCGTCGAGCAGGAGGAGCAGAAACAGTTCCTGGTCAAAGAGGGGTGTCTCGAGGCCCAGGGGTACTATTTCGGCCATCCTTACACTGAAACCGAAATGACCCGTCTGCTGCAGAACTCAGCCCACGCGGAAAAGGCCGCTCATGGTGGGTTGCCCAAACTGAAAATTTGATAACTCAAGTTCCGGAGTTCAAATCTAGCGCGCGAACACGCATAACATATTGAAAAATAGTTTGATTATGCCTCTTGCGTGGTAAAATCCTTGTGTTCTGAATCAAATAAAAAAAACTTACTGAATGGCATGCGCAAGGCATGAAAAATGTGGTAACTGGGCACCCTCTCACGATCCTTTGAATAGCTGATTTCATTCACCACGAAGGACACGAAGAGCACGAAGGATCAGACGAGCAATCATTTAATCTCATTGGGGAGCTTTCAGGCATTGAAATCCATGAACACGCTGCTTCGTGGCCTTCGTGCTCTTCGTGGTAAAAAAATCAGTATCGGCTACTGCGCTGAATAATCGCAGTCCATATACCTTGAGCGTGGAGCATTTGTGATCGTGTTGTTTGCTCGAATTAAATCCGTTCTGAACTCCGAAACTTGAGTGATAATTTACGGCTTCGAGCCGATTTTCACACAACCCCAGCAGCAGTCGCTGCCAAGCTATCGGGTATAATGAACCCTTGAACACTGGGGGGGTCCCCTTTGTCCAGCAAACCAAATCGGCCTGATACTGTCCTATCCATGCGACCGAAACAGACCAACCCGTCACACGAGCAGATTGATCCATGCCGCAGTTTCTCTTCATCCTCATATTGCTGTTCGGTGCGCGGGGCGCTTGGGCGCTGAATGTCAGGGTGGAGGTGAACGGTCTGGATTCCAAACTCAAGGAGAATGTACTGACCTTTCTCTCTGTGGAACAGGAAAAGTCCCGTGAGACGCTGAGTGAGGCGAGACTGCGGCTGTTACACGATCGTGCGGAAGATGAGATCCGCGAGGCTCTGCAACCTTTCGGATACTTCAAACCGGAAATCCAGCGCAGCCTGAGCAAGGATGATGAAGGTTACCGGGTGCGCTATACCATACAGCCGGGTCCGCCGATCGAACTGGCTGAGGTGAATTTTCAGGTGATGGGGGAAGGCGCCGACAATCCGGCGATCGGTGCGGATTTCACGATCAAAAAAGGTGATATTCTCGACCAGGGTGCCTATGAATCGGCCAAGCAGCGAGTGCTTTCCAACATCATCGAGCGGGGTTATCTGGACGCCCGTTATGTGCAGCATCGGGTGAATGTGGACCTGAAAGGTTATCGGGCATCCATCGTCCTGCATCTGGATACCGGGATGCGATTCCGATTCGGCGAGGTGCACTTCCAGCAGGATGTGATGGATCCTGAGTTTCTTGCCAAGTATGTGACCTTTCATCCCGGAGACCCCTTCAGTCAGGAGTCGTTGCTCAATCTGCAGGCTCAGTTGATTGACAGTGAATACTTCAAGCGGGTCGAGGTATACAGCCGGCGTGAAGGTATCGAGAACGACCAGGTGCCCATCGATATCAAACTCGAGCCGAACAAACGTAACCGTTACCGCATCGGGCTGGGCTATTCAACCGATACCGGACCGCGGGTCAGGCTCGATTGGAAAGACCGGCGCATCGGCCGCGAAGGGCATCGCATGCGTACCGAGTTTCTGCTCTCGGAACCGGAAAGCACCCTCACCAGTGAATATATCATCCCACTCGACCGGCCCACCGTGGACACAGTGCGTTTCGGCGCCTCCCTGGAGCATTTCAATACCGATAACCAGCAGGGTACCAAGGCGCTGCTCAACGCCACCCACTCGATCAGTCTGGAAAAAGGCTGGCGGCGCAGTGTGGGTGTGGAGTACCTCTACGAAGACTACAAACTGAGCGACCAGGAGGACAAGGCGCGCCTGCTCTACCCCTTTATCGATTTTCTGCGCATCAAGAGTGACAAGAAGCCGCGCATCCAGAAAGGCAAGCGCCTGAATTTTCGCCTTGAGGGCGCCAGTTCCACGATCGTATCAACCACCAGCTATGCCACCGCCTACGCCAGCGGGCGTTTCATCGATGATATCGGTGAGACCGACTGGCGTCTGCTGAGTCGCCTGGAACTGGGTGCCACCTGGACCAAGGATCTGCTCCAGTTACCACCCAGCAAGCGTTTTTTTACCGGCGGCGACAATACCGTGCGCGGCTTCAGCTACGAGTCTCTGGGACCCAAGAACGCCTCGCATGAGGTGATCGGTGGCCGCTACCTGGCAGTGGGCGGACTGGAACTGGATCACCCGATCCAGGGCAAGTGGAGCGGTGCGGCGTTTGTCGATGCGGGTAACGCGTTCGATTCGAAGTACGATTCCACCACGGCCTACGGCCTGGGCCTGGGACTACGCTGGACCTCGCCAGTGGGTCCGATCCGTATCGACCTGGCGCGGGGGCTGCTGGAGGATGAGCGTCACTGGCGCCTGCATGTGATGGTGGGGCCGGAGCTATGACGCGGCTGAAACGCCTGGCCTGGATCACCTCCGCTGTACTGTTCAGTCTGCTGCTGAGCCTGGTGTTGCTGCTCGCCTATCTGGGCGCCACCCAGGATGGCACCCGACGCCTGTTCGGCTGGGCCCAGGCCTGGCTGCCTGGTGAACTGACCTTGAATACGCTCGAGGGCAGCCTGCTGGGGCCACTGCGCATCCAGGGGCTGAGCTATCGCCAGACGGACGGTTTGCAGATCGAAAACGCCCTGTTTCAGTTCGACTGGCTTCCGGGTGAGCTGTGGAGCGGGGAGTTGAAGATTCTCGAGTTGAGCCTGCAGGACACTGCGTTAACCCTGCCGGAATCCGCGCCCTCCGAGGCGGATTCCACGCCCTTCCAGGGGGTGTCACTGCCCCTCGCCATAGAACTCGTAAAACTGGATATCGGCAACCTGAGGATTCTCAGCGGAGCCCAGGCCGATCCGGTGGTGATCGAACGGCTGAGTCTGAGTGCCGCGACACAGAGCCAGCAACTCTCGGTGAGTACCCTTCATTTGGCCGCCTTCTCGGCTCAGGTGGATGTCGATGGAACCCTTGATCTGAGTGAAAGCCTGCCCGCCGATCTCAATCTCGCGTGGCGTTACCGGGTGCCGGATGGACCGGAATTGTCGGGCAGGGGACGCCTGCAGGGCGACCTGCAACGCTACCAACTGACCCAGCAGACCGACCGGCCAATCGCCGGCAAGCTGGATGCGGAGTTGCGGGAGCTGCTTGTTAAACCGGCCTGGCAGGCCCGGCTGGACTGGACCTCGTTGGAACTGGAGGCCTTCGCTTCCGGCTTTCCCGCCGTGGTGCAGGGTCGCATGGACGCGCAGGGTGACTTCGAGGGGTTTCAGCTCGATACGACCCTCGATCTGGACGAACCGACCCTGGGACGTCTGCACAGTGTCATGACCGCCCGGCTGGATCCCAAGGCCGTTAGCGTCGAATCCCTCAAGCTGACCAATGCCGAGTCCCTCGAGGTCGCGGCCAAGGGGGACTATCAGATTTCCGAAGGGGCTTTCAAAGCGACCCTGGATTGGCGGAATCTGGGCTGGCCCCTGGAGGGTGCTCAGGACATCATCAGTCCCCAGGGCAGCCTCAGCCTCAACGGGACTCCGGATGCCTATGCCTATGAGATCGACCTGGGGCTGTCACGGGAGGAGATTTCAGGGATGGCGCTCAGCGCCAACGGTCAGGGCAGTCTGGAAGGCTTGAGTCTTGAGCGGCTGAATCTGCAACAGGGGGAGAACGCACTGCGTGGAGAGGGGCGTGTGGACTGGTCGCCTGAGCTGGCCTGGACCCTGAGCCTTGAAGGGGAAGGTCTCGATCCGATCCTGCTGAGTCCGGACTTTCCCGGGAGTATCGACCTCAAGATGAAGACCCAGGGACAGCTGGCCGGTGAAAAGCCGCAGGGGGAGCTGGGGTTGGAGTTCCTGCGCGGGACATTGCGGGGATACCCGGTTTCGGCCCAGGGCAGACTGAGCTTTGCGGGTAGCGAAATCGAGTTGCCCCGGCTGGCCCTCAATTCCGGCGCCAACCAAATCGAGGCCAAGGGTCGGCTGGGTGAGCAGCTGGACCTGAACTGGAAGGTGAATGGCCCCGAACTCGAGGCACTATGGCCGGGACTGAGCGGTCGTCTGGAAGGCACCGGCGCGCTGAAGGGAACGCCGGATGCACCGGTCGTGAGCGCGAGTCTGAATGCGCGCACGCTAGGTTATGCGGGGGTCGAGCTGGCCCAGCTGGAGGCGATACTGGATCTGGACATGTCCGAGGCGCAGAAGATCGATGCTCGGGTCAGCGGGCAGGGTCTGGATATCGACGGGCGTGAATGGCAGAGCATCCAGCTTACGACACAGGGGTCTCTGCCTCGACATCAGCTCAAGCTGTCTCTGCAGGGTGAGACGGTCCCGCAATTGAACCTGGAGGCGGATGCCGGACTGGATGAGGCCAATCGTTGGCAGGGCGTGTTGCAGACGCTGGCCCTGGAATTGCCGCAACATGGCGTCTGGTCCCTGCACAAGGCGGTCGATTTCAGTCTCGCTGCGGAGGCCCAGAGGCTCCAGGATCTGTGCCTGGTGCAGGAGCAGAGCCGGGTTTGCGCCGATTTCAATGCCAGCGGCGAGGGCGGCTGGCAATCCGATGTGCTGGCGAATGATTTCGACCTTGGAATGTTGCAACCCCTGCTGACCCGGGTAACCCGTCTCTCGGGGCGCATGCAGATGGCGGCCAGGATTGAGGGTGAGGACAGCGGGAGGATCGCTGCGGATATCAAGGCGTCACTCCCCGAGGGCAGCCTGAGTTTTGATACTCAGAATGGGGAGCAGCAGATCGATTTCTCGCGCACCGAAGTAACCGCCAGGCTCGACGATCAGGGCGCTCAGGCCCGGGCCACACTGCCTCTGAAGGATCTTGGCGGGTTCGAAACGGATCTCTCCCTGCCCGGTTTCCATCTCCCCGACACACCCTGGGAAAGCCAGGCGCTGCAGGGCAAGATCAAGGGCAGGATCGACAATCTCTCGCTGCTGAGCCTGCTGATGCCCAAGCTGCAGAACAGCCATGGGGTGCTGCAGGCCGATTTTGCTCTGGCGGGGACCCTCGGCAGCCCGCGTTTCCAGGGGGGCGCCCGATTGGAGGATGGTTCCATTGATATCCCGGAACTGGGGGTGGGTCTGAGGGATATCGTGCTGAAGATCCAAGCCCCGGAGCTGGATCGTGTCCAGGTGACCGGTCAGCTGCGCTCGGGAAAAGGACAGTTGAACCTCAAGGGGTTCACCCGGCTGGATGCGTCCCAGGGATTCCCATCGGAGTACCAGATTGAGGGTGAGGATTTTCAGGTGGTGGATACCCCGGAGGCGGAGGTTCAGGTGTCACCCAAACTGACCTTCAAGCAGACCGCCGCAGGTAGTCAGCTGGAGGGGAATCTGCATGTCCCGTACGCCCGTTTGCGTCCCCGCAGCCTGCCCAAGTCCGCGGTGTCGAACAGTTCCGACATGGTGATCACCGGGGATGACCAGGCTGAGGCGTCGTCACAGGACACGCCCCTGCACGCCCGGGTGCGGCTCAGCCTCGGCAAGCGGGTGAGCTTCGACGGCTTTGGCCTGCGCGGCAATTTCACCGGCAGCCTGCTGCTGATCGACGAGCCGGGACGTCCTGTGATCGGGCGGGGGCGTCTGGGCATCGAGAACGGGGTCTATCAGGCCTATGGTCAGGATCTGACCATCGAACGGGGCTTTGCCCTGTTCGCCGATAATCCGGTGGACAATCCCGGTCTCGACGTGCGGGCGGTGCGCGAGGTGAACGATGTGACCGCGGGTATGCGGGTCACCGGTACCTTGAAAAACCCGAAACTCAAACTCTTCTCCACCCCACCAATGATCGAGAGTGAGATCCTTACCTATATCATCACCGGACGACCACCGGGCGAGTCCGGTCAGAGCGTGGGGGTGGCCGCCGCCCTGAAGGCGAGCGGGGCCGGAAGTCTGGCGGAGGAACTGGGTCGCCAGTTCGGACTCGAGGAGTTGCGGGTCGACACCGGCAGCAGCCTGGACGAGGCTGCCCTGGTGGCGGGCACCTACCTGTCCCCCAAGCTGTACGTGCAGTACATCAATGAACTCTCCACCGGTGAATCCAAGCTGCGCATGCGCTATGACCTCACCGACCGCTGGCAGGTGGAGGCGGAATCGGGTAACACCCAGGCGGGGGATTTCTTCTATACTTTCGAGCGCTGATCAGTCGCTCATCCCGGGACACGGATACCGCATAGGTTCTGTCATCAATATCGGGTAATCTGGCAGCTCGGACGGGAACAGGTCGCCGCATCGCCTGTTTCGCGAAATCTCGCCATGCCAAGGAGCCAACCATGCTGATGAAGTTCATTGCCATCGCCGGGCTGATACTGATCAGCCTGTCGATTCTCGGGTTTATCTACAACGCGGTGCGTAAACAGCGCGAACAGGGTGCGTTTCTCGGCGCCTCCGCCCTGATGGGCCTGATGCTGGTCGGCCTGGTGCTGGGCGGCGCACAGGGCGTGATCTTCTACGCCAGTCCGGGCATGAGCTACCTGGTGCAGTATCCCTGGGGCACTCAGAAAGCAGTCCTGCAACCCGGTTTTCATCCCCGCTTCTTCGGCGAGGCGATTCCCTTCAAGAAATACATGACGGTCTCCTTTGGCGGCGTGTCGAGTGATTTTTCCGGGGTGGCTCCGGTACAGGAGATCCGTTTTCACGACTCGGTCACCGCGAACATGCGCATGACCGCCCGCTTCCAGATGCCGGAGACCGAGGAGCAGTTCCTGCCCATGGCGCTCGCTTACCGATCCCAGGACAATCTGATCAACTCCTCCCTGATCCCGATCATGCAGGAGGCGATGCGCAATTCCGGACGTATGTACTCCGCCCAGGAGTACATCGGAGGTAAGGGCGGTGACTTCGAGAACGCAGTGCTCGACCAGATTCGCAACGGCATCTACCTGCTGGATATCGAGGAGTCCCGGGCCGTGCATGGTGCGCAGACCATTACCGAACGGGAGAGTCGCACCATCCAGCAGGATCAGACGGTCCAGGTGCGGGTGCGAATCCGCCGCGACAACGGCGGCCAGGAGATGCGCAAGGACTCCCAGGATCATCCGCTGAAGAAGTTCGGCATCGTGCTGGTGCAGGCCAACGTGCAGGACGTGGATCCCGACCCGGCCTTCAAGGACAAGCTCAAGGAGCAGCGTGAGGCGGCGGCCCAGGTGGCCATCGAGCGGCAGAACGCACGCAAGGAGGAGGAGCGCAAGAAACGCATCATCGCCCAGGGCGAGGCGGAAAAGGCGGAGAAGAAGATCGAGCTGGAGAAGCAGCAGATCGAGCGGGTGATCGCCGGTGAGACCAAGGCCAAGGAGGCGGAACAGGACCAGGTGAAAAAAGTCACCGAGGCCACCACCCGCAAACGGGAGGCGGAGATCGAGTTCGAACGCAAGCAGGTGGAGCTGGAGACCGCCAAACTGGAGGCCAAGCGGATTCAGACCCTGGCCCAGGCGGAAGCCGACAAGCGACGTCTGCTGATGCAGGCGGACAACGCCCTGGAGAAACGCCTGGAGGCCTATGTGCAGGTCTCCGAGGCGTTCGCCGCGGCAATCCGCGACAAACGCCTGGTGCCAGAGGTGGTGGTCAGTGGCGCGGGGGGCGAGGGTCAGTCGAACGCCACCGACCTGATCGCCCTGCTGATGGCGAAAACCGCCCGGGACCTGGGGGTTGCGGTCAGCGAGCCGGACCGGATGGCGGCCGGTGCCGCAAAGGCGGGTCAGAAATAAGCCACGCCTCCGGCACCGCAGAATCTGTGACGGGGTTTGTCGGGTTAGCGCAGCGTAACCCGACACTCACTGCTTTTTCGGTGTTAGGCATAATCCGTCCCCCGATCGAATCGTGTCGCAGCCTCGATCCGCTCCACCCCTCATGAATCAGCGCAAGGTCGTCGGAATTTACCCTGGGTCACATTAACGGATCCCCAGTTGTGTATATTGAGCAGGCGATTCGAAGTCGGGAATGGTGCGCGGTGTCGCACGGTACAGGTTTGCGATCCACGTATTCCCATCCATGGAAGATATCCTTACAGGAGTAAGCACGAATGAAACAATATCTTTATCTGACCTTTCATCTCGCATTCCTTTTGTTTCTGCTGATAATCCCCACCGAGCATATCTTCGGCGAGGTTTCCCAGGTTCCCAAGCTCAATATCCGCTGGGATTGCGGCAGTTGCACCCAGAATCCCAAAGTCATTCCCCTGATCCAGCAGGCCTATGCCGACGAGGCCCACGTTCATGGCCAGAAGGTCTCGCAAAACGATGTGGCCGAGGTGTCGATTGTCGATTTCAGGCAGCGTAATCCCGGGGCCCGGGTGATGCTGGGGATCATGGCAGGCAAGGATCGACTCGGTCTGATGATTGATTACAAAGGCCAAACCTATACCGCGAGCGACACGTCGGCGAATACCATTCAGGGTATGAATCACCTGTGTGCCTCAGCGGCGTCTGAGACGTATCGAAAGCTGAGCGCTGCGGTGGACTGAGAACGGGCTGCTCATGCTGCCCGATGTGCCTGACTGATGCCCTGATGGCCGGTCTGGCCATTCAGGATAAAAGCGTTAATGCGGGGCAATTGGGCGGCTAGACGCTGATAAGTTACACGACTCGTGTTCAGCCGCCTGACAATGTTTCACAACAGCTGGGACCGGGACTTTAACCTGCCTTTTGCTCTTGCGGGGTAGGTGCTGCATCGGCCAGCAGACCCTGCCAGGTGCAGTCGATCAGCTCTTCGTAATAGAACGTCAGTGGCTTTTTGATCACCCCGTCCAGACGCAGGTGAATCATGCGGATCGCACCGCCGAATACACTGGCGGCGAGCACCCAGGGTTCTCCCGGGCGGATCTCTCCGGCATCCATCCCTTCCTGCACGATGTTCCGCATCGCCTTGAACGGTGTGGAACTGCAGATGGGCGGTTCGTCCGGGAGAAATTCCCGGTGCTTGGCATGCAGCATGTACGCGATGATATTGCGCCGGGTTTCGGTGTATTCGAACAGTTGCCGGATAATCTTGTTGCAGCGTTCCCGGGCACTCAGTTTCTCCACCATCACATCCCCGATCATCTCCTCGAACTCCTTCATCAGGTGGTAATAGAGCGCCTTGGCGACACCCTCCTTACCTCCAAAATGGTTGTAGATGGAGCCGATGCTGACATTGGCCTGTTTCTGCACATCGTGGATGGAAACATTGTGAAATCCCCGCTCCACGAACAGGTCCAGGGCGGCGGTCAGGATACGACAGTCGACGGGTTCGTTGGCAGGTGTGCTCTTCTTCAGATATGGCATCGGGTTACCTGTTAGGCAGGATGGTGAACGTAATACAGACACTACACTACAATAGCTCAAAATTGACAAGAATGAACATTCGTTCTATTTTTTGTTTGCGGATACGCTGATGGAACCATGAAATCAGCCTCCCATGAGGTGGATTGTCGAGAGCGTCGTTACGCGGGTGGTATTGCGGCAACAGCGGGCGCATCAGGATGGAACCGGCTCAAAAATCCGAACAGGCAAGCTGGCCGGAGGGACACGGTATTTCACCCCACTGGATGGGGGGCTGAAGAAAACCCAATAACACCAACGGAGGAATAGGCCATGAGGCTATTCACGAAAAGGCCCGCAAAATCAATCGCCCTGGCGCTCGGTACCGCGCTCTACGGTACGCTTATGCCCCTGCAGGCGGATGAGACCTGCCAGTCTCCCTACATGGCCAAGATCGTGGGTCAGGAGGATTTCGTCTACGTCTGGACCCTGGGTGTCGAGGGGTTGGGCGACGGGCAGGACAAACTGGTCACCATCGACGTCAATCCCAAGTCGGCCCACTACGGCAAGGTGGTCAACACCCTATCGGTGGGCGGCCGTAACGAGGCCCATCACTCCGGCTTCACCGACGACCGCAACTACCTCTGGGCCGGCGGTCTCGATACCAACAAACTGTTCATCTTCGACGTGCATACCGATCCGGCGAAACCGACCCTGCACAAGGTGGTCACCGACTTCGTGGAGAAGAGCGGTGGCGTGGTCGGCCCGCATACCACCTATGCCCTGCCGGGACGCATCATGATCACCGGGCTCTCCAACAACAAGGATCACGGCGGCCGCACCGCGCTGGTGGAGTACAGCAACGAGGGCGACTACGTGGCCACCCACTGGATGCCCACCGATGAGAATCTGAACGGCGCCGAGAAGACCGGCAACTACGCCGACGGTTACAACTACGACGTGCGCGTGCTGCCGCGGCGCAAAATCATGCTCACTTCCTCCTTCACCGGCTGGTCCAACTACATGATGGACTTCGGTAAGATGCTGCAGGACCCGGAGGCGATGAAGCGCTTCGGCAATACCGTGGTGCTGTGGGACCTGCACAGCAAGAAGCCGCAGAAGGTGTTCGACGTCCCCGGCGCGCCGCTGGAGATTCGCTGCGCCTGGCAGCCCGACCACAACTGGTGCGTGACCACCACCGCGCTGACCTCCAAGATCTGGCTCATCTACGAGGACGGCCAGGGTGAATGGCAGGCCGAGGCGGTGGCCGACATCGGCGATCCCTCAAAGGTACCGCTGCCGGTGGACATCTCCATCAGCTCCGACGACAGTCGGCTCTGGGTCAACACCTTCATGGACGGAAAGACCCGCCTGTTCGACATGAGCGATCCCCATGCGCCGAAGCAGGTCTACGAGAAGGTCATCGGCCGCCAGGTCAACATGGCCTCCTCGAGCTGGGACAGCCAGCGCATCTACTACACCTCCTCCCTGTTGGCCAACTGGGACAAGAAGGGCGAGGACAACGAGCAGTACTTCAAGAGCTATGTATGGGACGGCGAAAAGCTGGTGGAGAAGTTCGCCATCGACTTCAACAAGGAGAAGCTGGGACGCGCCCATCAGATGCGCTTCGGCGCCTATTCCCTCTACGGCATGACGCGACCCGAGCAGGACAACGTCAAGCTGGCGGATCTGGAAGCGGCCTACAAGCCCTGACACCCGCGATTGCCGCATGACGCCCCGGCCGGGTTCAGGAGGTTCGTCTCGTTCCCACGCTCCGCGTGGGAATGCCTACCCAGGCCGGGAGCTAATGCCCCGTCTTAAACCGTCCACCTGACCCCAGGTCTGCATTCCCACGCAGAGCGTGGGAACCAGGCGTCGGGGGTGCCGCTACATGGGAGTTCACATGCTCAGGCTGTTTCGATTCCTGCTGCCGGCGCTGCTACCGGCATCCCTGGCGCTGGCTGACGCCGCCGTCACGCCGCTGGCTCCGGGTTACGGCGAACTCGGCTACACGCCGCCGCCGGTGGGCAGCTACCAGTTGCCGCCCCTCGGTGAGGCCGCCGATGGTCAAGTGCTCGACAGCGACGGTCAGCCGCGCCGGCTGCACCGGCTGTTCGGTGACCGCTATACGCTGCTGGCCTTTATCTACAGCCGCTGCAGCGACGTGGACGGCTGTCCGCTCACCTCGCATGTCTTCTACAAGATCAAGTCGGCCATGAAACAGGACCCGGCCCTGGCCAAGGGATTGAATCTGATCAGTCTCAGTTTCGATCCGGAGGTCGACACGCCCCAGGTCATGGCTCTCTACGGCAACAACTTCCGCTACGCGAGCAACGCCGGGAAGTGGCGTTTTATCACCACCGCCTCCCAGGACGAGCTGAAACCGATCCTCGCCGCCTACAACCAGAACGTGGTGCCCGATCCGCCCTCCGGCGGGTCTTCATCCGGTTTCTCCCATGTCCTGCGGGTATTTCTCATCGATCCGCAGAAGCGCATCCGTAACATCTACAGCGTCGACTTCCTGCACCAGGACCTGATCATCAATGATGTGAAGACCCTGATGGCGCAGGCGAGCGCCGAACCTGCATCGCATCAAGCCTCTTTCACGCCATCTGCCGGGCAACGCCTGTCGCAGCCGGGCGACGACAAGCGGGGCTACGAGAGCGACAGCTACCGCACCCGTTCCCGCGCGCTGGAACTGCGCGACGGTGCGCCGGCCGACCTGCTCGCCATCGCCGAACACCCGCCGTTGGGCCTGCCGCCGGTGCCCGACGACAACCCCCTGACCCGGGAGAAGATCGAATTGGGACGCCGGCTCTTCTATGATCGCCGCCTGTCGCTCAACGACACCTTCTCCTGTGCCATGTGCCATATTCCGGAGCAGGGTTTCACCAGCAATGAACTGGCCATGGCGGTGGGCATCGAGGGGCGCACTGTGCGGCGCAACTCACCTACGATCTACAACGCGGCCTATGCCGCTCTGCTGTTCCACGACGGTCGCGAACACAGCCTGGAACAGCAGGTCTGGGGGCCGCTGCTGGCGAAGAACGAGATGGGCAACACCTCGGTCGGACAGGTGCTGCAGAAGATCCGTGATATCGACGACTACCGGGGACGCTTCGAGGCCGCCTTCGACGGCCGGGGTGTCGGCATGGAGACCCTGGGCATGGCCCTGGCCAGCTATCAGCGCACCCTGCTCTCGGGGGACTCGCCGTTCGACCGCTGGTACTACAGCGGTGAAGCACAGGCCCTCTCCGCCGGGGCGAAGCGGGGCTTCGAGTTGTTTACCGGTCGGGCGGGGTGTGTGGCCTGTCACCACATCGGTGACACCGCCGCCCTGTTCAGCGACGACCAACTGCACAACACCGGTCTCGGTTATCGGGCGTCGATGGGCCTGCGACCGGAGATACAGCCGGTGCTGGTGGCGCCGGGGGTCACCCTGGAGATCGACCGCGCGATCATCGAGCAGGTGGGCGAACCCCTGCCTGCCGACGTCGGTCGCTACGAGGTGACCCAGGATCCCCGCGACCGCTGGAAATACAAGACACCCGGCCTGCGCAACCTGACGCTGACCGCTCCCTACATGCACAACGGCGCCTTCACGACCCTGCGCCAGGTGGTCGATTTCTACGATGCCGGCGGCGTGCCCAACGAGCTGCTCGACCCCCTGATCCACCCGCTCCATCTCAGCGAAACGGAGAAGGCCGACCTGGTCGCCTTCCTGGAATCGCTCACCGGCAGCAATGTGGACACCCTGGTGGCGGACGCCTTTGCCGCGCCGGTGGGGGACCTGGGCAAGGGGGACCCGAGCTGGGTGCATGGAACGGATGTGGAGGTACGCTGAATGATGCATGATTGGAAAAAACGGGTGTTGGCGATGTTGATGGCGCTGGCCTGTCTCAGCGTGGTACAGGCCAAGCCGGAGCAGCTGGGCGGGGATTTCGCCCTCACCGACCACTTCGGCAAGCCGTTTGAACTCTCCCAGCTGCGGGGCAAGCTGGTGCTGCTCTTCTTCGGCTACACCTACTGTCCCGACATCTGTCCCACGGAGCTCTCCAACCTGGCGGCGGTGCTCGACGGGCTCGGCGACAGCGCGGCGCGGGTGCAGGGGGTGTTCGTCTCCCTCGATCCCGAGCGGGACACCCCCCAGGTGCTGCACGACTACACCCGCTACTTCAATCCGGACCTGCTCGGCCTGACCGGCACGCCCGGGGAGGTGGCGCAGGTGGCACAGCAGTACCGGGTCCGGTACCAGCGGCACGAGAAGCCGGATGGCCGCTACAGTCTGGACCACTCCGCCGATCTCTACGTCATCGATCCGGAGGGCAAGCTGACCGCGGTGGTGCCCTACGGCCTGCCGCCGGAACATGTGTTGGCGCTGGTGCGCGATCTGCTGAAGCGGGGAGGCCGAGGTGAGATGCTGGCGACGCAGAGAGGGGTCAAGACCGGCTTTGCCAGGGATAGGGATGGATTGACAAAAATGAACATTCATTCTATGTTGTCCCGCATACGATCGCTGGGTCGACTGGCGGCGCTCACGTTGCTGTTCGGGATGGGTGTTTCTGCCGCGGAAGAGGGACTCACTCCGGAGCCCTGGCCGTCACCGGCGCCCCCCTTCCATCTGCAGGATCTGCAGGAGCGCTATCACCACCTGCAGGACTACCGGGGCAGGGTAGTGATCGTTAACTTCTGGGCCAGCTGGTGCCGGCCCTGCCGCCAGGAACTGCCCTCCATGAACCGGGCCTGGGCGGCCCTGGAGCCCAGCGGAGTGGCCATGCTGGCGATCAACCTGGGGGAGGAGGCTGAGGCGGTGAACGCCTTTCTCGCCGACTACCCCATCGCCTTCCCGGTGCTGCTGGACCGCCGGGGGAACTTCGCTCAGCGCTGGCGGGTACAGGGGCTGCCCACCACCTTCGTGCTGAATGCACGGGGCGAGATCGTCTACCAGGCGGTCGGTGAGCGGGAGTGGGACGACGAGACCTTGCTGCGGCAGGTGCAGGCCCTGCTGCCACCAACCGCCACGGAGACGGCCTGGGACGCCGAGCGGAGGGACATGAAATGACAGACTATGTAGAACGGTGAACCACATGTTGATGATCGATTATCGGGAAATGAGCTGGTGGTACTGGCTGGTGACCGCAGTGCTGCTCACCGCCGGTTTCCTTGCAACCCCGGACGCCTTCCTCGGCGCCATCGGGGTGACTGTCTGGCAGCTCATCCACTACCGCCTGCGCGAGGGGCGCAACAGCGCCTGGTACCTGGTGCTGCTGTTGATCGCCCTGCCCGGGCCCATGCAGTGGCTCTACTGGGTGCCGACCATCGGCACCTGGGCTCAGCTGATTTTCGGTTACTGCACCATGGCCCGGCTGGTGTCGCTGTTTCCCTGGAACCGCAGCGAACCCTTCACCTGGTCGCTGGTGCGGCGCACCTTTTTCTCCGCGCCGGTGCGCGGAAACATCCTGCAGGGGCTGCCGTCGGTCGGCCAGTCCTGAGCATCCATCGCACAACAATCCAATAAAGACATTGAGGAGAACGACATGAAGGCAAGAGCCGCCGTAGCCTGGGCGCCGAAGCAACCCCTGGCCATCGAGACCATCGACGTGGAAGGGCCGAAGCAGGGGGAGGTGCTGCTGAAGGTGGTCGCCTCCGGGGTCTGCCACACCGATGCCTTCACCCTCTCCGGTGACGACCCGGAAGGGGCCTTCCCCTGCGTGCTGGGCCACGAGGGGGGCTGCGAGGTGGTCGAGTGCGGACCCGGGGTGAAGAATCTGAAGCCGGGGGATCACGTGATCCCGCTGTATATCCCTGAGTGCGGCGAGTGCGAATACTGCCACTCCACCAAGACCAATCTCTGCCAGTCGATCGCCGGCACCGTCTGGACCGGCTACATGCCGGACAAGACCCGCCGCTTCTCCATGAACGGCAAGCCGATCTACCACTATATGGGCTGCTCCACCTTCTCCGAGTACACTGTGGTGCCGGAGATCGCCCTGGCCAAGATCAACAAGGCGGCACCGCTGGACAAGGTCTGCCTGCTTGGCTGCGGCGTCACCACCGGCATCGGCGCGGTGCTCAACACCGCCAAGGTGGAGCCGGGCTCCACCGTCGCCGTGTTCGGTCTCGGCGGTATCGGTCTCTCCTGCATCCAGGGCGCGGTGATGGCCCAGGCCGGCCGCATCATCGCAGTCGATATCAATCCGGATAAATGGGAGATCGCCAAGGCCCTGGGGGCCACCGACTTCGTCAATCCCAAGCAGCTGCCGGGCTCGGTCACCGAGGCCATTGTCGAGATGACCAACGGCGGCGTCGACTACTCCTTCGAGTGCATCGGCAACGTGCACGTGATGCGCGAGGCGCTGGAGTGCTGTCACATGGGCTGGGGCGTCTCCACCATCATCGGCGTGGCCGGCGCGGGCCAGGAGATCAGTACCCGGCCGTTCCAGCTGGTCACCGGGCGCACCTGGAAGGGCACCGCCTTCGGCGGGGTCAAGGGCCGCACCGAGCTGCCCGGCTACGTCGACCGATACATGAACGGCGAGATCGAGCTCGACTCCATGGTCACCCACACCATGCCGCTGGAGGATATCAACCGGGCCTTCGACCTGATGCACAGCGGCGAATCGATCCGCTCCGTGATCATCTTCTGAGGTTGTCATGGAACAGATCGAAAGCATCAAGGAGTTCGGCGGCTGGCTCAACCGCTACCGCCATCAATCCAGCAGCTGCCAGTGTCAGATGACCTTCTCGGTCTATCTGCCGCCCCAGGCGGCGCAGGGTAAGGTTCCGGCGGTCTACTGGCTCTCCGGTCTCACCTGCACCGATGACAACGTGCGCACCAAGGCGGGGGCGCAACGCTACGCGGCGGAACTGGGCATCGCCCTGGTGATGCCCGATACCAGTCCCCGGGGCGAGGGTGTGCCGGACGAGCCGGAGTGCTACGACCTGGGGCAGGGGGCGGGTTTCTACGTCAACGCCACCCAGGCGCCCTGGAGCACCCACTATCACATGTATGACTATGTGACCCGGGAACTGCCGGCGCTGGTGGAAGCGGAACTGCCGCTGATTCCGGGGGTGAAGTCGGTCACGGGCCACTCCATGGGCGGGCACGGGGCGCTGATCTGCGCCCTCAAAGAACCCGGTGCCTACCGTTCCGTCTCCGCCTTCGCGCCCATCTGTCACCCCGTGGTCGCGCCCTGGGGACGCACCTGTTTCTACACCTACCTGGGTGAGGACCGGGAGGCCTGGAAGGCCTACGACGCCGCCGAGCTGATCCGCGCCGGTGCGCAGAAGATCCCTCTGCTGATCGAACAGGGGACGGATGATGAGTTTCTCCGGGAACAGCTGTTTCCCCAGGACCTGGAAGCGGCCTGCGCCGAAACCTCGTTCCCCCTGACTCTGAGACGGCAGGAGGGCTACGACCACAGCTACCACTTCATCGCCACATTCATAGGGGATCATCTGGCTTATCACGCCAAAGCCCTGTTTGACTGATTTCGCTCCCTGATCGCCCCTGCATACGGTTGTCCTCCAGCCGCAGGGGTATTTTTTTATTTCCCACGCTAGGATCCATAACGAAACTGAGGTTGATTTACCGATGCGCCATCGCCACCCATCCATCACCACAATACGGTTCGTCTTTCTGCTTCTGCTTTCAGGTATCCTCGAAGCGGAACCCCTCATCGATGACTCGGCCGCACTGCAGGGTGTCGAATCGACCCGTAGCGTTTTTCTCATCGATTTCACCAATCCGCGCAAGACAGCCTTCTATCTGGATATCATCGAGGGCACCCATGACGGGCTTGTGCGGCAGGGTGTGACACCGCACATGGTGCTGGTCTTCATCGGAGAAACCGTACGTTATCTCTCCACGGCGCCGGACGATCTGCTGGAAATGGAATACGCCGACGAGCTGGCCTCCATCGCCAAGTCGGTGAAGGCGCTGGATGGGCGCGGCGTGCGCATGGAGGTGTGCGCGGTGGCCACCCGGGTGTTCGGCGTGGACAACGACAGCGTGCTGCCGGAGATGGCGGTGGTCGGCGACGGTTTCATCTCCCTGATCGGCTGGCAGACCCAGGGCCACAAGCTGGTGCCGATCTTCTGAATCGCGCCGAACGTTTTATATCATTAGCTCGTTCCCACGCTCCGCGTGGGAACGAGAGTAATTATCCCGCAGTGCTTCGCATTCTGCCGGTCCCGGCTTCCGCTTCGCTGCAACCGGGCTACACGAGTGAGGCTTACTCCTCTTGATATTCCCGTTTGTCCCGAGCGAGAAGCGCAGCAAAAACCGATCAGCGGGGCTGGTTGTTGAGCGACAGCGAGTTCCAGCCCCGCCGGTTTTTGTGAGCATCGCTGCGGTCCCCGCAGGGGCGAAACAGGCGCTGGCTGAAAATGAAGAAAACAGCGACAGAGGGAAAGCTTATCTGTCAGCTACCATTGAGATATCACCCGAACTACGAAGACCTTCGCAGCGGTGAAAGGAAACAGGCTCTTTTGATGCCCCCTCTCCCCGGCCCTCTCCCACAAGGGGAGAGGGGGGCTACTCGGAGAGCACAGAGTTCATCCGCGCCCTATATTGTTCTGCCGAACCCTGGATGAGCTTTCCCTGTCTGGACTACTCCTTTTCCGCCCAGAGCGTTATGCAACGATTGGGTAAAATTATCTGGAAGGCGAAATGTTTGATATTGAGGCATTAGTCCAATTCTACGGAGAGTTATCTAACCCGGCGGGAATTCTGGTAGACGATTTTCAAGAAAAGTACGTAAGGCTTTTTGCCGGCAGTCGATCATGGAGATGATGTAAAGGATTATAGGCTTGGTAAGAAACCATGGAAGAAGCTAAAAGATGAAGTAACTCCCGTATTTAATTTTCTGAAATATAGCCAAATTAGAGCACGCAGAGTACGTTTTCCGCTTGATATTAACTCGGCGCAATAATAGAGAGATATTTTAACGGATATCACGTATTATTCCCGGATGGAAAAAATTGATGCACGAACACTAACAAAAGAAACCCAAGAGCAGTTGCGAA
>JBEVVH010000044.1:0-20605 GCA_040507245.1 Candidatus Thiodiazotropha sp.
CCTCTTCTCATTTTGATTGACCGCAACTTCAATCATGGCGCATTACGACGCCGTTCGTGAGAGGGGAGGAGACCATTACATCGGGCTACATAAGTACAGATGCGAAAATCAAGATCACATCGTGTGCGAAGCACACACATCAATTAAAAAATTCAAAATTCTTCAGCGCGTCAGCGCCATGAACAGTCGCGGCAGCTGTTCCGGCAACCGCTCCACCCGATCGATCACCGTGTAGTGGTTGCCGAAGATGTCTCTCACATAGCTGTCCGCGTGCGGATCGAGGTTGATGCAGTAGGTGTAGATACCCTCCTGATCCGCCTCCTGCACCGCCTTGCGGCTGTCTTCAATCAGTAAGCGCTCATCATGGACATCGATGTCCGAGGGTTCCCCATCGGTGAGGATCAACAGCAGTTTCTTGTCTGCCTGGCGTGACCCCAGGTAGTGACTGGCATGCCGGATGGCGGCCCCCATGCGGGTCGACCAGCCGGCCTGCAGAGCGGCCAGGCGACCTTTTACCTCGTCATTCCAACGCTCACCATAGCCCTTGATATGCTGATAACGCACCTCGTGGCGGGTGTTGGAGGAAAAACCGGCTATGGCAAAACTATCACCGAGCTGTTCAATCGCCCAGCCAAGCAGGGAGACTGCTTCCTGACTCAACTGGAGGATGCTCTGCTGACACCCCTCGGGTATCTGGTCCACCGATTCGGACAGGTCCATCAGCAGCATCACCGCGATGTCGCGACCGTCGTTGCGATGGCTCATGTTGATGCGCGGATCCGGATTGGCGCCACTCTTGTATTCGATCAGTGAGCGGATCGCCACATCCAGGTCGAGTTCGCTGCCCTCTTCCTGGTAGCGGACCCGTACGTATTGCTGGGGCTTGAGCAGGTCGAGCAGGCGTTTGAGCTGCTTTGCCAGGGCCTGATGCTTGGTCAGCAGGGCATCGATTTCTGCCGGGTTACCCGGGGGATGCAGGCTCTCGTAGAGACTGACCCAGTCCGGGTTATAGGTCTTGCTCTTGTAGTCCCATTCCGGGTAGTGCCGGGGGGGGAGTCCGGTGGCCTCTTCTTCGGTTCGTTTGCGCTTTTGTTCCGCATCGAACATCTCTTCCTCATCGCCCTCTTCGATGAAGATCCACAGATGCCGGTTATCGTCCCGATAGCTGACTTCGGTATCCGCGAAGTAGACGTTGGCGGCAAGATCCGCCTGGCGACGGGTACGTGCAATAAAGGAGATCGCCAGGGCGGAGATTTGGGCCGTGTCCGAGTCACCGGATTGGATCAGGGTGTTGAACCGGTCGACGAACTCCAACAGATCGGGATTGGTGTAGCCATGCTGTGGATTCAGCGTGGCGTGGGAGAACATCGCCAGACGGTGGCGGATGCAGGATTCCCGCTCCGGATCGCAATCCTGCTCCCCTGGAACAGGGTGCAGGGCGAGAAAAAGCTTGCCCAGTCCGGGATACTCTTGCATCGCCAAGCGGTCCACCCTTGCATCCTCGAAGGTTTCGATGGCGACCCGTTGAAAGGGGCTGTAGTTGTCCGCCACGATCGGGCTGGACCAGCGCTGGTGGGCCGCCACGTGGGCCAGCAGGGCCCGGTAACGATCGATGCCGCGCACCTCCCGGCTGTCGTCATAGACATCGGGGACCCGGATGCCCAGGGAGTCGTAATAGGGCATGGGCTTGCGCAGTTCATCGAAACCTTCGGAGTAGGGGACGAAGTGGGCCTTGTTGCGCCACAGGGACTTCATGTACAGATCGAGCTGACGTTCGTGATCCGCGAACAGGGTGCCGTGGCGCTCCCGTTGCAGAATGGCCCGGCTGTCTGCGGACTGCAGACTGAAGTAATCGATCTGGCGCTGGGGATGGGTGGCGTAGTTGCGGGCCCCGTAGTCGACCCAGTTGCGCAGACCCTCGCAGGAGAGCTGGCTCAACAGGTAGGGCAGTTTCTTCAGTAGATCGGGCAGTCCCGGGCTGGGAATGGTGGTGTGAAAACCGTGAATCGATCCACTCGTGCGATCGGCCATTTCCAGCAGCATGGCGATGAAATTCCCCAATAACGCCTCACTGCCGAGTCTCCGGCTCGCCTGGGGAAGCATCTGCAGAAAGGGCAGGATCGCCTTGCCATTCGGGCTGCGCGAGAGTTTCCAGACCGTCTGCGAGATGAGTGGGATCACCGCTTCACCGGCCCGAGCGGCGATTTCCGGCATCTCCTCGAGAAATACGATCACCGGCTCCACCCCGCGGCCAATCTTGCAGGTCAGTGACGCCCCCTCGAGAAATGCCTCGATGGCATCCTTGCTCAAGTGCCGGCGGGCGTTCTCCATGACATCCTCGAAGATCGGATCGATCTCCTGGAAGCCGCAGTTCAGTCGTGCTCTGTCTGACATAATGATTCGGATAATTATGAATTTTGAATGTTGAATTTTGAATTGAAGAGAGCGCTTCGCGCTCGCTTATCTGAAATGGAGCGCTCGCGTAGCGAGCACATTAATTCAAAATTCATAATCAACAATTCAAAATTGATCGATCCACAACGTGGATCGATCAGCCAAATACTGCCTCGATCGCATGATCAAGGGTGGCGACGATATCCCGGTCGTCGGTGATCGGACGCACCAGCGCCATTCGGCAGGCGGCAGGGGGTCTGATGCCGCGCTTGATCAGGCGCGCTGCATAGACCAGCAGGCGCGTGGAGATACCCTCATCCAGGCCATGACCTTTGAGGTTGCGGGCGGTTTCCCCGATCTTTACCAGGCGGCTGGCGTGGTCGGCGTCGACGCCGGTCTCTTGAGCAATGATCGTGCTCTCCAGTTCGGCCGGAGCGTAGTCGAAGTCCAGGGCGGAAAAGCGCTGCTTGGTCGACTGCTTCAGATCCTTCATCAGGCTCTGGTAACCCGGGTTGTAGGAGATCACCAGCTGAAAATCGTCATGCGCATTGACCACCTCACCCTTCTTGTCCAGTGGCAGGGTGCGCCGGTGATCGGTCAGTGGGTGGATCACAACGGTGGTGTCCTGACGGGCCTCCACCACTTCATCGAGGTAACAGATAGCACCGATGCGGGCAGCGGTGGTCAGTGGACCGTCGAGCCAACGGGTGCCGGAACTGTCCAGCAGGTAACGCCCCACCAGGTCGGAGGCCGTCATGTCCTCGTTACAGGCTACAGTAATCAGGGGTTTACCCAGTCGCCAGGCCATGTATTCGACGAAGCGGGACTTGCCGCAGCCGGTGGGCCCCTTGATCATTACCGGCAGTCGCTCTGCATAGGCGGCCTCGTAGAGTTCGATCTCATCTTCCTGGGGCTGATAGTACGGCTGTTGCTGGATCACATATTGACTGCTATCGAAACTCATGACGACTCCGGAGGCTAAGGTCGGGGTGGTTATCCTTCATGCCCGGCTGATTGCATCTTGCCGGGGCGCAAAACCTTAAAGATTGTATCGGTATGAGGCGGGAGATTCATCCTCCCTGCCTACTTTCATACTGGGTGCACACGACACCTGGGTATGGATGTCTCTGCGTCGCGATCCAACCGGGAGCGGCGGATGCGCGGGCGAAAAAAAGCCCCCAGAAGGGGGCTTCTAAATGCCAGTTGGCTCACCGGGTTGTGCTTATTTGTGCACGCCCAGCTTTTCACGCCAGCCTGGGAAGAGGGCATCCGAGTCGTGCGGGAATGACTCGAAGGCACGCGCGAACTCTTTGTGTTCTTTGGCGTATTCGATTGGATCGGCACCGGATTTCCAGCACTCGTAGGCCTGACGCAGGGAGATGGCGCCAGCCGCGGGGCTGTCGATGTGGCCGTAAGAGCCGCCGCCTGCGGTGTTGATCACGTTGCCGTGACCCAGGTTCTCGAAGAAGCCGGGCAGACGCAGGGCGTTCATGCCGCCGGAGATGATCGGGGTGGTGGGCTTCATGCCATACCACTCCTGGTGGTAAACCGGACCCTGGCAGCTGTCGCGCTCGATCATGTAGGCGATGATCTTGTCATCGGCCTCACCTTCCATCTTGCCGTAGCCCATGGTGCCGACATGGATACCGGAGGCACCCTGCAGACGGGACATCTTGGCCAGTACGAAGGCGGTGTAGCCACGCTTGGCGCTGGGGGAGGTGACCGCGCCGTGACCGGCACGATGATAGTGCAGGTACTGACCCGGGTACTGACGACGGGCGGTGGTGACCATGCCCGGGCCGCCGACATAACCGTCGACCAGGAAGGCGACCTTGTCCGCGTCAGGACCGAAGGTCTCCAGGGCGAAATCGGCGCGGGCGCACATTTCGTAGTGATCGTCAGCGGTGATATTCATGGAGAAGATCTTCGCTTCGCCGGTTTCGTCCATGGCGCGCTTCATGGCGTCATAGACCAGGGGCATGACCTGCTTCACCGGAGCAAACACCTGGTTGCCCTGAGGTTCGTCATTTTTGATGAAGTCGCCACCCAGCCAGAACTGGTAGGCCGCGTGGGCGAAAGGCTCGGGGCGCAGGCCGAGTTTCGGTTTGATGATAGTGCCGGCGATGTAGCCACCGTCTTTCATCGGACGACCCAGGATGCGCCACAGGTCGGAGATGTCCTTGGCCGGACCATCGAACAGCTGGATGGCGCGGGGCGGCATATAGAAGTCGATCATCTTGGCGTATTCGATGTCACCCATACCCTGATTGTTACCGATAGTCAGGGTGAGGAAGGAGACCAGCATCATACGGCCGTCGGTGACGTTGCGATCGAACAGGTCGATGGGATAGGCAATGCGCATATCCTCTTTGGCTTCGTCGATGTAGTAGACCAGCGCGTCAACGCCTTTGGTGAATTCGTCAGTGGTACAGACTTCCACGTTGGTGCCGGTGGAGGACTCCGCGGCGAAGTGGGCTGCAGCCTCCAGGTAGCCATAGCCGGATTTCGGCTTCATGGTGTAAGCGCAGAGGATATGTTTTCCGCCGGCGATCAGCTCCTCTTCTTTGAGGCTCAGATCTGAGTAACGGGATGATTGGTCTAATGCCATGGTGACTGCTCCGTAATTCAAGGTGAAAGGCTTTTCAGCGGCTTACCGCAGTATTTCCCTGGGATCTCCGTAAGGGGATTGGCCGCAAACCTTACAGATTGTGTGATTATAAGTAAACGAAAATATACTGATCGATACGATAAGATTTTACTTATGATAAGCCTGGAGATAGACTGATACCGCTCATCTTTGCGTCGACAGACTCATCCTGTTTGTCAGCTAACAGAATGATTGGCTGAGGGTTTAGCTGTTGAGCGGATACTCTAACGATCCGGATAGCCTCGACGGATAATCGGTTGATCCACATCAATTGAGGAACGCTTTTCATGACACAGGTCAATAACCTGAGCTATGTTTCTGTTTAAACACCAATCTTAATCAAGCAATCGGCGGTCAAGCGTTACATGGTATGGAATCACCAGGTAAGGCGTAGGTTGTGGTTCATCTGGCGGGTACTCATCCTGACATGGCTGCCCGCAACAGGGCTCTTGGCTGTCGAACCCCTGGTGCTGGGAATCCATCCTTATCGGCCTTACACCGAACTCAAACAGATGTTCGCCCCTCTGGCGGCGTACCTGGAGCGGGAAATCGGCAATCGCTGCCAGCCAGGGAAAGCGAAGCGAAGGCTGGTAGTCCCCGGTAGTCGCGAGGCGATACTGGAAACCCGACGAGCCGTAGGCGCCAAAGGGGATCCAAAGATCGCATCCGAACGCGACGTCCAGTCATTCGGGAGCTGACAACGGAGCGGTGACGAGCTTGCGAAGTCATCGCGTAGTGTCAGTGACCGGGACGGCCGGGGCACTAATAGGCTGTCAAAGATCGAATCGATTTTGGTGGACTTGGATGTCCCAAAATCTTTCATGAGATCGAAGACTCGCTTGCCGGTGGAAGTGCGGGTAGGGGAGTCATACAAAGCACACCTGGAGGCGGTCGTTCGCGGGGAAGTTACCCTTGCCTACATCGGGCCCTCGCTGTTCGTTGACCTGCTGCACAAAGCCGAGGCGCCTCCCAGGATTTTGGCGCGCCTGGAGGTCAATGGAAAACCAACCTTTACGGGCAAGATCCTGACCCGCAAGGGCAGTAGTATTCACAACTTGGCGGATTTACGTGGGAAACGGTTCGCATTCGGCAGTCCCGAGTCCACCATGAGTCATCTGGTTCCCCGCCAGATGCTGTTCGAGGCAGGTATCCATCTGGACGATCTGGACAGCTATCATTTCTACAATAACCACAACAATGTGGTGTTGGCGGTACTCGCAGGGGATGCGGACGCCGGTGCGGTGAAAGAGGCGGTGTACGATGAGTATCATGCCCAGGGGGTGGTCGCAATTGCCACAACACCCGAGATTTCCGAACACCTGTTCGTGACCCCCGAAAAGACTGATCCGATACTGGCTGACCGTTTGCAGACAGCGCTGTTGAAACTTACAGCCTCAAACCCGGAGACCCATGACGTGCTCTATCCCATCAAGCACACGGCCACCGCCCTGGTGACAGGCAAGGCAGAGGATTATCAGTCTCTGGAACAGATTCTCAAGGACTTGAGCGCACGGGGGGTGACATGGTGACGAGCCGTCGCAGACGCCCGTCCGTATTGATCATGGTGAGCCTTGCCAGTCTCGCTTTCGTCAGTTTTCTGTTCGGCGCGATCGGCATGTTCATCAAGCATCAGCAGGATCAGTACCTGGAAATTGCCCGGGAACTGGCTCGGGGACAGATGCAGGTTATTGCGTTTATTGCCGAGGAAGAGCTTAACAAAGGCAACTATGATTCGCTGCCGCTGTTGTTCAAGCAATGGGCAGGACAGTACGTGGATATCGATGAAGTGGAACTGATTTCCAAGAACGGTTTCATGATCGCGGGTTACGGACCGCTTAATCCCGCCGACCGCCGCTACGTATTGCACAAAAAGATTCATTACTCCTACCACGGAGAGGCGACCCTGACCCTGGCCTACAGTCTCGAGGGGGCCTATGAGCGCAGCATTGGGTTATGGGTGCAGATGCTGCTGATTGGCACCAGCCTGACCATTGTGTTTGCCTTGCTGAGCTACCTGTTCGTGACCCGCAGGCAGGAGGCGCAGTTGCTTGGGTTTACAGTGGAAGAGTTACGCGAAGCAGAGGATCGCAATGAGCGGCTGGTGGCCTACACTCAGGAAAATCCGAATCCGATCGCCTCATTCGATCTAACAGGCCGGGAAACCTTCCGCAACCAGGCCTTCTCGGGATTGCTCAAGCATCTGCATGCCGATAGCAGTGAGGCTGTGTTACCGGAAAATCACAAATCCCTGCTGTCAAGGATCCGTTCGGGTGAACGCCAGCTCTATGCGGAGGTGACGTCAGGCTACAAACATTTGCTAGTGCTTTATCAGTGGATCGACGGTGTCGATGAGATCTATGTCTATCTCCAAGACGTCACGGCGCTGAGGCTGGCGGAGCAGGCGCTGCGCGAGGAGCGCAATCTGGCCAAGATCACCCTCACCTCGATCGCGGATGCAGTGATCACCACCGATGGCAATGGCCGGGTTGTCTACCTCAACAAGGCCAGTATGAGGTTAACCCCGGATGATGGAGATGCCTTGCTGGGTAAACACTTCGATGAGGTTTTCACTCTTCTGGATGAGGATCTCGGCATGCCCATTGAAAGTCCTCTGTCCCAGTGCAAACGTAATCCGCCCGGGGTGGCGATGACCGCGCAGGCCAACCTGATTCTCCCGGACGGTCATGGATTGCATGTCACCATCACAGCGACTCGGGTTGCACCGGGTATCGAGGGTTCGGTCGGCGCTGTTGTGGTCATGCGAGATGTGACCCGGGAACGGCGCCTGCAGGAGGAGCTCTATCGGCAGGCGAGCCATGACAGTCTCACTGAGTTGATAAACCGCAGCGCTTTCGAGTCGCATCTGGAGCAGGCGCTCGAGTCGGCCCGTAAACGGGGACATGAACATATCCTTTGTTTTATGGACCTGGACCAATTCAAGGTGGTGAATGACACCTGCGGTCATATCGCCGGGGATGAACTGCTGCGTCAGCTTGCCGGGATCATGCATCGCCACTTTCGCGGCAGTGACGTTCTGGCCCGAATCGGTGGCGATGAGTTTGCTGCGATTCTCAGCGACTGTCCGCTGTCGGGCGCCATGGAACGGGCCAATCGTCTGCGTGAGGAAGTAGAGGGGCACTATTTCAGTCGGGAACAGCACACCTTTCGTGTCACCCTGAGTATTGGCATGGTGCAGATCGATCAGCACAGTGAGAGCGTCTCGCTCCTGATGAGTGCCGCGGACGCCGCCTGTTACTCAGCCAAGGATGCCGGCCGCAACCGGGTCAGTGTGTATGAATAGGACAGCGCAACCACCCAGCACTGGATCGGGGAGATGCAGTGGGTGGCGCAGATCAACAGTGCACTTGAAGAGCAACGCCTCGAACTCTATGCGCAACCCATCGTCACCCTGAAAGGGGAGAGTCGCCAGACCCAGGCCATCGAGGTACTGCTGCGGATGTTGTCTCCGGAAGGCAACCTGGTTCCCCCCGGGGCCTTTCTGCCGGCTGCCGAACGTTATGATCTGGTCAACCGGATCGATCTGTGGGTGGTGGAAAGGGTCATGCAACTGCTTTCAGGGCGCAAAAACACCTATCCCAATTGTTTTCTCAATCTCTCGGGCGCCACCCTGAATCAAAACAATATCTCGCGTCATCTGAAAGGACTGTTCGCCCAGTACAAGATCAATCCGGAAAAGCTGGTGTTCGAGATCACCGAAACCGCAGCGATACAGAATCTCTCCAGTGCACTGCGCATGATGCACGATCTGCGGGAGATCGGCTGTCGTTTCGCTCTGGACGATTTCGGATCGGGACTTTCATCCTTCGGTTACCTGAAGAACCTGCCGATCGATTACCTGAAGATCGACGGTATGTTCATCAAGGACATGCAGACCAATCCAATGGATCGCGGTATGGTTGAGGCGATCAAGACGGTGGCTGACACCATGCGTCTGCCGACGGTTGCAGAATTCGTCGAAAGCGATGAGGTGGTGGATATCCTGCGCCAGATCGGAATTGACTATGGACAGGGCTATGGGATCGCCAAACCTCAATCGATCGAAGTCTTCCTACCCAAGGATGATGACCGGAGCAACGTGATCTGGCTGTCATCCTGACAGCCTTTTTACGAAATCCAATTATAGGGGCTATAAGCTTGACGGAGCAGCTTGACTCGTTCCCACGCTCTGCGTGGGAATGCATACCGAAACGACGCGCACCTCAATGGTCAGATAGGATGCCTTAGCCCAGGTCTGCATTCCCACGCGGAGCGTGGGAACGAGATACTCGCCAATCGGTTTGACCACGAAGGACACGAAGCGCACGAAGGATTATGGAACGGATCGTTCGATCCCCTCTTTAGCTTCCGAACTTGAAATCCAGGAGCAGTTCTTTTCTGACCGAGCATTCCTGGAATTGCATGCTTCGTGAACTTCGTGTTCTTCGTGGTGAATAAATTGCGTCCACCTGCGACCTTTAGTCGTTGCGCGTTCCAACGCTCTGCGTGGCAACGCATACCGAAGCAACGAGCACCTCACCGGTCAGATAGAATTACCTTAGCCCAGGTCTGCATTCCCACGCAGAGCGTGGGAACGAGATATGGGTGTCATGCTGATCGTTATATTGATTTTAGGCGCAATACTAACCGGTCAGTGCGGCGAATACGTTCGGCAGACGCTCCGGCAGGCGTTCCACATGATCCACGATGGAGTAGTTGTTCTCGCCAAAGATCCTGGCGACATACCGGTCAGCTTCCGGGTCCAGAGTCAGGCAGTAGGTGTAGATTCCCTGCATCGCCAGATCCTCCACCGCTTTCTTGGCATCGTGGCGCAGGTACTGGGGATCGCGTTCATCGATATCGGCCGGCTCCCCGTCGGTCACCAGCAGCACCAGGCGCTTCTGTGCACTTTGTTGGGTCAGATGCCAGCCGGCATGACGCAGGGCGGCGCCTATGCGGGTTGACAGATTGCCCTTCATTCCCGCCATGCGGGACTTGGCCTCGTCGTCGTATTTCTGATTGAAATCCTTGAAACAGTAGTACTGAACGTCGTGACGACCGTCGGATGCAAAACCGTGGACCGCGAAGTTGTCGCCAATGGAGTCGATCGCCCAGGAGAGCAATCCGGCCGCCTCGCGGGTCAGATCGAGGATGCTCGGCTGGTCTTCGAAGCCCTCTTCACCCTCTGGTATATCGCCGATCTTCTCATTGGTCGACTCGGACAGGTCGAGTAGAAGCACGATGGACAGATCACGGATGTGCCGGGTGATGCGGATGTTGATGCGCGGGTCGGGCATGATGCCGCGACGGATATCGATCATCGCGCGTACCGCCGCGTTGAGGTCCAGTTCCTCACCTTCCTCGTAACCACGTCGGCGCACGATACCTTGCGGTTGCAGGGCATCGATGATGTGGCGAATGCGAGAGGCGACCGGTTTGTGCTTGGTGAGTATCTCGTCCATTCGTTCAGGGTCGCCCTTACCCTGTTTGCGTTCGATCACGGTGGCCCAGTCCGGGCGTGACAACTGCACCTGGTAATCCCACTCGTGGTAATGATACGGGTCGGACACCAGTTCGACGCCTTCTGTTTCGTTCCAGCTCTTGGTGGTCTCCAGGTCGTCTTCGTAGGGGAACAACTCGGTGGATAGCACCAGAATCTCGTCCGGGTTGTCATGGGTCATCTCCGAGTCGATGTCGTTGATGAACTCCATCAGGCCCACATAGCGACGCACAGGACCCCTTGAGGCGGGCAGGTAGTCGACACCCTGGGTTTCGAACATGTTCTCCGAAAAATCCCAGAAATAGCGGTTGTCGTCACGGTAGGGAATAGGCCATTCGGTGAGGATGCGCACACTGGGGATCTTCGCGATCTCCACCATCTTGTTGTAGAAATCGACCCCCGCCATCCAGGAGATTCGCGGGTTGTAGGGATCCTGCTCCAGCTTTTCGCGGAACTCATCAGCCGCTTCGTTGAGCGCGGCAATCTCGTCCCGATACTCCGGGTCCATGATGGCGCGGGTGGTGCGCATCATGAAATCCATGGTCTCGTGGGGCTTGCCATAGTTGTCATTGCCATCCGCCTGTGCGGTGAAGAATTGCAGCCACAGCTTGCGCAGACCGGGAAACTCCCGATAGGCGAGATATTCCACCCTTGCATCCTCGAACATCTCGATGAAACGCATCTGCGCTTGAGACAACTCCTCTGCGGAGATCGGGTTGTGGGTATACACCATGTGTGCCGCGCAGTGCGCCACGGTAGCCCGATAGATGTCCATGCCGTCGATGCCGCGAAACGGGTCAAAGGCATCCGGTACATGGATCTGAAAGTTTTCGATGAAGGGCCGGATCCCCTGGCGGGATTCGAAATCGCCTGCGGTAGGGCGCATGAAAAACGAGCGCGCCCACAGGGCGCGCAGATAGAAGTTGAGCTTGCGCTGGTTGTTGACGAACAGAGTGCCGCGCCGCTCGGATTTGAGGATCGCCCGGGATGACTCGGTGTTCAGGGCGAAATAGGCCATCTGTCCGTCGAGATCCCGCTGGTGGGCCTGGACACCGAACATCACCCAGCGGCGCAGGCCGCCCAGGGTCAGCTTGGCCAGCAGTTCATCCAGGTTCTCCATCATCGGGCGCAGACCGCGAGGGGCCTTGCCGGTCATCTGATGAAGCAGTTTGAGAAAACCGCGCATCACTTCGGCATCGCCCAGACGTGAGGCGGCCAGCGGTAGGTTGGCGACGATCAGGGTGATGACACTGCCTGAGGTGTGTGAGGAGAGCTTCATCATCGCTTCGACGATGTCGGGTATTACATCCTCGCCCACTTCCTTGGCCACGCCGGGCATCTCCTGGATGTAGGTCAGAACCAGGTCTTGACCGCGGCCCAGGGTGCAGAAGGCGCGCATACCCTCGAGATAGTTCTGCAGGCCACGCGGTGACATGACCCGCTGAGCCTCATGGTAGGACGATTCGAGCGCTTCGATGTGCTCATGATCGTTCTCGTTGAGACAGGTGATGTATTCTGAAAAGTCTACACTGCTCATGGCCGGTTACCGCTGGAAACGCCTGTTGGCGTGTAATTGAGGTTCGCGCCGGGTGGCACCCGGCGCAGCCAGTGGTGTGTGATCAGAAATAGGTGTTGACCGCAGCACCCAGGGTGTCGCGCATGTCCGGATCGTCGGTCAGCGGGGTGACCAAAGCCATCTGACAGGCGTTTTGCGGGCTGATGCCTTTGGAGACCAGCTGTGCGGCGTAGACCAGCAGACGGGTGGACATGCCTTCATCGAGTCCGTGGCCTTTCAGGTTGCGTGAGCGCTGTGCGATCTGCACCAGTTTCCCGGCGAGTTCCGCATCCACTCCCCCTTCATGAGCAACGATCTCGGTTTCGATCTCGGTTTGCGGATAGTTGAAATCCATGCCGCCGAAACGCTGTTTGGTGGACTGCTTGAGATCCTTCATCAGCGACTGATAGCCTGGATTGTAGGAGATCACGATCTGGAAGTCCGGGTGCGCCTTGACCAGCTCGCCCTTTTTTTCCAGCGGCAGTTCCCGCCGGTGGTCGGTCAACGGGTGAATGACCACGGTGGTGTCCTGGCGTGCCTCCACGACTTCGTCAAGATAGCAGATGGCGCCGATGCGCGCGGCCACCGTCAGCGGGCCGTCCTGCCACTTGGTGCCATTGATATCGAGCAGGAAGCGACCGACCAGGTCGGAAGCGGTCATATCCTCGTTACAGGCGACCGTGATCAGGGGCTTCTGCAGCTTCCAGGCCATGTACTCCACGAAGCGGGACTTACCGCAACCGGTGGGTCCCTTGAGCATCACCGGCATACGCGCGTCGTAAGCCGCCTGGTACATCTCCACCTCGTTATGCACAGGGCGGTAGTAGGGTTCGTTGCTGATTAGGTACTGGTCGCGGTCGATGTCACTCATTGTCTTGGTCCTTGTCGGGCATCTGCATGGGCCCGTACTGCAGATTGAGAAATGGAGAGAGAATGGTGCTTGGCTATGAACAGCTCCGGAGATGTTCATAGCCAAGAATCATCTGTCGTGGTAGCTGTCCCTCCACCCTGCAAACAGGGTGGGGGACGACTGCTCAAGTCATAGGAGACTCAGAACTCAAGCAGGGGTACCACGGTAGATGACCATGGAAGCACCCGCGGACTGTGCGTAGTTGTCAAAGCCCAGCAGACGAACGTGGTTGTTCGGATGTGCTTTGTGGCAAGCCTCGCACTCGGCCAGGATGGCGTCGATATCAGTCTCACCGAACATCGGCAGCTTCCACATATACCAGTAGTTATCCCGGGCATTTTGCGGCTCGGTATGCTCGATGCCCGGGTTCCAGCCCTTGGACACGATATACTCGATCTGCTTGCGAATTTGCTCCTCGCTCATTTCAGGCAGGTAGGAGAAAGTCTCGAACTTGCGGCTTGAAACATCTTCCAGGCTGGAAGAGTAGTCCTGCATATCACTCATTGGTTTATACCTCTAAATAATTCGAATTCGTGGCACGAGACCCCCGCCAGTGGCGGGGGTGTGTCGGCATTACTTGTGAGCTACGTCCAGCTTGTCGACGGTGTCGAACTCGAAGCGGATTTCCTTCCAGGTTTCCATGGCGGCCTTCAGCTCTGGGCTGCTGGCAGCGGCGTTGGTGAGGATATCCTTGCCTTCCTTCTCCAGCTCGCGGCCCTGGTTGCGGGCCTCGACGCAGGCTTCAACCGCGACACGGTTGGCGCATGCGCCGGCAGCGTTGCCCCAGGGATGGCCCAGGGTGCCGCCGCCGAACTGCAGCACGGAATCGTCGCCGAAGATGTTAACCAGCGCCGGCATGTGCCAGACGTGGATACCACCGGAGGCTACGGCGAAGGCGCCGGGCATGGAGCCCCAGTCCTGGTCGAAGAAGATACCGCGGCTGCGGTCTTCTTTGATATAGGATTCACGCAGCAGGTCGATCCAGCCGAGGGTCGCTTCACGGTCGCCTTCCAGCTTGCCCACCACGGTTCCGGTGTGCAGGTGGTCACCACCGGACAGACGCAGGATCTTGGTCAGTACGCGGAAGTGGATACCGTGGTGCGGGTTGCGGTCGAGCACGGCGTGCATGGCGCGATGGATATGCAGCAGCATACCATTGTCACGACACCACTGAGCCAGGCCGGTGTTGGCGCAGAAACCGCCGGTGATGTAGTCGTGCATGATGATCGGGGCGCCGATCTCTTTGGCGTACTCGGCTCGCTTGAACATCTCGTCCGGGGTCGGCGCGGTGACGTTCAGATAGTGACCCTTGCGCTCGCCGGTTTCGTGCTCGGCCTTGTTGATGGCTTCCATGACGAAGTCGAAACGCTGACGCCAGCGCATGAACGGCTGGGAGTTGACGTTCTCGTCGTCCTTGGTGAAGTCCAGGCCGCCGCGCAGGCCTTCGTAGACGGCACGGCCGTAGTTCTTCGCGGACAGACCCAGCTTCGGCTTGATGGTGCAGCCCAGCAGCGGACGACCGTACTTGTTCATGATGTCACGCTCGACCTGGATGCCCATGGGCGGACCGTTACAGGTCATGACATAGGCAATCGGGAAGCGCACGTCTTCCAGGCGCAGGGCGCGCACGGCCTTGAAGCCGAACACGTTACCCACCAGGGAAGTGAACACGTTGACCACGGAACCCTCTTCGAACAGATCGATCGGGTAGGCGATGAACGCATAGAAGCAGGTGTCGTCACCCGGGACGTCTTCGATCGCGTAGGCGCGACCCTTGTAGTAGTCCAGGTCGGTCAGCAGGTCGGTCCAGACGGTGGTCCAGGTACCGGTGGAGGACTCAGCGGCGACGGCGGCTGCAGCCTCTTCCCGCGGCACACCGGCCTGCGGGGTGATCTTGAAGCACGCCAGAATGTCGGTGTCCTTCGGGGTGTAATCGGGCATCCAATATGTTTCGCGGTACTCTTTTACGCCCGCGTCGTATTTCTTGGCCATGTTAGCGATTCCTCCACTTTTTGGGATTGCGTTGCCTTGAAATACAGCTTTTGGAAAATGTTTTCCATGCTGTTTGTCGGTTTAAGATATCTCTGTAATGCCACTTACAAAGTGGTAGTAAGTATAGGGGGCTGAGTGCCTTTGGGAATTCAAATGTTTTGATCAAAATGATAAATGATTACTTATGGTTTATTTAATTTATGTTATATTTATCTATAGGTTTGCGGGAATCAACCGCCATTTTTCAGGTGTATACCGAATGTCATCCATGCCAGGCGCCCCGGATGATTCAAATTATTTATAAGGTACTGACGGAATATGCATACGACCCTTCGCCAGCTGAAGGTATTTCAGGTCGTCGCCGAACATCTGAACTACACACGTGCCGCCAAATCACTGCATCTGACTCAGCCGGCGGTATCGATGCAGGTGAAGCAGCTCGAAGAGGCCGTCGGTCTGCCCCTGTTCGAGCAGGCGGGTAAAAAAATCCTCCTCTCCGAGGCGGGGCGGGAGATCTATCAGTACGCCCGGACCATATTTCAGACCTTCGAGGAGATGGAAGAGGTGATCGCGGCCCTGAAAGGGCTCGGCACCGGGCATTTGAATATCGCGGTGGCGAGTACCGTCAACTACTTTGCCCCGCGACTGCTGGCCGCTTTCGCACGCAGCTATCCCGGCATCGACCTGCACCTCGATGTCACCAACCGGCAACGCCTGATGGGCCTGCTCAAGAGCAACCATATCGATATCGTGCTGATGGGGTTGCCACCGGAGGATATCGATCTCGAATACGAACCATTCATGGAAAATCCTCTGGTGGTGATCGCACCCCCCGGCCACCCTCTGGAAGGGGTTTCCAGGGTGCCGGTGCAACGTTTGAAGGACGAGGTTTTCATCATGCGCGAGGAGGGTTCCGGCACACGCCTGGCGATGGAGCGTTTTTTTGCCGAGCAGCACATCGAGATCAGTGCCGGGATGCAGATGACCCGAAACGAGGCCATCAAACAGGCGGTGCGCGCCGGTATGGGGCTCAGCGTGGTCTCTACCCATACCATCGAACTCGAGGTGGAGACCGGGCGGCTCGTGATCCTCGACATCGAGGGTTTTCCGCTGCAGCGACACTGGTATCTGGTGCATCGGAAAAACAAACGCCTGTCCCCGTCCGCCCGGGCTTTTGTGGACTTCGTGCTGGCCGAGGCGCACCACCTCAAAGAGGAGCCGGTTTGAATGCAGCTTGTGGTGCGATGGAGTAAACTAGTAACCCAGTGGACTGATCAGGCGTATCACGCCCGGCCCGACCGGAGGCAGGATACACGTCGGTGTGAGAGGGATGGAACCCGGGTCAGCGCCATCCACAGTTCGAATACACCATGATGAAAGCATCCATTCCAGACCGGATTGTCATGCCGACTCCATTGGCGTATGCCCTCAGGGGGCAGTAACGGTGTCTATACGATGAACAGCCATGAATATCACCTGCTGAATCAGATCAACGTTCCGGGCGACCTGCGACAGTTTGAAACCCACAAGCTGCGCACCCTGGCGAATGAGATGCGCTACTTCCTGATCAACAGCGTGTCACGGACCGGCGGTCATCTGGCTGCGGGCCTGGGTGTGGTCGAACTGACCATTGCCCTCCATTACGTCTACAATACCCCGTACGACCGGTTGGTCTGGGATGTGGGCCATCAGGCCTATCCCCACAAGATTCTCACCGGACGGCGTGAGCGTATGGACAGCCTGCGCAAGAAGGGCGGTTTGTCCGGTTTTCCCAAACGCAACGAAAGCGAATACGACACCTTCGGTACGGGTCATTCGAGCACCTCCATCGGAGCGGCCCTGGGCATGGCGGTGGCCGCCCGGCAGAAGGGTGAAAACCGCAAGGTGGTGGCGGTCATCGGTGACGGCGCCATGGGTGGAGGGATGGCCTTCGAGGCCCTCAACCAGGCCGGCGCCCTGGATCAGGACCTGCTGGTGATCCTCAACGACAACGACATGTCGATCTCCAAGCCGGTAGGCGGTTTCAGCAATCATCTGGCCAGTCTGCTCTCCGGCAAGGTCTACACCAGCATGCGCGAGGGGGGCAAATCGGCGCTCAGCCATCTGCCACACCAACTCAGTGACCTGGTGGGCAAGTTGGAAGAGCACATGAAGGGCATGGTCATGCCCGGCACCTTGTTCGAGGAGATGGGATTCAACTACATCGGGCCGATCGACGGTCATGATTTCGATACCCTGATTGCAACCCTGCACAACATGCGTCACATGCGGGGACCCCGGCTGCTTCACGTGGTAACCCAGAAGGGGCGCGGTTATGTACCTGCAGAGGAGGACCCCTGTGTCTATCACGGGGTCACGCCGTTCGATCCGAATACCGGTGAGATGCAGAAGGGAGGCGGACAGAAAACCTATACCCAGGTGTTCGGCGCCTGGCTGTGCGGCGCCGCGGAGCAGGACGAAAAGTTGGTGGCGATCACTCCGGCGATGTGCGAGGGGTCCGGCATGGTGGAATACTCACGCCGCTTTCCTCAGCGTTACTTCGATGTGGGTATCGCTGAGCAACATGCCCTGACGTTTGCCGCGGGCCTGGCCTGTGAGGGACTCAAGCCGGTGGTGGCCATCTATTCGACCTTTCTGCAGCGGGGCTACGATCAACTGATTCACGACGTAGCGCTGCAGAACCTCGACGTGACCCTGGCGGTGGACCGGGCCGGTCAGGTCGGTGCGGACGGCGCGACCCATGCCGGCAGCTTCGATCTCAGCTTTGTCCGTCCGATCCCCAACATGATCGTCATGGCGCCGGGGGACGAGAACGAATGCGCCCGGCTGTTGCAGACCGGCTATGCCTATGAAGGACCGGCGATGATCCGCTATCCCCGAGGCACTGGTCCCAGGGTGGCCGTTGAGGCTGACCCGCAACCTTTGCCCCTGGGTAAGGGGGAGATCCGCCGAACCGGGCAACGGGTGGCACTGCTGGCATTCGGCAGCCTGCTGACCACCGCGCAGCAGGTGGCCGATGAAATCGACGCCACCCTGGCCAACATGCGATTTATCAAGCCCCTCGACGAAGCACTGATCATGGAACTGGCCCAGCGCCATGAGCTGTTGGTCACCCTGGAGGAGAACGTGGTGGCGGGCGGTGCCGGTTCTGCAGTGAACGAATTGCTGCAGGCCAAAGGTCATCCAGTGGCGGTGCTCAATCTGGGACTGCCTGACCGATACTTGGATCATGCCACCCATGAAGAGCAGCTGCGCGAGACAGGGCTGGACGCAGCCGGCATTCTGGGGGCGATCAATCGGGTCGGACCAGGTCGTAAACTACAACTGGTGTGACAGGCATGCTGGAGATCACGCCCCTTTCCTCATTCGATGACAACTATATCTGGGTACTGAGAAATCCCGGGAGTTCCCAGGTGGTGGTCGTGGATCCGGGTGACGAGACCCCGGTGTTGGAGTGGCTCAGGGAAACCTCGTCACAACTCAGCGCGGTACTGCTCACCCATCACCACTATGATCATGTCGGCGGGGTCCCGGAACTCGCCGAGGCCTTCCCAGGGCTACCCGTATTTGGACCGGCGAATGAGAAAATCCGCGGTCTGACCCATCCGCTTCGAGAGGCTGACCGGCCGGAGATCCCAGGCCTGGAGGCCGATTTGCGGGTACTCGAGGTTCCCGGTCACACGGCGGGGCATATTGCCTATTACGGGGAGGGGGCGTTGTTCTGCGGCGATACCCTGTTTGCCGCCGGTTGCGGGCGGGTATTCGATGGCACCTTCGAGCAACTCTCCCGTTCCCTGCTGCGCATCGCGGATTTTCCCGCGGACACACAGGTCTATTGTGCGCATGAGTATACCCTCGACAATCTTGGTTTTGCCCAGTGGGTGGAACCGGACAATCCGGATATTGCCGAGCGTTTGAGCATGGATCGCGCACAACGGGAAGCGGGTTTACCTACCGTGCCTTCTCGTCTCGCTTCGGAACTCCAGACCAACCCGTTTCTGCGCACCCGTATCCCCGCCGTGGTTTCCGTTGCGGAGCAGAAGGCGGGCCAGACACTCGCCACACCCGCCTCCGTGTTCAGCGCCCTGCGTCAGTGGAAAGACCGGGAATACGACTGATCACCGCGATTCAGCCGGTCAGTCTGTGGACACGCTGAAGGTTGTGCAAACGGCCAGGTTTTCGGCTCAGCGGGTCACAGCGACGCTCTGCATAGTCAAGACCCAGCATCCGCCGGGAGAGGGTCTTATGCAAGGGTCCCACACGCAGCAACCAGGGCAGAATCCAGTTACGCATGATGCGTATCGGCAGCGCCTGGCTGGTGGCCATCAGGGTCTGGAGCTTGATCAGGCGGATGGCGGAAGCCCCCACCCGGTGCCGCGACTCACTGTAAAGGTCTCCCTCTCCTTGGATTAGGCACTTCGCCAGGGTACAGGCATCCTCGATGCCCATGTTCATGCCCCGACCGCCCAGTGGGGAATGAATGTGCGCGGCATCCCCGGCAAGGAAAACCCGGCCAGATCGGTAGCTGGGTACCTGTCGGTGACTGACGTGGAACTCGGACTGCCACAACACCTGCTCAACCTTCAATCCGTCCGGCAACCTTTCGAGTACATCCGGATGGTTACTGGCGACCCGCAGGATGCCGGGCTGAAACTGCAGCATGAACAGCACACCGTCCGGTTGAAACAACACCCCGGCGGGTTCATGGGCATCCGCTACCGGAATGCGCAGGTCCGCGAGACTCCAACGGTCCTTCATGCTGGTCCCCGGGAAGTCGATGCCTAACGCATGCCGTACCTGGCTGTGAGCACCATCGGCGCCGATCAGGTAGGCGGCACGGATCTGCTCGAACCTGTCGCCGTTCGATTGAACCGTGACCAGAACCGCATCGTCCGTCTGTTGCAGACTGCGAAATCGGTGATTCCTTTCAACCCGCACGCCGAATTCCCGCAGGCGTTGCTCAAGAATACGCTCGGTCTCGGACTGGGGCAGGCCCAACATGTAGTTGTAGCTATGCCCATTACGCGAGAAATCGATGCGAAACCGGGTTTTATCAGGAGTACCGAATTGCACCCCCGGTATGCGAATGCCCTGCTTGAGCAGTCGGGCGGTTACTCCCGAGGGCTCCAACAGTTCCAGGGTGCGAGAGTTGATACCCATGGCCTTCGAATACTCGGAACGTTTGCGATTCTCATCCAGAATACGTACCTGCTTACCTGCCCGGGTGAGTTCCAGTGCAGCGCTCAGGCCCACTGGGCCGGCACCGATGATCAAAATCAAATTATCGTCATACATTGTCCCTGCCTCCCTCCAGTCCTGCGCCGCCGCAAAGTGGTCGGGACCGGACGTTTCAACGGTTAGTTATTTTCACAAGGTTCAACTGATCTCTGGCAACTTCTGAGCCAATAATGAAAGTTGCTGAAATAACGTATGTTTTTTGAGGGGGGGAATGTCCGATTGGTGGATTGTGCTCGGGCGATGGTGGATTACAGCCAGGTCCAACAGAGCGTATTGAATTAGTGTTATTAACCCGGCAATAAAATACATCTGCTACGCGGCATAAGAAATCTTCTCGTGATTGAAGTATTTTGCAACTCGCTTTGGTTTCTT
>JBEVVH010000045.1:0-20447 GCA_040507245.1 Candidatus Thiodiazotropha sp.
TCAAGCACTTCGCGTGGTAATTTTCTTGCATCGATTTTCTCTTCCATGGAAGAGGAGTATATCAGATATACTTAGTCGCCAGATTAATAATAGGAAGGGCATTCCCCGGTTCAAGCCTTCTGAGCCGCTATCACTGATGCTGTCATTGTGTAAAAATGACATATTCTTTACAGTTATTTGACAGTCCGTTTCGCGACCGCCGAACCATGAGGACTTCACATGATTTCCAAAAATCCCATCGCCAACCTGCTTGGGCTCTCTCCCTTCAAACCACTCCAGGAGCACATGGGGCTGATCAAGGCATGTATCGCCGAGATTCCGGGCCTGTTCGAAGCCCTGATCGCCGGTGACCAGGCGGGCGTAAAAGCCACCAAGGAGAAGATCTTCGATCTGGAACACCAGGCCGACGAGATCGAAAACAACATCCGCGCCCATTTACCCAAAAGCCTGTTCATGCCGGTCGACCGGCGTGACCTGCTGGAACTGCTGGAGATGCAGGACAGCATTGCCGACACCGCCCAGGACATCGCCGGACTGATGATGGAACGGGACATGTCGGTACCCGAGGGAATGGCCGAACCATTGATGGCCTTCGTCAACCGCTGTGTCGACACCTGCAACCAGGCCTCCACCATCATCGAGGAACTCGATGAACTGCTGGAGACGGGATTCCGGGGCAACATGGCGAACCGGGTCGAGGAGATGGTGGAGAAACTTTCGATTATCGAGGACGAAACCGACGAGATGGGGATGACCCTGGCGCGCAGCCTGTTTGCCCAGGAAGAGCGGATGAATCCGGTCTCGGTAATGTTCTGGTATCAGATGATCCAGTGGATTGGGGATCTCGCGGACTACGCGGAAAAGGTGGGGGACCGGATGAGACTGCTGATTGCGCGCTGAACCCGGAACTCTACACATCTTCCCTCCATACAATTCAAAACAAGGGGTGTTCTCGTGACGATCATCAGTGAATGGGGAACCGTCTTTATCGTCCTGGCCGTGATTTTCGGTTTGTATATGAGCTGGGGTATCGGCGCCAACGATGTGGCCAACGCCATGGGCACCTCGGTGGGTTCCGGTGCGATCACCGTCAAGCAGGCGATCATCATTGCCGCGGTTTTTGAGTTTGCAGGCGCCTTTCTCGCGGGCGGATCCGTAACCAAGACCATCCGCAAGGGCATCATAGATCCGAGCAGCATCGCCGGATCCCCCGAACTACTGATCTACGGAATGCTGGCCTCGCTGTTGGCCGCCGCCATCTGGCTGATGGTTGCCTCTCATCGCGGATGGCCGGTATCCACCACCCACTCCATCGTCGGCGCAATCGTCGGTTTTGCGGTAGCGGGAATCGGTATGGAGGCGGTGCAGTGGGGTAAGATCGGCAGCATCATCGCGAGTTGGATCGTCTCGCCCCTGGTTGGAGGCCTGATCTCGCTGCTGCTGATGCTGAGTATCCGGCGATTGATACTGAATACCGACGCCCCGTTCCGCAACGCCCAGCGCTGGGCGCCCTTCTATGTCTTCCTGGTGGGCTGGATCGTCTCCCTGGTCACCCTGTTCAAGGGGCTCAAACATCTCAAGCTGGAACTCTCCATGATCGAAAGCCTGATCGTCTCAACGGTGATCGGCCTGGCGGTTGCGGGGATTGGCAAATACATGATCAACAAGGTGAAGGTCGACGACGAGGCGGACCGGGACTTCCATTTCGCCAGCGTGGAGAAGGTCTTCACCCCGCTGATGGTCTTCACCGCCTGCGCGATGGCCTTCGCCCACGGCTCCAACGATGTGGCTAATGGCATCGGTCCAATGGCCGCCGTACTGTCCCTGGTCAACAGCGGTGGAGACATCGCGCAGAAATCCAGTCTTCCCGTCTGGGTCCTGCTGGTCGGTGGCGCGGGTATCGTGGTGGGTCTCGCTACCATGGGTTACCGGGTCATGCAGACCATCGGAACCCGGATCACCGAACTCACCCCGACCCGGGGTTATTGCGCCACCCTGGCGGCCGCCACTACCGTGGTGCTTGCCTCTAAAACCGGTTTGCCGGTATCGACCACCCAGATTGCGGTGGGCTGCGTCATGGGCGTGGGCCTGGCCCGGGGCCTGGGTGCCATCGACCTGCGGGTGGTAGGGGGCATCGTGGTCTCCTGGGCAGTCACCCTGCCGGCGGGCGGCATTCTGGCTGCCCTGTTTTTCTTCATTCTCAAGGCTATATTCAGTTGAATTAGTCTTGGCGCGCAACCCGGCATCGGTCATGGAGATCAACGAATCGGCGGAACACCCGGAACCTTCGCCCTGTAAAGAGACCCGGTTGCTCAAGGGCATTCCCTTTCCGGGCCATGTGTCGTTCCGTCAGTTGCTCATTACCGGTCCACCGGGTGCGGGCAAAAGTTCTTTGATTCGAGCTCTCGGCGGCTGGTCCCAGGAGGGTTACATCGATCTCTCCCAGGAGGCCTGGTGGCGTGACCAGATGCTCACCCTGCGCCCCAGGGAGATCCACCTCGGATTTCCCTTTCACGGCGTCAAATATGCCCTCTCCGTATTCGACGGTCCCTGGCTGGAAGCTCCGGAACCGTTGCGCTTGGAATTCGACCGGATCCAGATCCCCCCGCCCCGACCCTTCCCGCTGATGCTGGACTGGCGCAGGAAATATGTCTTCGAATTTCTCCTGCCCCCTGCAGAGCAGCTCTTTGAGCAACGCCAGGAGCGGGCCCGCCGGGGCACCCATCCGGTAGACCGGAAACTGACCCGGCCCCAGGTCGAACAGCAGCTTGCACTGTTCGAGACGACGGCCCGCTACCTGTGGAGCCAGGGACTTCTGGTGCATCTGCGGCGGGGACTGGATCAGCCGCCACTCTGCTTCGACAGTCCGCGGTGAAGCCATGGCTCAATCCGGATTGAAAAGTAAGAAAAGCCTGCTGAAGCGTTTGCGAAAACTCTTCTCCGGCCTCGAACAGTGCGATTCGGTCGACTTGAAACAGGCCTACCATCTGGCCGACCAGAAGATCCGGATCTCATTACCGGGTTACCCTCTGCAACTCAACCTGCCCGGCAGCGGCAAGACCCTGCATCTCTATCCGGAATGCCTCTCCCTCGCAGTGCTGTCGCGCTGCCGCAGCAAGGCGTATCTGCTGTTCGATCCCGACCGGTATTACCATCAGATCTCGGCATTCTGCCGAATTGATGACGGTGACAAGCTGACCCTTCAGAGTGGCGACCCAATGGCCGCCTGCCAGGGCACCCCAACCCGGAACGCGGAAATCCTGATGACCATCCGCAATGATGACGGAGATCTGATTTTCCGTGATCACACGCCACAGCAGGGCAGCTGCCTGTCGCCACTTCTGAAAGAGAAACACCACACCAGCATCACCCATTGGCGACACCGCAAACTCAAGCGGCTAAAACAGCTCTTTAGTGGAAAAATCGCCCCCCTGACGAATCCACAGGCCTTGCAGTTGCTCAACCATGTCAATGAACTGCTGGATCAGGAGGCATATTGTGAAAAAGACGCCGAGGGCCGCCCCGGCGCCGTACTCGGACTTCCGGACAATCTGACACCCATCATTGTGGGGGATCTGCACGGACGGGTGGACAACCTGCTCACCCTGCTCAGCCAAAACCAATTCCTCGAAGGGCTGGAAAGCGGTGAGGCCTGCCTGGTGATTCTGGGAGACGCGGTTCACAGCGAAACCGAGGGGCATTACGAGGAAATGGAGAGTTCCATCCTGATAATGGACCTGATACTGCAGCTCAAAGCCCGTTTTCCGCAACAGCTGTTCTACCTGCGGGGGAATCATGACGGCTTTTCCGACGAAATCGCGAAAGGCGGCGTGGTCCAGGGCATGCTGTGGAAGAAAACCCTCAACAAGAGTCGCGGCAAGGAATACCGCAAGGCGATGGAGCGTTTTTACGAACGCCTGCCCCTGCTGGCCTGGTCCGGACAGATGATCTGTTGCCACGCCGCGCCTCCTACATCGCGCACGGACCCCATCTCACTGGTCAACATGCGCAACCAGCCCGGCCTGATCCAGGAATTGACGCGTAATCGCCTGCAGACACCCTCCCGACCCGGAGGCTACACCAAGGGCGATGTGAGACGTCTCAGGAAACTGTTCGAACTCGATCCCGGGACACCCTTGATCGTGGGACACACACCACTGTCCATGGACGACACCCTGTGGCGGGATGTGGGTCAGATCGAAAATCACTACGTGGTCTACGGCGGTCACCCGGACTGGGTCGGGGTGATGACACGGGTGGACGGACACATGGTACCGCTCATCTACCCGGTCGAGCCGCTGCAGGACTATCTCAATCACTCACTGGATTGAGCCGCTTCCTCCTCTTCGGGTAACAGTACGGTTTTGGCCATGCGCTTGGCGAAGTAATAGATTCGCTTCTGCTTCTCGATGATGTCGATCTCAGTGGTATAGGCGGCAATCCGGTTCGGTTCCTCGGCCACCAGTCTGCGCGCCTGATGCAGGGCTGCGGAATTCGCCATGTCATTGATCTCATCTTTCATGGCGATCACCGAGCGGGCCACCTCCTCGTTGGTCTGTGAGACCGCCTGTACGGCACTCATCACCGATTTCTTCACCACGTTATGAAAACCCATCAGCACCTCCCGGGTCGGCATGCTGATGGAGAAACCGTGCTGCAGCCGTTCATAGCCCAGCGCGACCAGATTAGTCTCGATGGTATCGCCGATGTTCTCAAGATCGGACACCGCCTCCATCAACCCCAGGAACTCTTCTGTCTGTTGATCGGTGAGGCTCTGTTTACTGATCTTGCCCAGGTATTCGAGGATCTGCGCATTGAGGATGTCCACCACATCATCCATCTGCGCCACCGCACGCAGGGACTCCCGGTTCCCGGTGAGAATCGCCGGCATGATTCGTTCCAGCATCTCCTGCACCCGCTCGCCCATGTGCAGCACCTCCAGGCGCACCCGGTCCAGGGCCAGCGAAGGCGTACTCAGCAGCTCATCGTCCAGATACTTGGCGCTGACTGTCAGCTCCTCGCTCTCGATCAGTCGATCTGGCACCAGCCACTCCACAATCCGCGCAAAGTGGGTGGTGAATCCGATAAAAATCAGGGTGTTCGCAAGATTGAACACGGTATGTGCGTTGGCAATCTGGCGCGGGGTCTCGGCGCCCAGACGTTCGAGTCCCGAGAGCTCCGGGTGAGTCGGTGAAAACAGGCTGACAAAATCCGCCAGATGGGGAATGAAGGCCACCCACAGCAGTACCCCCAGCACATTGAACAGTACGTGAACCAGGGCCGCGCGCACCGCCTCACGGGGTTTACCGATAGAGGCGAGCAGTGCGGTCACGCAGGTGCCGATATTGGCGCCGAAGGCCAGCGCGATCCCCGCATTCAGGGAAATGAACCCCTGGCTGGCCATGACGATCACGATACCCGTGGTGGCGGATGAGGATTGAATCAGCCCGGTGAAGGCGGCAGCCACCAGAATGCCCACCAGGGGACTTTCCATACGCACCATCAGGTCAAGGAAGGGTTGATAGGTGCGTAATGGCTGCATCGCATCACTCATCACGCTCATACCGAAAAACACCAGACCCAACCCCATCAGCATACCGCCGTACTGCTTGATCCGTTCCTGCTTGGAAACGAACAGCATGGTGAAGCCAAGGCCGATCATCAGCAGCGCCGCCTTGGTTACCTTGAAGGCAACGATCTGTGCAGTGATGGTAGTGCCGACGTTAGCGCCCATAATCACCCCGATGGACTGGGACAGGGTCATCAGGCCGGCGGTGATGAATCCCACCACCAGCACCGTGGTCACGGATGAAGACTGGATAATCGCGGTGACGAACGCCCCGGTGGCGGCCCCCATGAAACGATTGCTGGTCAACTTGGCCAGAATTCCTTTCATCCGCTCGCCGGCCACCGCCTTGAGGGCATCGGCCATCTGCTCCATACCGAACAGGAACAGTGCCAGCCCGCCGAACAGCTGCATGCCCATCACACCCCATTCGATCGACTGCTCCGAATCGCTGGCGGCAAATACCGGTAGCGCAACAAACGCGGAAAGTATCGCGAGCAGCAGCAGAAGACCCTGGGTCAGTCTGCCGGCGAAGCGGGAATGTGACTCAAATACCATACCGTTTACCCGTGGTTTTTATTGGTTTGATCATCCATTTGTTTGTAAACGGCACCTGCCTGTGCCTGCCAGCCCGCGGCGCCGTGCGTGGTGAACGATCACCACCTCGATTCGGACCCGGGTGTGGTACCACCCGTCTTGAGATGGCTGTTCCCGCATGACGGATTCACCACAGCCCTACAAGAAGTAGTGTCGTCTCTCGTCCGGGATTATTTAACAAAATGGTAGCCTGTCTGTAACAGCTTGTCCTCCCATGCCATAAAGCCTGGAGAGTTTTGCACAGTCCCGCAGTTGTTCACATTCTGCCGGATCCCGGGTGCAGCGAAGCGGAACCCGGGAACCCCCGGTGCTCCGGGGCTGATTGTTTGAGCACAACCATCCCCGAAGGGGTGGGACAGACGGGCGCGCTTCCTTTTGGCTACACTCGTTCCCACGCTCTGCGTGGGAATGCAGACCCGGGCTTGCACATGCCTAACAGCCTTGAGCAGTGCAGTGTGATATCGATAGGCGTTCCCACGCAGAGCGTGGGAACGAGGAAACCCATGGGCATATGGAAGGCAGTCTATCCGGGGTTCGGGCGCGGTGATCGCGACGCTCACTAAGTTTTGATTCCCCCTCTCCCTGGCCCTCTCCCACAAGGGGAGAGGGGATGTTCATTTCGAGTGCATCAGGTACTCCGAGCCCATCAGGACATGACACTCGCGGTACACAGCGAAACCGATCCGGGTATTCCTCCTCCCCTTGCAGCATAGGAGAAAAGTCCTCACCCGGTCACCTGAGAGGAAAATCCTCCCTGACGCAATGCGCTTTCCAACCGACCCCTGAATAACGGGTCAGACAATCCGTTCAATCCGCACCTTCAGCACCGAACGCTCATCCGCTTCGATCACCCCGATCCGATAACCCTGCTCCTCGATCCAGTCCCCCTCCCCGGGTATATGCCCCAGACGACTCACCACCAGCCCGCCGATGGTCAGGGCCTCATGAACCGGGAACTGAACATGCAGGATATCATTGAGTTCGGAGATGGCGACCCGTCCACCGACCAGGTGAGAGTTTTCGCTCTCGTGTTCGATGTAGAGACGCCGTTTGGGATGGTATTCATCGAAATCGTAGCCGACGTCGATCTCACCCACCACCTCTTCGAACACATCTTCCATTGTAAGGATTCCCACTGCGGAACCGAACTCGTCCACCACGATCGCCATGTGATCCTCCCGGGCCTGCAGCATCGGCAGCGCCTGATCGATGGTTTGCCGCGGAGAAAGGTAAAGTGCCGGAGTGATGTAGTCCATGACCGACTGATTCTGTAAATCCTGTTGCATCAGGTCCCAGGTATCCAGGGTCAGGATACCCTTCACATTGGTGATGTTGCCCCGATACACCGGCAGCCGGTTGAACCCATGCTTGGTAACCAGTCGGATCGCCTCCTTCATGTTGCGCATCTCATTGAAACCCACCACGTCGGGCAACGGTATCATCGCCTCGCCTACAGTGATCTCCGCAAAGCGCATGATGCGCCGAATCTTCTTGCGGTCGATACCATGAGACCCGGTGCTGGATTCCGAGGAATCGAGCAGCACCCGCAACTCCTCACGGGTGATGAACATGTTTTGCGGAATGCTGCCGCCGCCGACAATACGGGTCACCAGCCGCGCCACCCGGGTAAAAATAAAAATCACCGGGTAGAAGACATAGGAGAAGAAACGCAACACATAGATCAGGCGCTGAACCAGATTGTCCGCCTCCTGCTGAAACACGCTCTTCGGCACCACCTCGCCGAAAATCAGCAGAATCGGGGTAAGAATCAGCACCGAGACCAGGTCTCCGACCGGACCGAACAGATCGATACACACCAGGGTGCCCAGGGTCGAGATGATGACCGTGGCGAGATTGGTACCCACCAGGGTGGTGCCGAGGATCACGTCAGGGGTGCGGAACAGCTTGAGCACCAGGGCCGCGCCACGATTGCCCATCTTCGCCTGGTGACGCAGCTTCAGCTTGTCCGAATTGACCATGGCGATCTCGGAGCCGGAAAAAAATCCCTTCAGCACCAGGAACACGAAAATGATCAGGAGTTCGATGGTCCAGTCCATGTCAGGCCTCCCGGTCCGGATCCGAATCGTGGAGATCGGCCGCCTCATCCGGGGACTCCGTCATCTCAGCGTCCTGCTCCCGGGTAGTCGTTGACTCCTCGTTCACGATCTTGCTGACCTGAACCTGACTGATGCGCAAACCCGTCACCTCCCGCGCAACAAATTCATAGCCTTCGTGACGCACCCGGTCACCCGGTTTCGGCAAGCGGTCGAAGAGGCGGAACGCCACCCCGCCGATGGTCGCCATGACCGGATCCTCGATATCGAAATTGGTCAGATTGTAGAAATCGCTCAGACGCATGTCCCCGGGCACCAGATAACTGTTTTCGTCCTCCTCGTGATAAAGCTCCTGACCCACCATGGTGCCGCTGATCTCGCCGAAGATGAAGGTCAGCACATCCTTCATGGTGACGATACCCAGCACCTCGCCATACTCACCCAGGACGATCGCCGCGCGGGTGTCGTGGTTCTGGAAATAGTCGAACATCTCATCGACCTTCTTGGTCGGCGGGACGAATTGAGCCGGCTTGAGAATCCGCTCCAGGGTCACCTGATCCAGTTCCCCACCCCCCTGCACCAGACGCAGGATCACCTCTGAGTGGAGAAAACCGATCACGTTGTCCCAATGCCCCTGGTAGACCGGCACCCGGGGGTGGCGCAGGCGGCGGAATTGCTCGATCAGCACCGGCACCGACTGATCCGCATCAAGGAAACGGATGCTTGGCCCCGGGGTCATGATGCGGGAGATGTCGGTCTCAGAGGCCTCGAGAATGTTATCGATCAGCACTCGTTCAGTGGCCTCGATCACCCCGGTCTCCTCACCTTCCTGGAGCAGGGTGCGTAGTTCGTCCACGTGCAGGATGTTTTCACGCCCCACCGCTTCGCCGACGATCTGGGTGGTGATGCGGTCGGCCACCAGCCGCACCGCTTCCCTAAGCGGAGTGATAATGACGATCCAGCGGGGCAGGACCCGCGCGGTGAGGCGGGTGGCGAACTTGATCGGGAAACTGACCGCGATGGTTTTCGGCGTGACCTCACCGATCAGCAGCAGCAGAGGCACCATGATCAGGATATTGAACCAGCCAACCTCCTCCTCGCCAAATATCAGCAGCAGGATCGCCGCCATATTGGCGGCCGAAGCGATGTTCACCAGTTCGTTGCCGCACAGAATGGAAATGATCAGACGACGCGGCTCATCCAGCATCGCATGAATGTTTTCCGAATGTTTGTCTCGGCTCTGGCGGAGTTTCTGCAGATCGATACGGCTCAGAGAAAACAGCGCCGTCTCCGAGCCGGAGAAGATCGCCGAAGACCCCAGGAGCACCACCTGCAGCACGATGCGCAGCCAAAGCTCCCAGTCAACCGCCCCCAATCCGAGAGACTCCACGAGCAGGCTTAACTGATTCATACCCACGAAATCCCACAGGCTGCTAAAATTTTCAAATACCTTTGTTGCTTCAGACCACACGTGAGCGGCTCTAAGACAGGCCCGTGCCACATGCCACGGATACACAGTTCAGCCGCCTCACCCGGTGACATCATGGTCCAAAGGTTTTTTAGTATATCAACTGAGTCTAGCGGAGTTTCGTTATCACGACCGGAGAAACTCAACACAACGCCGGCCGTATGCGACGTCATTCCAAAAGCCTGTTCCCTGAGACATCAGTGATCAGGCAGGCCGGGCACACAACCACCGGGGAAAGGCATGCCTCCTGAAAAACTCTTAGAAAAACTGGTTAACCTGCTGGATACCGGCAAGGATGAAAAGGTCAAATGCGATCGCATCTCCGACCTGCTGAAGAAACTGAAAAAACGCGAAAAGGCGGCGAAAGAGAAGCTGTCAAAGGTGAAGGACCGCACCAAGTACAAACGCCTCGCACTGGAGATCAAGATTCTGCATACCCAACGGAAGAAGGCCTTGCAGCGTTTCAAGGAGCTGAAAAAGAAATGTCGGTCCTGAGTGAGCGCAACATTTACCCTGTTGAACCTTGCAGAAACCCCATTGGACCCGGGATTTTGCTTCGCTGTATGCGGGCTACATTACCTCGTTCCCAGGCTCCGCGTGGGAATGCAGACCCGAGCCATGGCGGCTCAATCAGGCAGAAGCAGTGCGCGTTGTATCGGTAGGCATTCCCACGCAGAGCCTGGGAACGAGAGGCTACCGAACGCTAAATGTCACACCAGGCAGCGGCCATTTATTTGGCTCATTGGATGCGCAACCTGGCCGGTCAAGCTTCAGGATGAGACTCGCGGTACTGTCCCAGGGTCAGCTCCAGTTGACTGATCAGGGCGTCACGCAACGCTTGCGGCGCCACCACCTCCACCTCCGGTCCCTGCCGCATCAGATCCATGATCAGTTCCGAGGCGTGGGCGTAAGGCAGGGTCAGTTCATAACGGCCGTCGTCGAGCCATCGCCCCTGCTGCCGGGGATGCCACTGCTCCTTGGACACCCAACGGGCTCGCTGGGCGGTGAAGCGCAATACCGCGCGCTGACTCGCTTCACCTGAAAATATCCCGTAGGCGTCGGAATAGTGTGATTCCAGTATCGCCTCAGCCACCTCCAGAACCGGCTCATCCAGCACCTCCAGCTCGCTGATCGCATCCAGGGCGAAGGTGCGCAGGCCTTCCCGCAGATGGCACCAGGCATCGAGATACCAGTTGTCCCGGTAGAGGGTCATGCGCTGGGGTGAAACCACACGCCGGGAGACCCGGTCTTCGCCCCGTGAATGATAGACCAGGGAAACCCGCCGCCGGGAAGCCAGGGCTGCCGCCAGCAGGGTGAAGTAGGGACCAGCCGGCCGAGCCGCCACCTGCAGCAGACGGATATGACGTGACAGGGGACCGGTCTTACCCGGATGTTGACTCAGCAGGTCATCGATTTTGCGCTTGAGCGGTTGCAGATGGCTGTCCAGAAGACCGGGCTGTATGCCTTCGAGCAACTGCTGGACCATGAGCAACGCCTGCAGTTCCGAGGCATTGAACCAGAGACCCGGCAATTGGTACATCTCCCCTTCCCGGGGATCGTAGCAATAACCATTGTGCTGACGGTCGTAGATGATCGGCGCGTTGAGATACAGACGCATCTCCTCGATCAGCCGTTTGACCGTGGCGCGGGAGCACTCCAGCTCCTGCTCCAGACGTTTGCGGGAAACCGGATAGCGCGCGGACTGGAGGATGCGATTGAGTTCGAAGATCCGATCGAAGCGATCCATGATCCTGACGTCGGTTCAGATGAGAGTCAGGATTTCATCTCGCGGGAGGTTTGGGTTTCCCGGGGCTCATCCAGCGACCAGAGCCGCTCCAGATGGTAGAAATCCCGTACCTTGGGCAGCATCACGTGAACCACCACCCCATTGAGATCGACCAGGGCCCACTCACCGTCATCCATGCCTTCGGTGCCCAACGGCGATTCACCCGCCTGCTTTGCCTGGAAGGCCACGGTCTGTGCAATCGACTTCACATGCCGGTCCGAGGTGCCGCTGGCAACGATCATGATATCGGTGATACTGGTTTTACCCCGGACATCGAGGATCACGATGTCCTTCGCCTTCATGTCTTCAAGTGCTTTGACGACGACGTTCTTGAGTGCTTCTATCTCCATCGAATCCCGATCTGCTGTACCTGTGGTTGTTGCTTGAGAGTCCTGTCAGACGGTGCTCGACGCTAGGTCACTGCCGACGGTCTCCCGGAAAGGGGGCGATTTTACCCGCTCTTGGGTAAAAGCATAACCCATAACGTGCAAAACGGGGTGAAATGGGTAAAACGGGCGGGCATGTCCGGCCGATCTATCTCACCACGAAGGACACGAAGCCCACGAAGAATCGATTCGAGCGGCTATCAAATTCATTCCTTCGTGCACTTCGTGTTCTTCGTGGTAAAAATTCAGGGTCAGATTGGGGACACTACACGAGTGTACCCTCCCTTTCGGGTGTAGAGGTTATGTTCGGTAATCAGCTGCAGTACCCCGTCGGGCAACAGGTAGCGGGGAGAGCGTCCCTGGCTGAGCATGCCACGGATCTGCGTCGCCGAGATTTGCAGCTGGGTGAAGGTCTGCAGCATCACTCCACCGGCGCGGCGCGCCTTGAGCTCCGCAACCCCCTGGCAGCGACGGGTTTCCAGGAGTTCCCGGGCTCCGGAAGTGAGCAGGGTCTCACCCGGCCGTTGCATCACCATCAGGTGCGCCAGACGCAGAATCTCCTCCGGGCGATGCCATGCAGTGAAACCGTTGAAGGCATCCAGCCCCATCATCAGGCACAACACCGGGTCCGGTTGTTCCCGGCGCAGATCTGTCAGGGTATCGACGGTGTAGGAGGGACCGGCCCGTTTCAGCTCCCGGTCATCGGCCACGAAGCCGGGTTGGTCCGCAATCGCGGCCTCCACCATCTGCAGCCGCAGCGCCGGAGACACCTCGGGCTGGGCACGGTGCACCGCACCATGCAGCGGGATGAACCTGACCTGTTCCATATTCAGCGCCTGCAGCACCTCCAAAGCGGTGCGCAGGTGTCCAAAGTGGATGGGATCGAAGGTGCCCCCGAACAAACCGATCATCGGCTCAACTACGGATATGCCCGTCTCCCAGGACGATGTATTTCACCGAAGTCAGGCCTTCCAGCCCCACCGGGCCCCGGGCATGAAACTTGTCGGTGGAGATGCCGATCTCGGCACCCAGGCCATACTCGAAACCGTCAGCAAAGCGGGTCGAGGCGTTGACCATCACGGAACTCGAATCGACCTCGGTGAGGAAGCGCCGTGCACGGGTGTAGTTCTCGGTGACGATGGCATCGGTATGCTGGGAGCTGTGGGTGTTGATATGCTCGATCGCCTGATCGAGTCCGTCCACCACCCGGATGGAGAGAATCGGTGCGAGATATTCCGTATCCCAGTCCTCGTCAGTGGCGGCCACGCAGCCATCGATGACCTGGCAGGTCTCGGCACAGCCGCGAATCTCCACACCCTTTTCGAACAGGGGTGCGGCCAGCATCAGCAGCATCTCCTCCGAGATCTCCTGGGCCACCAGCAGGGTCTCCATGGTGTTGCAAGTCCCGTAGCGCTGGGTCTTGGCATTCATCGCAATATCGAAGGCCTTGCCTACGTCAGCCTGATCGTCGATGTAAACATGACAGATACCGTCCAGATGCTTGATTACCGGCACCCGGGCATCCCGGCTGATACGTTCGATCAAACCCTTACCGCCCCGGGGGATGATCACGTCCACGAACTCCGGCATGGCGATCAGTTCGCCCACTGCGGCCCGGTCCGTAGTGGCCAACACCTGCACCGCGGTCTCCGGCAGTCCGGTCTTCGCCAGGCCGGCCTGGATACAAGCGGCGATGGCCTGGTTCGAGAAATAGGCCTCGGAACCGCCCCTGAGGATGGTGGCGTTACCTGACTTAAGGCACAGGGCTGCGGCATCGGCGGTGACGTTGGGACGGGATTCGTAGATGATGCCGACCACGCCCAGGGGCACCCGCATGCGTCCCACCTGAATTCCGCTGGGTCGGTATTTCATGTCGAACACCTCGCCGATCGGGTCAGCCAGGGCGGCGATCTGGCGTACCCCTTCGATCATGCTGTCGATGCGCGGGGTGGTCAACTCCAGACGATCCAGCAGGGCCGGATCCAGACCTTTGTCACGCCCGGCCTGCAGATCGAGGCGGTTCTTTTCCATCAGTGTATCCCGGGCCCCGTCGAGGGTCTCGGCAATGGCTTCAAGGGCCTGATTCTTGAGTCCCGTGGGGCTGCCTGCAAGCACCCAGGAGGCCTGCCGGGCACGCCCGCCCAGTTGTCTCATGTAGTCAGCGATATCGGTGATCTGATGGGTCATTTTCGAACGTTCTCAAAAGTCTGTGTATATGGATACACGGAAAGGGTCTGCGTTTACCAACCGGGTTAATCGATCCGGGTCGGTTACTTTAGCAAAAATTCTGCCGGAAAGGTGTTTCCCGATCCGGGCCCCTGACGACCGATCGCCAGATGCTTCCACACAATCGTCAGTCACCCTGAAGTCGTAGATCGGGTTACGCTGCGCGAACCCGAGCTACCGTATTGCGGTATCGTTCTTCAGACCGATTCCTCCTGCCGGGCTGCCGAATCGGCCTTTTCCTGGTGGCGCCGCTCGATCCAATAGCACAGGTTGACCGTCACCAGAGCAATCAGTGCAAGGATGAAACCTACGGCGAAGTCGTAACCTCTCAGGGAATAGGCAAAAAACTCCATGAACAGGAACAACATACCCAGACCGGCCAGCAAACCGATCCAGGACAGGGGACTATTGAACAGGAGATATTTTCGTTCCATGTGCGTGGCACCTCATTCCTACGGCATCCGCAGCCGGACGCAGGTTAAAGTTCGACAGGGTCTGACCGAAAATATAATCAGGCAAATGTGATATATGGTCCAGGGAATCATGCTCAAGTACATTCTCAGCGCACTGTTGGTTTTCGGCTCGATCGGACAGCTTCGAGCCGAGCAGTTCATTTTTGATGTACCCATGCATTCCAAGGGCGCCAACACCTATTACATCTCAGGCAAGATTGGCAGTATGCCGCCTTCCGAATTCATGGTGGACACCGGATCCAGTTACATGACCATCAATGAATCCACCCTCGCGGAACTCAGAAGCGTGTCCAATCCCCGCTATATCCGGGATCTGAAAGGGGTTCTGGCCGATGGCACCGAGATGCGGGTGCCGGTCTACGCGGTGCGCGATGTGATGATCGGGGAGGAATGTCTGCTGGAAGAGGTCGAAGTGGCGGTTTTTCCGGGCAGCACCCGACAGATACTCGGTTTGAGTGCGTTGCTGAAGACCGCGCCGTTCATCTTTTCAACCGAACCGCCGCAACTGCAACTGAGCAATTGCCATCTGGCAAAAATGGCATCCGACGACCAGCAAACACAACTGGCCGTCGGAATGGCCACCCCCAATTAATGGGGTTTGAAACCGGCTCCGACTATTTTTCTTGTGTCATGGACTTCGCTTCAAAAGCACTGAATTCGGCGGCATCCACAGTGCCGTCCTGATTGGTGTCAGCGGTTTCCCAACCGTTGTAAAGCATCTCGTTGGCGGTCGCTTCTTCCGAAGAGATGCTGCCGTCACCATTGGCGTCGAGGGCGCTGAAAGCATCTTCAGCGATCGCGCTGCTCAGAAAGCCTGCTGCTGCCAAGGCCAATGCGGCTTGTTTCAGGGTTTTCATTTTCATCAGGTTCTCCTTAACAGATTTTGAGTTTGCCAGGGACTTCGTCCTGCATTCGCCACTGGTGATTCAATGAAACACCCTGATGGAAACAATTGTGGTGATGGGAATCACATTTCCAAAATTTTAATTCCCATAAAAAGTGTTCAATTGATCAATGACTTACAATTGAATTTGACTATCTTCAGGGCAAAAAAAACCAGCAGCCAGACGAACTGGCCACCGGTCTTCTACCCAAAACTCTCTATCTATTGCATAGCGCTATTTATCAGCCTGCTGGGACGCTTCGAAGGCGCTGAATTCCGCCGCATCGACCTGGCCGTCCGCGTTGGTATCGATCTCAGCCCAGCCCTTGTAGACCATTTCATCACCGGTGGATTCTTCCGCTGAGATGAAGCCATCAGCATTGGTGTCCAGACGGGAGAATGCGGAGTCCTCCGCCGCGACCGCTGCAGTTACGAAACCGGCTGCAGCCAAGCTAAGCAGGACATGTTTAAAGGTCATTTTTTTCATCTTGATACTCCTTGTTCATGATGGTTTGGATCCAGAGTCCAGCTCCGGACTCTGTATTCACTATGACAACGGAGACTCATAAAAAGGGGTGACCGGGATCACATTTGAAAGGGAATGGGCTTCCCGGGAGATTAGTTCCCGGGTTGGGTTGTGCACGGGATCACAGGATGCGGTGGCCGCAAACCCCCTGAGCAATGTTCTGCAGTCCCAACCAGGGATCCACCGAAGAGAGTCCCTTGATCGCCAGATCGGTATCGGCACAGCGAATCAGCAATTGCTGCCAACGCTGGCTGCTGCCCGATTTGAGGGCGTTCTGCACCAGTGGCTTGCGCTTTTCCCATACCCGGAAACGGTTCATCACCTGGGACGGATGCTGTCCCTGCTCCACCTCGCCGGCCATCTCCGCCAAGGCGCGAATTTCACGGCTCAAACCCCACAGTACCAGGGTTGCGGCGATCCCTTCGCCTTGCAGCGCGCTCAACATGCGCAGACCTTTGGCCGCGTTGCCAGCCAGCAGGGTATCGAGCAGGCCGAACACATCGAAACGGGCGCTGTCCGCCACCGACTGGGCCAACTGTGCCTGACTGACCACCCCGGTACCCTGCAGCAGCAGGAGTTTTTCGATCTCCTGATTGGCCGCCAGCAGGTTGCCCTCGACCCGGTCGGCCAGCATCTCCACCACCCCCGGTTCCGGGATCAGTCCCGCCTTGCGCAGACGCTGTTCGATCCAGGGACCGAGGCGCCCCCCCTCGACCGGCCAGATCTGCAGAAATACCCCGGCCTGCTCAATCGCCTGCAGCCATTTACTGGAGGTCTGGGCCCGCTCCAGTTTCGGCAGGATCACCAGCAGCACGGTATCCTCCGCCGGTCGCTCGCAATAGGCGCTCAGGGCCTTGCTCCCATCCGCCCCGACCTTGGGAGAGTTCAGCCGCAGTTCCAGCAGACGCCGGTCGCCGAACAGGGAGAGGCTTTGCGCCGCCTGAGCCAGGGCAGTCCAGTCGAATCCACTGACTGCATCGATGACTTCACGTTCCAGGTAACCCTGCTCCCGGGCGGCCCGACGAATCTCGTCAGCCGCCTCCATCATCTGCAGCGGCTCATCGCCGCTCAGCAGATAGACCGGCGCGAGACCGTTTTTGAGGTGGCTGGTTAATTGGTCGTTACGCAGTTTCATGGCGCTGCCGGCGCTTTGGGTTGCTGTTGCATACGCGCCTCGAGCATACGGATCGCCTGGGCGGCCATGTCATGACGCATGTCGTTCATCAGCAGTTCCGCTTCGTTGCGCTGTCCGAGTTCGTCACTGCCGCTGTAGCTGAGCTGACGTACCAGTTCCAAGGCCTGTTCCTCCCGGGACTCTTCCCCGGAGGAGGAGGGAATGCTCAAACGAAACTCCGCCTGCAGGCGGATCTCCTGATCCAGCGCCTTGCCGTTGGCATCCACGGAGAGCACCCGGCTGGAGAACTTCTCCCGGGTCACCTGCAGGCGGTAGCGGGCGGTTTTCGCATCCGGGGCGAAGATCACGCCGCCATTGAGCAGGTCTTCCTGCAGCACTCCCGCCAGGGTGTCGGGGACCTCGCCGCCGGGAATGAAGATCCCGTTCAGGGCCTGGGACGGCTGGGCGAATCCCTTGAGATGAAATCCGCAACCGGCCAGGCTCAGCAGCAGCAGGGTCAACAACCCGGTCTGCAGCAAGCCTGGGGTGCGTCTCTTACTTCGCAACGATATTCACCAGCTTGTTGGGCACAACGATGACCTTGCGGATAGTGCCCTCCCCGATGAAACGCTGCACATTGTCGTTCTCCAGGGCGGTGGACTGGATCTGCTCGTTGTTCGCATCAGCGGGGACCTCGATGCTCGCCCGCACCTTGCCGTTGACCTGCACCACGTAGGGGATACGGTCCTGCTTCAATGCCGCCTCGTCCGGCTCCGGCCAGCGGCCCTCCAGGATATCCTCGCCGTACCCCAATTCACGCCACAGGTGATGGGTCACATGGGGCGCGATCGGGCCGAGTAGACGCAGGATCAGCGACAGGCCCTCGCGTAACAGGGTCCGGTCCGCCGGGCTGTCCTCCAGCTTGTAGAGAATGTTGGTCATGCCCATACAGGCGGACACCACATTGTTGAAGCGGTTGCGCTGATAGTCATACAGTGCCTTCTTCAGCAGTTCGTGCAGCTCCCGCCGGGCCGCCTGCTGGGTCTCGCTCAGATCCACCGGATCCTGCGCCTCGCCCGCGACCAGCCACTGCTGATGGGTCTCCGCCAGGGACCAGAGCCGGCGCAGAAAGCGCGACGCGCCCTCCACGCCCTCATCGCTCCACTCCAGAGACTGATCCGGCGGCGAGGTGAACATGGTGTAGAGCCGCACCGTATCGGCCCCGTAACGGTCGATCAGGGTTTGCGGGTCCACCCCGTTGTTCTTGGATTTGGACATCTTTTCGATGCCGCCGATCTGCACCGGTTGCCCGTCCCCGGCCAGCACTGCGCTGAGCGGGCGGCCCTTGTCGTCGGTGGTGACCGAGACATCCGCCGGATTGAACCAGTTGCGGCTGCCGTCCGACTCCTCGCGGTAAAAGGTCTCCGCCACCACCATGCCCTGGGTGAGCAGACGGGTGAAGGGTTCGCTGCTGCTGACCAGACCCGCGTCACGCAGCAGCTTGTGATAGAAGCGGGCATACAGCAGGTGCAGCACCGCATGCTCGATACCGCCGATGTAGTGATCCACCGGCAGCCAGTAGTCGGCCCGCGCATCGAGCATCGCTCCGGCATCCGGGCAGGTGTAGCGGGCGTAGTACCAGCTCGACTCCATGAAGGTATCGAAGGTGTCGGTCTCGCGCTGGGCCTCGCCCCCGCATTCGGGACAGCGGCAGGCGGCGAACGCCGGATCACTCTTGATCGGGTTGATGGTGTTTTCGTCGTAGACGATATCCTCCGGCAGACGCACCGGCAGATCCCCGAGGGGCACAGGTACGATACCGCAGTTCGCGCAGTGGATCATCGGGATCGGCGCACCCCAGTAGCGCTGCCGGGAAACCCCCCAGTCGCGCAGACGGTAGTTCTTGCGTTTCTCGCCCAGGCCCCGCTCCTCCAGCCACCCGGCGATGGCGTCGAAGGCCGCCTCGGAGGTCAGCCCGTCGAAGGGCCCCGAATCCTGAAGGATGCCCTTTTCCACGTAGGCCACGGCCTGGATGTCCCAATCGGAACCATCCTTGGGGTGGATGACCTTTCTGATCGGGATGCCATACTTCAGGGCAAAGGCGTGATCCCGCTCATCATGCCCGGGTACCGCCATCACCGCACCGGTGCCGTAACTCATGAGCACGAAGTTGGCGGCGTAGACCGGCACCTTGTCACCGGTCACCGGGTGCACCGCGTGGATTCCCAGGGGCATGCCCTTCTTCTCTGCGGTCTCCAGCTCGGCCTCGGTGGTGCCGCCGCGACGGCACTCATCGATGAACCCGGCCAGATCCGGGTTGGACTCCGCGGCGGCCAGTGCCAGTGGGTGTTCCGCTGCCACCGCCACATAGGTGACCCCCATCAGGGTATCCGGGCGGGTGGTGTAGATGGTGAGGACGTCATCCCCGCCGTCGATCGCGAAATTCATCTCCACGCCATAGGAACGCCCGATCCAGTTGCGCTGCATGGTGCGCACCTGCTCCGGCCACTCCTCGAGGGCGTCGATCTCATCAAGCAGTTCATCGGCGTAGTCGGTGATCTTGATGAACCACTGGGGGATTTCGCGCCGCTCGACCAAGGCACCGGATCGCCAGCCACGCCCGTCGATCACCTGCTCGTTGGCCAGCACCGTTTGATCCACCGGATCCCAGTTCACCACGGCATTCTTGCGGTACACCAGGCCCTTACGGTAAAGCTCGGTGAACAGCCACTGCTCCCACTTGTAATACTCGGGTTTGCAGGTCGCCAGTTCACGCCGCCAGTCATAGCCGAAACCCAGGCTCTTCAGCTGAGACTTCATGTACTGGATGTTTTCATAGGTCCAGGCCGCGGGGGCCGCCCGGTTCTTGCGCGCTGCATTCTCCGCCGGAAGACCAAAGGCATCCCAACCCATGGGTTGCAGCACGTTCTTACCCAGCATGCGCTGGTAGCGGGCGATCACATCACCGATGGTGTAGTTGCGCACATGCCCCATGTGAAGCTTGCCACTAGGGTAGGGAAACATGGAGAGACAGTAGAATTTTTCCCGCCCGGGATCTTCGACCACCTCGAAGGTCCCCGTGTTTTCCCAATGCGCTTGGACCTCGGCCTCGACAACGGCCGGATCGTAGTGACTCTGCATAATTCAACTCGAAATTTGGTGTTGGAGTTCAATCGCGGAAGGATACCGCAGCCAGACCTGGACAGAAAGGCTTGCTCGCTGGAGCTGTCCTGGAATCAGGAGGGCGCCATGAATGGCTACGGGGGGTGAATGGGTGACGGTCAAGCGAGTCTTCGATCTCATGAAAGATTTTGGGACATCCAAGTCCACCAAAATCGATTCGATCTTTGACAGCCTATTAGTGCCCC